>NZ_JBIAPU010000006.1:0-376723 GCF_042888465.1 Streptomyces sp. NPDC002888 | reverse complement strand
GGGTCGAAGATCCACTTGATCACCGAGCGGACCGGTCTGCCCCTCTCCATCGGCATCTCCGGTGCGAACCTGCACGACAGCCAGGCCCTCGAGCCTCTCGTCCGCGGCATCCCGCCGATCCGTTCCCGCCGTGGGTCACGCCGACGCCGACCCGCCAACCTGCACGCCGACAAGGGCTACGACTACGACCACCTTCGGCGATGGCTCCGCCTGCGCGGGATCACCCACCGGATCGCCCGCAAAGGCATCGAGTCGTCCCAGCGACTCGGCCGACACCGTTGGACGATCGAACGCACCATGGCCTGGCTTGCCGGCTGCCGCCGCCTGCACCGCCGCTACGAACGCAAGGCCGAGCACTTTCTGGCCTTCACGAGCATCGCCTGCACCCTCATCTGCTACCGCAGGCTCACCAAATGAGATGTCCTCTAAGAGCCTGTTTTTCAAATTCCGGGCTGCACTCTCGCGACGTTGACGGCCGCTCGTGGTGTGACGAGAGTGCAGCGTTCACACTTGGCGTCCTGATGAGGGGCTGTTCCAGGTGTTCGTTCTGGGTTGCCAGACTATGGCTGTCGGAATGCGATCTCGGGATGAGAGGTTGTGGGGCCATCAAGGATCGGCTGGGGGATGCCCCGAAGGTGAAGGTCGAAGAAGGCTGCCACGTAGTCGCGGGTTATGTGCCACCCCCGCTCTCCTGAGAGCGGGACTGCTGGATCCGACAGCCCCAACTGGCCTGCCAGATAAGGAAGGTCGGTGAAAGAGAAGTGCTCGGCTCCCGTTGCGGTGAGCCAGCGTTTCCAGCCGTTCAGGTGGCTCCAAGCATCGGGCCAGTCGGTGTCAACGCTTTTGGGGCTGTGCGTGGACTCGGCACCGAGCATCATGAACGGACGCTGGCCGAGCCCTGCCCCAGCAGGGCAAGCGTAGAAGTCACCGTCGAGATCGGCTCCTGCCCGCACGCGATCGTCGATGGCCATGGTGGTCGCGGCGGTCGCCCCTCCGATCGAGTGCCCAGCGATCCCGATGCGGCGCGGATCGATCACGCGAGACAGCTCAGTTCCCTGGCGGTTCGTCAGTTCGTCGATCACGAAAGACATGTCCTTCGCACGGCCGCGGACGACGGCCGCCTTTTCCGGACGAGTTCCGACCTGCTCACATGCCGCACAGGTCAACAACCGACCTCCCGGAAATTCCGTGCCGACGGATTCGTAGGCGTGGTCAACAGAGGCCACGACATAGCCGCGACTGGCGAGATCATCGGCGAGGGAGGTGAGGGTGCTGCGCGGCATCGAGAACCCGGGAGAGAGCAGCACCAAGGGGAAGCGGCCCGGCGCCGGGGGCGCGGAAATCTGCCCATACGTGCGCGTTCCGGCGACTGTTGAGGCTGGCACGATCCCGCTGAGTCCTCTGGCCTCCACAAGGTGTCGTGCCTCGTCGGCAGTCATGTATGCCGCTGGTGACCCGTTGGCTGAGCGGGCCGGATAGGACACGGACACCATCAGTTCCCGGTTCCCTGCGGTTGGCACCCACGGGTCTGTGCGGTGGCGGTCGACCAGGTGCAGGGTGCGGCGGCCCACTGGGTGGGAGCCGGTGGGTCGGGGTAACTCCAATACGCTGGTGTTCGGAACCCGAGCCGGATTCTGCACATCGTGAGAAGGGGAGGCTGGTGCGGCACCCAGGAGCGGAGCAGACAAGGCGAGGGTGAGCAAAGCGGCCGCAGCGGCTCTGCGTGATCTGGTGGGCATGGAGCCGAAACTAGACCTCGGTTCTTCCCAAAGCGTCGGCCCTCAGGGGTACTTGAACATACGTCCGGAGAGTGATCTTGGCGGGCGGGATATCACCGAGGTATGAGAGTGGACGGCCCGCCGCATCGTAGACGACCTGGTCACGCCGGCGTCTGAAGATGACCGGTGGCCAGCTGCGTTCGGCGCACAGGTCACGCAGCGTGGACAGTCCCCGTCTGGTCTGCCGGCGGCTGAGCTCGCACGAGGCCATCAGACGGGTCATTGTCATGCCGGCCGGCGCGACTTCGAACAGGGCGGTGCGGATCAGGTCGGCGTGGCGCTCCGCGGTCGGGGAGCGCTTGGCCACGGCTACTCCCCCCGCAGGAGACGGGCGAGCTCTTCGTCCATGTCGACCTTGCCGGTCTCGGCGGCGGTCTCGATCCAGTCCAGGGTGGCCCGGCAGCGTGCGACATTCTGCGCCAGGACCGCTTGTTCGTCATCCGACAGGTGCCGGTCGCGGAGTCTGGGCACCGCCTTGCCGCAGGCCGCCACGAAGCGGTGGCACGCGCCGACCAGGTCCAGGAACTCCTGTGTCCGCTCGATCTTCCTCACTGCTCGGCCGGCGGGGGTTTCCCTGCGGAAGGCGTCCGCCTGCTGCCGGGAACGGTCGGTCTGGGCCCGGTTGACCGCATGCCGGGCGGTGTCGTCGGCGACCACCCTGGCCGCGACCTCCGGACGGCGCAGCACATCGGAGGCAACCTTGGCCGCCACCGTGTCGTCCTCGATGAGGTCATGGACGACCTCGGTCCTGTGCTGCGTGGTCTGAGCCTTGTTGACCATGTGCCGGGGCGGTGTCGTCCGCGACCACTTTGGCCGCGACCTCCGGACGGCGCAGCACATCCGTGGCGACCCGCGCCGCGACCTCGTCGTCGTCGGCCAGGCGGTGAATAGCCGCCACCTTCTGCGCAGGCGTTTCGGGACGATCCGGGCGTTGCCCGACCCGCTTCTTGGCCAGGCCCGTCGTCCAGCGCCGCACCCTGGCACGCTCGTCCAGCGGAGGGGCGTCGATCGTCTTGAAGCGTTCGGCGTCCTCCGGGATGGACGCGAGGATGTAGTGAACCTTGTGAGACACGCCCTGACGACGCTGGCCGGCGGGCCAGCGGTGGGCGGCGAACCGGTAGCTGCGGACCCTGCGGCGGCTCCAGGCCCTCTTCCGGCAACGCGGCGAGCAGTACACCGCGTTCCTGCGATGATCCACCCCGGCCACCCAGACAGCCCCGCACTCCGGGCAGACCCGGCGGCCCTCGCCCCGCTCAAGCGCCGCCACCCGCAACCGCAGCCGCCGTATCCGCCGCCACTGCCTGCAACGACACACCCCCGAGCAGTACACCGCCCGGGGCGCGGCCCCCGGCCCCAGTCATGAACCGCACCCGGGACAACGCCGATCGAGACCAGGTCCGTTGGCCACAGACACGTCGCCAGCCTAGACCCGCCCGAAGATCCAAAGGGATGTTCAGACACAGGTTCTAAGCTTGTTTTTTATGGTTTGTGGGCTTTAGGTCGATTGCGTTCAGTGATGCTCTCGGGGCGTCTGGTCGTTTTGCCCACGTCGTAACGGGTGGCGGGCCGCCGGTTCTTCGAGCCAAGCGGCCTCCCGGGGCCGGGAGTTGAGGGTTTGGGTGCACGGGCCGGGCAGTGCAGGTGCGGACGGATGTTCCTGAACCCGCGGCGGACACGGGCCGGGGTGAGCCGGGCGGGCTCGGCGGGCTTCTCCCAGGGGCGGCGGAAATCGGCGGCAGCTGCGCGGGTGAGGCGGAGCTGGGTGTGGGCGGCGATCACGAGCCATGTCCATCGGTCTGCGGCTTCGAGGCTGCGGAGCTTGGGGCGGGTCCAGCCGAGCGTCTGCTTTCCGAACCGGAAGGTGTGCTCAAGATCGAAGCGCCTCAAAAACGCTTGCCAGCGCAGATCGACGTCCTCGCTGGTCATGCCGGTCTTGGAGGACCACAGCCAGACGGGCAGCGGGTCCTGGCCGCCGGGCAGGTGGTCGACCTGGAGGCGGATGAGGGTGCCCTCGATGATGGGGAGTTCGCCCTCGTGGTCGATCCAGGCCGAGCGAGTGGTCAGCCGGGGATGGATGCGGTCCCAGGCCATCGCTTGAGCGGTCCCGTAGCGGTCGGTGACCTGTACCGTCTCGGCGTCCGGCTCGCCCCAGGTGTCGGGCTTGGCGAAGCGGAACTCCTTGCCGTGTTTCGGGGGCCGGCCGCCCTCGGGCGGCGAGATCCACGGGCGCGGGACGGGCTTGCGCATCACTCGGTCCGAACGCATGCGCCCGAGCACCTCCACCGGCAGGCCGCCGAGGAGATAAGCCATCCGCGGAGCGTCGTAGCCGGCGTCGAAGACGACCAGGATGTCGGCGTCACCCTCTTCCCACTGTCCCTGGCCGATCAGGTCGGTGACAACGCGGCGAACCTGGGCGGCGGTGAGTTCGGCGACATCGTCGTCGGGGCCGAGCCGGACGGCGTCGAGCAACTGGCACCACGACGTGCGGCCCGTTTCCAGTGCGGCGACGAACGAGTACGGCCAGCCGGGAATGAACTGGTCACTGGGCCGTCCCGAGCGTCCATAGACGTGGCAGAACAGCCGGTCCGGGCTGGTCGGCGCATCCGGACGCAGCCATGGGGAGACGTCGACCGCCAGGACCAGGCGCCCGTCGGCAGCCTTCGGCTGCGGCAACATGGCCAGCGCCTTCCGTAGCCTGTCCACGTCGATACGGCCGCAGTTCAACGCGTCGTACAACGCGCCGTGCCCACGCCGGTGTTCAGCCAGCAGCGTCAGATCGACCGGCGAGGTCACCGGACCGTCCTCGCAGAGCATCGCGTCCGTGAGCTCGAACAAGGTGTCACCGCGCCGGGTCAGGCACGCGTAGAAGTCCTCCCGAAAGTGGGACGTGAAGTCGAAAGCGTCCTGCCGGGCATCGTGATGCAGCACACTCACCTCTGCGGCCTTCGTATGAACATGATTCCGTGGCGGAACGCATGCTCGTGCGGGGGTCGTCCGCCTGTCCGGCGAATGCCCAGGTGAGTGAACCTGTGCGACTCGATGTTCGAGATCAGAGGTCGAGAGACGAGCTCAGGCGTTCCACCACTCGTCGGTGCAACACCCGACTTCGTAGTGCCACCACCCCTCCTCCTGGCCTTGCGTCAGTAGGGCTTTGATCCCGGCGAAGTCCGCGCCGGCCGGCGCGGTGAAGGCCACCATGGGGAAGTCCTCACTGAAGACCTCGCCTCCGAGGTTGAATGCCGAAAGGCGCTGATGCACCGCCTGCGGACTGCGTCCCAGGGGGCCGGTGGGCACGGGCACCACACGGATCGTGCAGTTACCGGAGGAACTGACCCGCCCGGAGGCCCAGTGGAGCCCGTCGGAGTCGGTCCGGTACCGCACCACATCGCCTTCGGCCACTCCGTCCTGAAGGAAGGGGACGTTCTGCACACTGGCCGTGTCATCACTGAGCCTCGTCGCCCACAGGCCCTCGGTGTCCTGCGGGAACCACCCCTCACGAGGGACAAACCGGAACCAGACCTTGATCTTCTCGACCGCGCTCTCCATGCCGGTCATCATGCGCCGACCGGCAACACTGCCCCGGCACCGGGTCTGAGTCAGGCGATCAACCGTAGCTGTCACGCGAATGGCCGAGGTTAAAAGACAAGCTAAGGCCTGGGCGACATCACTGGCGCCGCCACGCCCTCCTTCCGTTGCGCCGCCAGCATCAGCGTCACCGCCACCGATGTCAGAGCCATCACCGTCATCGCGGTCGCCGGCGAGGTGAGTTGGGCGACCGAGCCCGCGAGTGCCGCGCTCACGCCCTGCATCGTCAGCCTCCCGGCGGAGTCCAGCCCGAGGGAGTGGCCCCTCAGCTCCGAGGGCGTGAGGGCCACCAGGCGCTCCTGCTGGACCAGGCTCGCCCCGAAGCCCACCGAGGCCAGCGCGGCGCACGCCGCGGCCACCGGCGTATCCGGGCGCAGCGCGAAGAAGGCGTACGGGGTGGCCAGCAGGAGGAGCAGCGGCGTGGCGAGGCGGGCGCGCACCGCGGGCGGGACCAGGCGGCCGACGATCACGTCACCCACCAGCATGCCCAGCGCCGCGCAGGCGAAGAGCGTGCCCGCGGCACCGGGGTCGTACGACACGAAGAGAGATTCGCAGCCGACGACCAGGCCGTTGGGGAGCCACAGGCCGAGGTAGACCAGGCGGCGCGGGCGGGAGGACCACAGGAGGGCGTTGGCGTGCCGGGTCGCGGCGACGGAGGGGCGGCCGGTGGCCCGGGGCGGGCGGGTGGTCAGGCCGAGGCGCAGGCCCGCGGCGGCCGTCGCGTACAGCAGGGCGGCCAGTAGCAGTACCGTGCGCGGGGAGAGGACGGCGACCAGGGCACCACCGACCGCGTAACCGGTGATCTGCAGCAGTCCGTTCATCATGTTGAACAGCGAACGCCCCGTCAGATAACCGTCCGGGGGCAGGATCTCGGTCAGCAGGCCCCAACGGACCCCGCCGCCCAGCGCCGCGACCAGGCCCTGGGCGAGGATGACCGCGAACATCGCCCAGAGCGGCAGCCCGGGCAGCGCCAGGACGGCCGTACCTGCCGCGAAGGACCACGCGACGCCCGCCAGCGTCGCCCGTGGGGGCAGTCGGTCGGCCCCCGACAGCAGGAACGTCGCGCCCAGCACCTGGGCGAGCGACGGGCCGAACATGCTCACCGCCGACAGCAGCGGCGAGTCCGTCGCCCGGTACACCAGCGTGCCGAGCGCCAGACCGCTCATCGTCTGGGCCGCGGTGTGGGCGGCGGAGGTGAGGAAGAGGGGTGTGAACTCCGGGGTGCGGAAGAGGCCGCGGTAGCTGGGCATGCGGGGAGTCTCGGGCGGGCCCGTGAGCGGTCGTTATTGTTTCGCGGAGACGCGAAACATCGTCTGCGTGGACACTTCGTACGAGGAGGGGCTGTGGGCTGGTGGCAGGTCAACGCCGACACGCTCGCCCGGAGTCGGTTCGTGCTCTCCCCGCTCGCCGAGACCTTCGCGAGCCTGAAGCTGTTGCACGCGGGCGTGGCCGCCCACCCGGGTGAGCGGGAGTGGCTGCGGGCGCATCTGCCCGGGTATCGCGCGCATCTGGCGGGCGATCCGGTCACCGCGCTGCTCGTCCGCGCCGGGCTCGGCAGGGACTGGATCGCCGACTTCCTCACGCCGGCGCCCCGGGACGGGGAGGGCTTCGCGGAGGGTGTCGCCCGGGTGCGGGCGGCCCGCCCCGACGCGGCGCGGGCGCACCTGCGGGTCTCCCTCGCCGGTCCGCTGCCCGCCGCGCTGGACCGCGACGACCTGCCCGAGCGGGCGGCGGCGCTCCTGGAGTACGTGTGGGGCGAGACCGTACGGCCGTACTGGGAGCGGCGGCGGGGCGTCCTGGAGGCCGATGTCGTCGCGCGGACCGCGCAGGTGAGCCGGGGCGGCTGGGCGGCCGCGCTGGACTCGCTGCGGCCGGGGACGCGCTGGCTGGGCGAGAACCGCTTTCAGGTCAATCTGCACGAGTATCCGCCGCGCGAGATCTCCGGCGCCGAGCTGGTGTTCGTGCCGGTCACCCCGAAGGCCGGCTGGGTGTCCTGGGAGGAGGGGGACCGGTACGCCGTCGTCTACCCCTGCGCGGGCGCCCTCGCCGAGGACCCCGCCCACCGCCCCGTCCCGGCGAGTCTGGGCGCCCTCCTGGGCCCGGCCCGGGCCGGGGTGCTCGTCCTGCTCGGCACCCCGATGAGCACGACCCAGCTGGTCGCCGTCACCGGCCAGGGCCTCGGCTCCGTCGGACGGCATCTGCGGGTCCTGCTGGACGCCGGGTTGGTGACCCGGCGCCGCGCGGGCCGGTCGATGCTGTACTCCCGGACGGCGGCGGGCGAGGTCCTGGTGGAGGCGGCCGGGGCGGCCCCCGTCACGTCATCCGGCGGCGTTAGCATCCGCTCATGACTACTGATTCCAGTGCCACCCCGTCCGCTTCCCCCTCTTCCTCCTCTCCCCTCGGCGTCGAGATGGGCGCCCTCACGGGCGGTTCCGCCGAGCTTTCGCAGTACGCGGGCAAGGCCGTGCTCATCGTGAACGTGGCTTCCAAGTGCGGGCTGACCCCGCAGTACTCCGGCCTGGAGCGGCTCCAGGAGCGGTACGCCGCCCAGGGCTTCACCGTGCTCGGCGTGCCGTGCAACCAGTTCCTCGGGCAGGAGCCGGGAACGGCCGAGGAGATCGCCGAGTTCTGCTCGGCGACGTACGGCGTCTCCTTCCCGCTGACCGAGAAGGTCGAGGTGAACGGCGAGGACCGGCACGCGCTGTACGAGCGGCTCGTGGGCTTCGCCGATGCCGAGGGGCACACCGGGGACATCCGGTGGAACTTCGAGAAGTTCCTCGTCGGGCGGGACGGCGGCGTCGTAGCCCGTTTCTCCCCGCAGACCGAGCCGGAGTCCGCGGAGCTGGTTTCCGCTCTCGAGGCCCAGCTGGCCGGTTGACCCTGCCCCTGGGGCAAGGTGGAGCGTCCTTCTCACCGGGCGAAAGGACCGCCCGGTGACGGAGGATTCCACGGTGGACGAAGATCTGCTCACCATCGGCGCGTTCGCCGCGCGGGCCCGGCTCTCGGCCAAGGCCCTGCGGCTGTACGACCGCCTCGGACTGCTGACCCCGGCGCACGTCGACGAGGCCAGCGGCTACCGCTACTACCGCGCGGGCCAGGTGGAACGCGCCCGCATGGTGGCGCTCCTGCGCCAGCTCGACATGCCCCTGGCGAGGATCGCCGAGGTGGTCGAGGCGGCCGACGGGACCGAGGCGGCGGACCGGCTCACCGCTTACTGGGCGGACGTCGAGACGCGGGTGGCGGGGCAGCGGACGCTCGCCGAGTACCTCCGTGGACGGTTGTCAGGGAGGAGCTCCGAGATGTACGGAAAGTTCGTGGTCGAGACGGTCGACGTACCCGCACGGGTGGTGATCACCGAGACCCGGCACACGCTGGCGGACGAACTGCCGGCGTGGATCGGGGCGTCGCTGGACCGGCTGGAGGAGGCGGCGCGCGAGTGCGGCGGGACCAGCGCCCCGCCGTTCGTCGTCTACCACTCCGAGGTGTCCATGGAGAGCGACGGCCCCGCCGAGGCGTGCGTGCCGGTCGCCGACGAGGCGGCGGCACGGGCCTGGGTGGAGCGGCGGGGCCGGGGCCGGGAGACGAAGGTGCGGGTGGAGCCGGCGCGACGGCTGGCGTACACCCGGATCACCAAGGCGCAGGTCGCCCACCCGCAGATCCTGGCGGCCTTCGAGGCGGTGGAGGAGTGGATGAAGGCGGAGGGACTCACGGGCGACGGTCCCTGCCGCGAGGTCTACTTCGCGGACTGGGACGCGGCGGGGTCCGAGGACCCGGTGTGCGATGTGGCGTTCCCCGTGAAATGAGCCGAGCCCCCTCGGCAAGGACGGCGGGCTAGTCGAGAGGGCTCTGTCGGTGTTGCCTGTGTGGTTGGTCCGGCCTACGGCTTGACCGATGCCACGAACGCGCTCCACGCGTCGGCCGGGAAGGCCAGCACGGGACCCTTCGGGTCCTTGGAGTCCCGGACGGCGAGCGCCGAGAGGGTGGGCGACTTGACTTCGACGCATTCGCCGTTCCCGACGGAGTACGAGGATTTGGTCCACTCTTGCGTGGCACCGCGAAGAATTGCCATTTCTGCTCCGATGACTTGCCCGTTGTTGAGGTGCGTCACCGGGCCGTGGTCCCAAACGGGTCCACGGCTCGGTTTGCGCCAGCGTCGTCGTCTTGCTGGCTTGATCGACGCTACTGGTCAACTCCCTCAGGCGGAGCAGTGATTCACTCGACCGGATGGCATTTTCCAAAGGGGTCTTCCCTTAGAACTTGCCCAAGGTGTACTGTCCGGCGCCTTCCGTCGCGATGAGGTCAGCGGGCGTACTCTTTCGCCAGGTCTGCAATGAATTGCCGGGTTTGGTCCGCATTCATGGCCTGTGCCCGCAGATGCTCGTACATGACACTGTAGTTCTGCACATCGGGCGCTTTCTCCAGATACAGGTCGCTGGTGACGCCCTCGATGTAGACGACGCTGGAGTCCGCCGCGTCCGGGAACTCGAGGATCGCGTACTGGCCGTTGAGGCCGGGATGGGCGCCCACGTCGAACGGCAGCACCTGCACGGTGACATGGGGCAGCTGGGAGACCTCGGCGAGGTGTTCCAGCTGCTCGCGCATCAACTGCCGGTTCCCGACGACCCGGCGCAGCGCGGCCTCGTCGAGCACCGCCCACAGCCGCAGCGGGTTCTCCGCGGCGGAGACACGTTCCTGCCGGCGCATGCGCACCTGGACCCGTTTCTCGATCTCGCTCGTCGCCGTCTCCGGCAGCGCCCCGGTGATGACGGCCTCGGCGTACGCGCGGGTCTGCAGCAGCCCCGGCACGACCTGCGGGGCGAACACGCGCAGGCTCGCCGCGTCCGTCTCCAGGCCGATGTAGACGCTGTAGGGGATGTCCCCGAAGGTGTGCCACCAGCCCTGCTGGCGCGAGTCCTTGGCCATCTGCATCAGGGAATCGATGATGCGGTGGTCCTCCACCTCGTAGACCCCGCACAGATCGCGCACGTCGCGCTGGCTGATGCTGCGGCGGCCGTTCTCGAGTCGGCTGATCTTCGACTGGGACACCAGCAGTCGCTCGGCGACCTCTTCGGCGGTCATGCCCTTGAGCTCACGGAGCCGACGCAGCTCCTGGCCCAGCCGGCGTCGCCTGACGGTGGGATTGACATTGGACGCCACGGGACGTGCACCTCCGGCTGCGTGCTCCACTTTGCGTATCTGCTGTTGAGCAGACTGCCACCAAGGTGCTTTGTACCGCTGGAAAACGGACGATATGCGGCCGGTACACGCCAGTTCGGAGGGCGTCGGCCGGATGCGCACGCCGAGCGTACGGCAGGCGGTCCTCCGCCTGGACATGCGTCCGCGCGGGGTGGTGGGACCGTGTCCTGCAAACGGACGGTCCCACCACCCCGCGCGGGCCGCGGCGGCTCCCGAACGGGTCTTGCTGTTGCCGGCGCTGCCTGCCGGCCCTGTCGTTGAAGTGCGGTTCAGTGGGCCACGACACGCACCATGGATCCGTGGTGTGGCTGCACCGGAACGCCACGCGCGGGTTCCGCAGCCGGCCTGGCGCCGGGGGCGGCCTGGCGGCCTGCCGGTGCCGGGCGGCGTGGCTGAGCCGCCGCACCGTTCTGGACGTCCATCACGGCGTGCGCGACGAGCCCGCCCATGGGGTCGTGCCGGATCAGGTCCCGCAACCGGGATCGGGACGACCGTCCCTCGTTCCCCGGGTACAGGTGCTTGCCGAGTCCGACCGCGTGCGCCAGTGCGGCGAGCGCCGCGGTCCGCGGGTCCGGCGGTACGCCGGTGCGGATCGCGGAGTCCAGCCGGGCCTTGATCTCCCGGCTGATGTCGGTGTCCGTCGCCTGGTAGCGAGTCGTCGGCAGCACTCCGCACATCTGGCCCGCCACGGCATGCACCATGCCGCACCGCTCCAGATGCGAGAGGTAGGTCTGGCGTAGCCCGAGACGCGGCCCGCCGATCCAGTGGACGGCCCGCACCGGAGCGCCACGCCTTCGCAGCAACTCCAACGCGCAGTCCAGTGTTGGATCTCCAGTCGGCCGTGGGGACACCACGGCGATACGATCCCCGTCTGGGGCTATCCGTCCGGCCAGCGCCAGCTCCACTAGCTGTGCTCCGGCCAGACCAAGGTCGAGCGACTGCGGCTGTGCAGTGGTACCCGTGGTCGGGTCCAATGCCAGCAGCAGAAGCTCCTCCGGAATGGTTCTGCGGCTCCTGCCCATCCATGCCTCCCCGCGTGGATGAATGACAGGGTGACCCCTCTCACATTGGTCTGTCGAGGGTGCGTGACCTGTTTGTAAGGGAACCGGTAGGTATGTCGTTCTCGTCTAACGCAGGAACCATGCCCTCACACAGGACACTGGTACATGGTTCGGACAGCGCGCTGTGGTGCTGTTCCGAGCGGCGGTTCACGGTTCGGCAGGCGCACGGAGGCCGTGCGGCACATGGAGGAGGCATCGGTGGCGGGCGAGTCCCCCGACAGGTCGAAGCAGCGCGAGTCGTCGGCAGAACCGACGTCGGGGAGCGCGGGTCCGGTTCCCGAGGCCAGGTCCAAAACCCGAGACCCACGCCTCCCGGCGAGCCGGGAGGGCGGCACGGCGGACAGGTCGTCCTCCTCGTCGGAATCCGGCTCCCACGGCGGCGTGGACACGGCGACGCGGGTGTTCTCGGTACGGAGGTCGGAGACCGGGGACATCGAAAGCGCCGGGAGCGCCGAGGCCACCGATGACGCCGAGGCCACCGAGGGCACCGATGACGGCTCGGCGGACGGCGTTCGGGAGGCCGAGGACGCGGATGGCGCCGAGGGCGCGGTGAAGGACTCGGACTCGGCCGACGCCGCTTCCGGCACCGAGGACAGCGAGGACCGCGAGGGCGACGGCGACGACGCCACGGGGGACGCCCGTCTGCGCGCCGCCGTGGCCGCGTGGGTCCAGTCCGCCGAGGACGCCACGTCCAGCGAAACGGTTACGCAGGACGCCGCGGAGTCCGACGACGCGGAGAAGCCGGGACGCGCCTCCACGGCGGCCGCGGAGAGCGAGCAGGCCGCTGAGGGCGCCGGGAAGGCCGGGGACACCGCCGAGGACGCCCAGAAGGCCGAGCGAGCGACTGCTGAGGCCGACCCGGCCGAGCAGGACGAGCAGGCCGCTGACGACTCCGAGAGCGCCGGACACGCCTCCACGGGCTCCGAGGCGGGCGAGCGGGACGCCGAGGCGGCCGAGGAGGGCGAGCAGGCCGCTGAGGGCTCCGAGAAGGCCGGGGGCGCCTCTACGGGCGCCGGGAAGGCCGGGCGCGCCTCTGCGGGCGCACAGGAGGCCGAGAGCGCCGTTGGAGCCGCGGGCGACCGGGATGCCGAAGATGTCCAGGACACACCGGAAGCACCGGAAGCCGACGAGGCGGCCGGGGCGGGTGCCCGCGGCGGGGCCGACCGGGAGCCGCGTACCGAGGAAGACTCCGCCACCGACACCGACACCGACGAGCCCGGCTCGAAGGCGACCGGCGGCGCGGTGAAGGCGGGGGCGGAAGGCGACGCCCCGTCGAAGGCGGACCCCAGGAGCGACACGGACCAGCCCGCCGAGGCCGACTCCGACAGCCCCGCGAAGGCCGAGACCAAGCCCGCCGACAAGGAGACCCCCACAAAGGCGGACCCCCGGGTCGGCACGGACACGGCCGCGAAGGCCGACTCCAAGCCCAGCACCGACACTTCCGCGAAGGCCGACGCCAAGCCCGAAGCCGACGCGGAGCCGACCGCCGACGCCGACACCGAGTCCGGCCCCGACTCCGACGGCTCCGCCAAGCCCACCGCACCCCCCGTCGACCAGCCCACCGCCGTCTTCAAGGCGCCGCGGGTCGGCAAGCGGGAGGTTGATCAGCCGACGACCATGTTGAAGCTGGGGGACGCGGGCAAGGCTGCTCAGAAGGCCGGGCGGAAGCCCGAAGGCGAGGCTGACGACAAGGCCGAGGGCACGGCCGGCGACAAGGCCGAGGGCAAGGCCGGCGACAAGGCTGCCGAGGCCGAGGCCGAGCGGACCAGTAAGTTCGTCGCGCTGAAGCCGTTGGACGATCCGGCGACGCGGAAGCCGCCGCCCGCGGACGCGACGACCGCGTTGCCCAGGGTGAAGCCGGCCGAGGCCACGAGCCCCGTCCCGCAGGTCGGCCCGGAGCGGACGACGCAGCAGCCGTTGCCGCCGAAGCCGCCGTTGGACCTGCTGGCGGAGCTGACGAACACGCCGCCGCCCGCGGAGACGACCCTCAGGACGTCCGTCCGCCGGGTGAAGATCTGGACGCCGATCGTCCTCCTGCTCGCCGTCGTGTTTGCGATCGTGCAGGCCGTGCGGCCGCTCCCCACCCCGACCCTCGCCCTCACCGCCGAGGAGTCGTACACCTTCAAGGGTGACAAGGTCTCGCTGCCGTGGCCGAGCGAGGGCCAGGGCTGGATGGACGTCAACGGCATCGGCACGGTGGATGGCTTCGGCGATCAGAAGCCCGTCGCCATCGGCTCGGTCGCCAAGGCGATGACCGCGTACGTCGTCCTCAAGGACCACGCGCTGAAGCGGGGCACGGAGGGCCCGAGCATCCCCATCGACGCCCTCGCCGAGAAGGAGGGCGGCTACGACAAGTACGACGAGTCCACCGTCAACACCGTCAAGAAGGGTGACAAGTACACCCTGAGGCAGGCCCTCTCGGCGGTCATGATCCCCTCGGCGAACAACATCGCCCGGCTCCTCGCGCGCTGGGACGCGGGCAGCGAGGCGGCGTTCATCAAGAAGATGAACGACACCGCCAAGGAGCTCGGGATGACGAACACGAAGTACACCGACGCCTCGGGGCTGAAGGAGACCACCGTCTCCACCGCCCACGACCAGGTGAAGCTCGGCCATGAGCTGGTGAAGATCCCGGCCCTGATGGACATCACCAAGCTGCCGAACTGGGTTGACCCGACCGGCTTCAAGTGGCGCAACTACAACGACCTCGTCCCCTACAACGGCGCCATCGGCATCAAGACCGGCTCCACCACCAAGGCCGGCGGCAACCTGCTGTTCGCCGCCACCAAGGAGGTCGGCGGGGAGACCGTGACCCTGGTCGGCGCGGTCCTCGGCCAGCACAACGCCCCCTCGATCATCGACTTGGTCAACAAGGTGAGCAAGACGGCGATGCTCGCCACGCAGGACGCCCTGACCTCGGAGAAGATCCTTAAGGCGGGTGACGTCGTCGGGTACGTCGACGACAAGTTCGGCAACCGGACGCCCGTCGTCGTCACCAAGGATGTCAGTGCCGTCGGCTGGGCCGGGCTGAAGGTGAAGCTGTCCTTCGCCACCGACGACGTACCGCACACCGCGAAGGCCGGCACCAAGGTGGGCTCGCTCAGCGTCGGCGACGGCTCCGGGGACGCGGTGAACATCCCGGTCGCACTGCAGAAGGACCTGGCCGAACCGGGCTTCGCGGACAAGCTGACCCGCGTCGGCTGACGCACACGTCACGGCATGTCACGGCCGTACCGGCGCACCCGTCGGTGGAGCACCGTTAACCGGCGGCTCCCCGGCGGGGTGCGTGCTAGCGTCGCGAAACGGGACAGGGTCGCCGGACGCGGAAACGCGACCGTGAAGCGCGAGCGAACGAGGTGCGGCCTAGAACAGAAGACAGGACACGGGGAGCGCCTACAGGTGGCCACTGCGGAGCCGACACGCACCGACGACACCGGTCCGGGCCCGGGTACCGGCCCGCGAATACAGCTGCCCGCACCCGCGGAGCGTGACGGCGGATCGTCCGGATTCGCAGCCCGCACCGCCGCCCTGCGCGAGTGGATCGGGCGGCACCCCGTCCTCTTCATCACGGCTCTCGGCGGCGCCCTGCACATCGCCTGGTTCTTCACGTTCGCGAACAGCGGTGGTGACCTCGCGGCGCAGGACGCGTGGGCCGAGTTCGTCGGCCGCTACCCGGACTCCGCGTACAACCTCGCCTGGTACGGCGGCATGCACGCGGTGTCGTACAGCATGGTGTCGCCGTATCTGATGTCCGTGCTGGGCGTCCGTACGACGATGATCATCGCGGGGACGGTCTCCGCCGCCCTGCTGGCACTGATCCTGGTGCGCTGCCGGCCGGTGCGGAACCCGCTGGCGACCACGCTCGCCGGTGTCTTCGCCTTCGTGTGCAACGCGATATCGGGGCGGGTCACGTTCGGTCTCGGCACGGCGTTCGCGCTGGGCGCGGTCGCCGTCGTGTTCAACTGGCCGCACCGCTGGCGCTACAAGCGGTGGGCGAAGGCCCTGTGCGCGGCGCCGCTGGCCGCGCTGGCCACGATGTCGTCGCCGGTGGCGGGCCTGTTCGTGGGGCTGGTGGCGGCCGCGCTGTTCCTGCAGAAGCGACGCCCTGGCGCGTGGGCGCTGGGGCTGGGCCCGACGGCGGTCGTGGCGGTGTCGGCGCTCGCGTTCCCGTTCTCCGGCACTCAGCCGATGGGTTTCGGGTCGGCGATCCTGCCGCTGCTGTTCTCGGTGATCACCGTCTACGTCGTGCCTCGTGACTGGAAGACCGTGCGCATCACGGCCGCGGTCTACGGTCTCGCGGTGCTGCTGGTCTGGCTGATCAGCTCGCAGATCGGGTCGAACATCACGCGGCTGCCGATGCTGTTCGCCGGTGTGGTGCTGATGGCGGCGCTGCCGTTCGCGGTGCCGCGCACCCGCAAGTGGTACGTGATCGTGCTGGCGATGGCCACGTTCGTCGGCTGGATCGGCTTCAAGTCGGTCGACGACATAATCCACACGACCCCGGCGTCCAACTGGGCGCGCGAGCTCGCGCCGCTCGTGAACGAGCTGCAGGAGGTCGGCGCGGAGAAGGGCCGCGTCGAGGTGGTCCCGGCCCGCTCCCACCGCGAGGCCTCCGCCTTCGCGCCGTACGTCAACCTGGCCCGCGGCTGGAACCGCCAGGCCGACATGGAGCGCAACCCGCTCTTCTACGACAACACGCTCAACTCGGCGAACTACCACGACTGGCTGAAGCGGTGGGCCGTGCACTTCGTGGTGCTGCCCAAGGACGAACCGGACGGAACCGGCGGGGAGCGCGAGCGTCAGCTGGTCCAGCGGGGCATGCCGTATCTGAAGCAGATCTGGGGCGACGCGAACTGGCAGCTGTTCCGGGTGACCGACCCGACGTCCCTCGCGGAGCCGAACGCGGTCGTGGAGCGGGCCGGGCAGACCGAGATGACGATGAAGGTGACCAAGCCGGGCCGCATCCTCATCCGCATCCCGTACTCGCCGTGGCTGAGCGTCGTCGACGCCGAGGGCAAGAAGCTCGAGCCGCCGCAGGAGACGCAGGAGTCCAAGGACAGTCCCGAGGGCACGCCGAAGACGTACGACAACCCCAACGGCTGCCTGCTGGAGACCGAGGAGGACGCGAAGGGCGACGAGTGGACGATGCTGATCGCGCCGAAGGCGGGGACGTATCGGCTGGCGGCGCCCTACGGCCTGCCGCGGGGCACTCCCTGTCCCGACGAGTTGAAGTGACGTGGCTGGTGGCGTAGCTCGTCGACGTAGCGGTCCGTGCCCGGCACCGTCGGGATGAACGGCGCCACCAGCTCCACCCGCCCGAGCCCCGACTCCGCGACCGCCGTGTCCAGGCCCGTGAAGGTGTCCGCCCAGCACTCCCTGGGGTCGGCCTCCAGGAACCACAGCAGGGTCAGGCGGGTGTCGACGCCCTCGACCTGTTTGACGTAGGTCATGCGGTCGCCGGGGAGCGGGGTCGGCCGGAAGACCGTGACCAGGGCGGCCGAGGACGCGGCGAGGCACTTGGGAAGGTGGCGGGAGCGCAGCCACTCCAGGAGTTCCGCCCGCTGCTCCGGCGACTCCGCGTCGATCACCTCGACGACCAGCCCGGCGTACGGGTGGTCGAGGGCGTGGAAGTCTCGGGGGCCCGCCGCGCCGTCGCGGTACACCGTCGCCTCGTGGTCCTGGAACGCCGTGAAGACGTGGGTGCGGTCCTGGTGGACGCGGGCGTCCCGGTTGAGGCGCTTGTTGATGGCGACCGTCCACCTCATGTGGTCGTCGTAGCGGCCTGAGGTGATCCAGTAGGTGGAGATGTAGCAGCCGGCGGTGACGGGCTGGGCGATCGCCGACTTCTCCGGGTAGCGGAGCAGTTGCAGCTCCCGGGTGGCCACCCAGCGGCGGCCGGCGTACATCCAGGGCATGGCCATCGCACCGGCGTAGTAGTGGTCGTCCTCGTACCAGCGGTTGTAGGCGTACTCGTGGCCAGGGTGCGGTTCGACCATGGTGATCAGGGCGTGGCCGGGGTGGACTCCGTAGGGGCCCACGGCGGCCAGTTCGGCGTACGTCTCGCTGCGGGTCTCCTCGCTCATGGCCTTCCCCTTCCTAGGCGGCTCGCTCATACTCTGACGCTCCGTCAGATAATGCGCCAGAGCCAGGGAGGCCTCCGATGTCACTGCTCTTGGGGAAGACCGTCGTCGTCTCGGGAGTGGGCGCCGGGCTCGGGCACCAGGTCGCGGCGGCGGTCGTACGGGACGGAGGCAACGCGGTCCTCGGCGCGCGCACCGAGGCCAACCTCGCCAAGAGCGCCGCCGAGATCGACCCGGACGGCGCGCACACGGCGTACCGGTCGACCGACATCACCGACGAGGGGCAGTGCGAGGCGCTGGCGTCGCTGGCGCGGGAGCGGTTCGGGGGGATCGACGCGGTGGTGCAGGTGGCCGCGTGGGACAGCTACTTCGGCGGGGTGCAGGACGCGGACTTCGCGACCTGGCAGTCGGTGATCGACGTGAACCTGCTGGGGGCGCTGCGGATGACGCGGGCGTGCCTCCCGGCCCTGAAGGCGGGCGGCGGCGGTTCGGTGGTCTTCATCGGCACGCAGTCGGCCGTCGCCGCCCCGTCCCAGGTGCGGCAGGCGGCGTACGCGGCCTCGAAGGGGGCGCTGACGAGCGCGATGTACTCGCTGGCGCGGGAGCTGGGGCCGCACCGGATCCGGGTCAACACGGTGCTGCCGGGCTGGATGTGGGGTCCGCCGGTTCGGGCGTACGTGCAGTTCACGGCGCTGTCGGAGGAGGTCCCGGAGGCCGAGGTGCTGGGGCGGCTGACGGAGCGGATGGCGCTGCCGGACCTGGCGACCGACGGGGACGTGGCGGACGCGGCGGTGTTCCTGGCGTCGGACCGGGCGCGGGCGATCACCGGGCAGTCGCTGCTCGTCAACGCGGGGGAGCTGATGCGCTGAGACGGTCCCCTTTCGGCCACCCTTCACCGTCCACACTTGTTCATGTAGGTGAACTCAGGTCAGTAAGGCGAACATTTTTACTTGCCTTTGACCTTCCGCCAGCTTGTCGTGCCCACGTAACCCCACCCAGGATGAGCGGGCACTTCGCCGCCTCCCTCGCCCCTACCCCGCTCGCGCGAAGTGCCAACCAGCTGAGCGGAGTTCACAAGGCGGACCCTGGAAGGGGGCACCATGAACGGTCTCGACTGGACCGTGCTGATCTGCTACTTCGGCGTGATGGTCGCGATCGGTGTCTGGTCGCACAAGCGCGTCGACAACGTCAGCGACTTCTTCACGGCCGGCGGCAAGATGCCATGGTGGCTCTCCGGCATCTCGCACCACATGTCGGGCTACAGCGCGGTGATGTTCACCGGCTACGCGGGCATCGCCTACACCTACGGCATCACCTCCTTCATCACCTGGTCCTTCCCCATCGCCCTCGGCATCGCCATCGGCTCCAAGCTGTTCGCGCCCCGCATCAACCGGCTGCGCTCCCGGCTGCACGTGGCCTCGCCGCTGGAGTACCTGAAGAACCGGTACGACCTGAAGACACAGCAGGCGCTGGCCTGGTCCGGGATGCTGCTGAAGATCGTCGACGTGGGCGCGAAATGGGCGGCGATCGCGACACTGCTGTCGGTCTTCACCGGGATCTCGCTCAACCAGGGCATCCTCATCACGGGCGCGATCACCGCCGTCTACTGCACGATCGGCGGCCTGTGGGCGGACGCGCTGACCGAACTCGGCCAGTTCGTCATCCAGTTGCTGGCCGGCATCGCGATGTTCATCGCGGTGCTGCTGAAGCTCGACGACAAGGGCATCGGCATCGCCAGTGCCTGGGACGAGCCGGCACTCCAGGGCCACGACAAGCCGCTGGTGGCCCAGTACGGCACGGTGTTCCTCCTGGCCTTCCTCTTCATCAAGCTCTTCGAATACAACGGCGGCATGCTCAACCAGGCCCAGCGGTACATGGCCACGGCCGGCCCGAAGGAGGCCGAGCGCTCGGCGCGGCTGTCGGCGGTGCTGTGGCTGGTCTGGCCGCTGGTGCTGTTCTTCCCGATGTGGATGTCGCCGCTGCTGGTGGAGTCGAAGAAGCCGGACGGCTCGGACTCGTACGCCCTGATGACCGAACAGCTCCTCCCCCACGGCCTGTTGGGCCTGGTCATCGTCGGCTTCTTCTCCCACACCATGGCGATGTGCTCCTCCGACGCCAACGCCATCGCGGCCGTGTTCACCCGGGACTGCGCGCCCGTGGTGTGGCGCAGGGCGCGGGCGTGGAGCGAGGGGCAGGGGCTGCGCGTCGCCCGGATCACGACCGTCGTCTTCCTCGGGCTGTCGATGGCGGCGGCCACTCAGGTCAACTCGCCGGCGTTCAAGGACATCATCACGGTCGTCATCAAGTGGGTCGCGGGTCTCATGGGCCCGATGGCCATCCCGATGATGCTGGGCCTGCTCCGCCCGTTCCGCCGCTCCGGCCCGACGGCCGCGCTGGTGAGCTGGTCGATGGGCCTGCTCGCCTTCTGGCTGGTCAACTACCCCATCAACTGGAACGTCGACGGCGGCGTCCCGCTCCAGTACCAGGTGTCGATCCCGCTCGCCGTGTCGCTGGTCCTGTACATCCTCGTCGGCTTCCTCAAGCCGGAGGACACACCGGAGCGGCTCGCGATCATCGACCAGATCAACGGGGACGGGGACGGGAGCGGGGGCGGCCTTGGTTCGGCGGCCGCCGCGGTTCCCACGCCGGCGGGGCCGGTGGACGACGTGGTGAGGGCGCGGGCGAAGGACTGAAGGAACTCACGCGCGCGGATAGCGGGCGAGCCACCCCGGGGCCGAACCCGCCGGGCCGTGCAGCGCGGGCCCCTGGGTCATCTCCATGGCGAAGTCGTCGGCCAGTTCCAGGATGGTCGGACGGCCCTCCAGCTCGGCCAGCCAGGCCGGCGGGAGGGCCGTTTCGCCGTGGAGGGCGCCGAGGAGGCCGCCGGTCAGGGCGGCGGTCGCGGCCGAGGGGCCGGCGTGGTTCACGGCGAGGCGCAGGCCGTGGCGGACCTCCTCCGCGACGAGCGAGCAGTACACGGCGGCGCCGAGCACGGTCTCCGCCGTACCGGCCCCGGCCAGCTCGGCGACCCGGTCCGGGGTGGGGATCCCCTGCCGTACCGCACCGAGCGCGTGTTGCAGCGCGTCCGACACGGGCTGGTGGCCGGGCCGCGCGCCGAGCAGCGCGAGCGCCCGCTGAACGGCGCCGTCGAGGCTGTCGCCGCGGGCGAGGGCGTGCACGATCACGGCGTACGCACCGGCCGACAGGTAGGCGGCGGGGTGCCCGTGGGTCTGCGCGGCGCACTCCACGGCGAGCTGCACCACCAGTTGCGGCTCCCAGCCGACGAGCAGCCCGAAGGGAGCGGAACGGGCGACCACCTCGGGGCCCGCCTCGCCGGGGTTCTTGGGCGCCTCCAGCGTGCCCATCATCTCGTCGCCGAGCCCGAGCAGCAGCGCGTGGGCCGGGCCCCGGCGGGCGTAGAGCCACTCCTCGCGGGCCAGCCAGCCGTCGTCCTTACGGCGCTCGTCGGGTCCCCAGTCGCGCTGGGTGGCGGCCCACCGCAGATACGCCCGGTGCAGATCGGTCGGCGGATGCCAGGCACCGGTGTCCCGGCGCACCTGGGCGCGGATCAGCCCGTCCACGGAGAAGAGGGTGAGCTGCGTGAGGTGGGTGACGGCCCCGCGTCTCCCGTACGCGGGCGCCAGATCGACGACGCCCTCGGCCCCGTGCGCCTCCCGGATCGCGTCGACCCCCAGCCCGTCCACGGGCGCGCCCAGCGCGTCGCCGACGGCAGCCCCGAGCAGGGTGCCTCGCACCCGGCTCCGAAAGTCCTGCTGCTCGGTACGGCCCCAGACAGCGCCGTCGGTCGCACCCACCAAGACCTCCCAGGCACCGTCCGTACGTACGACGGTCAGCACTGTAATCGAATGGGAACGCCTGGTTCAGGGGGAGGATTAGCGGGCTGGATATGCCTTAAGCGGATCAAACGCCCATATGTCAGCCGTATCAGCCGCACCAGGTGACGTACGCCGCGCTCGGGTTGCAGTCCCAGACCCAGTCCGTCACAGCCCCGCCTCCGCCTCGGCCGCCTCCCGGATCGCGCGGATCCCGGCGATGGCCTCGACGGGGTCCTGCTCCCCCGCGTCCACGATGCGCTCCAGTTCACGGAGTCAGGCCGCGCGCTCAGGATGCCGTTCGATCGCCACGAACACGGCCCAGGAGTTCACGAAGGCCCTCAGGGGCGCGAGGCTCTGCGTCTGCTGGGCGCTCGTCGTGGCTTCGAAGAGGTGCTGGGTGAGGGCAGGGATCCGGCTCGGTGCGATACGCGCGACCGCCGCCCGCAGCGCGTCCGGCGTGAGCTCGGGCATGGGGATCACTTTCGGGATTCCTAGCAACGACGGGCCCGACTGCGTCGAGGTCGCCATAGCCCCCGCCGACGCCACTGTCCACGTACGCGACTCCAAGGACAAGCGAGGCGCAGGGCTCGCCCTCTCCCCCGCCGCCTGGACGGATTTCGTCACGCACGTGACGAGGTGACGGTGGAAGCTTGGCGGGCGTAGGACGCGAGGCGATCGGCGAGCGCGGTGACGAGGTCGCGCAGTTCATCGGGGCGCTCGATGACGAACGGCCGGTCGAGCGAGGCGAGTACCGGAGGCAACCAGTCGAGCCGCTCCGCCCGCAGCTCGACGCGCAGCCAGCGCTCGGTCGCCCGGTCCTCGCCTGCCACGGGCTGGTGCTCCTCCAGGCTCGCGACGCTGGCGGGAAGGCGGGCGCGGATCTGCTCGACTGTCCCGTGGATCCGCAAGGTCACCTCATGCCGGTACTCAGCCGTGGCCATTGCTGACAACACGCGCTGTGTCGGACCGGGGCCCACTGGCGCTTCGAATGAGCCGGGCAGGGTCCGCGCGTCCGCGATGCGATCGAGCCGGAAGGTTCGGTCCTCGCCGATCCGGGCGTCCTTGCCCGTGACGTACCACCGGCCCGAATGGGCGACGATCCCGTACGCGTGCAGCGTGCGTTCGCTGCGCTGTCCGTCGCGGTCGGTGTAGCGCAGCGAGACCGGTCGGCGGTGGCGCACCGCATCGGCGATGGTGAGCAGGACCCCGGTGTCCGGGGTGTCGAATGCGCCGGGCTGATCCGTGAAGGCGAGAGCCTCCAGGAGGGTGTCGAGCCGACGGGCGATGTGCTTGGGCAGCACCCGCCGGATCTTCGCCGATGCCGTCTCGCTCGCCGTGTACTCCGTCGTCGTCAGCCCTGCTCGGCGGCCGGCGACCAGGCCGAGCAGCACGGCCAGCGCCTCGTCGTCGCTGAACATGAGCGGAGGCAAGCGGTACCCGGGGGCGAGCCGGTACCCGCCGTAGCGGCCCCGCACCGATTCCACGGGCACGTCCAGGTCGATCAGCTGGTGCACATACCGCCGCACGGTGCGCCCTTCGACGCCGAGCCGGTCGGCGAGTTCGGCCACCGTCCGGGTGCCGCCCGACTGCAGCAGCTCCAGGAGTGTCAGCACGCGGCCGGTGGGTCGAGGCATGTTCGCAGCCTAACGCGAATACAGGACCGATTCTGTCCACTATTTCTTCTAGCCTGCGGTGCACGCCTCCAGCACAGCCAAGGAGATTCCCATGGACTTCGTCTCGATCCGCATCATCACCAGCGACGTGGCGCGCCTCGTCGAGTTCTACGAGCGAGCCACCGGGGTGCCGGCGACGTGGGCCACCGAGGACTTCGCCGAACTCAGGACCGCGGGCGCCACCCTCGCGATCGCCAGCACCCGCACCGTCCCGCTGTTCGCCCCGGGCTCTGCCCGCCCGGCGGACAACCACAGCGTGATCACCGAGTTCCGCGTCGACGACGTGGACCGCGTTCACCAGAACCTGACCGGCTTCGTCACCGACTTCGTCACCGAGCCCACCACGATGCCCTGGGGCAACCGGTCGCTGCTGTTCCGCGACCCCGACGGCCACCTCGTCAACTTCTTCACCCCCGTCACCCCAGCAGCCATCGCAAAGTTCGCAAGCTGACGCCACGCACAGCCGCCCACGCGGGAGCCCCGAGACCCCAGGGCTCCCGGTGAACGCGGCCGCCGAGTCCAGGAGCGCCACCAGCAGGGCACATCGGAACGCACCGCTGACCCTCGAAGGACGTCTGGTGTGCCGTGAGTCGGCGACGGCTGTTCAATTGGCGGAGTTGGGCCAGACTTCGGCCCGAGCACCCTCTGGACGCGGCTCAAGCACTGGCGCGAATCCTCCAACGCTCCCCTGTGGTGAGTGCGCGGGCACCGCCTCTGGGTCCGGGGCTCTGGGGGGGAATCCCCCCTCCGATCCTGGGGTGCGCCGGATCGCACCCCGTTGGGGGCGGAAATAGCGTTCAGCGATGACTTCGACTCTGCGTAGGCACCTCGCCGTGGCACTCAGTGTCGCTACGCTGCTGGCCGCCGAGGTGAGCACCGCCGTCGCCCAGCCCGCCGGCCCCTCCCCCGTGGAGCAGTTGCGCCAGGACACCGAATCGAAGACCGCATCCTGCGCCCGCTCGGCCTCCGCCAGACCCGCTGGATGGGCACCTCACCCACCCTGCCCCGGCCGCACGCCCAGGCCTGCCAGCTCTTCGGCCCCGGTTCCCGGGTGGACGTCACCGACCAGATACCTGTGGACCACGAGAACCTTTCGTTCGTCACGACCACGCGGGACGAGAACCGCTTCCTCCGCGCGCTGCTCGACGGCCGACTGCTACCGGCACGGCAGTTGGCCAAGATGAAGCAGACCGTCCGTGTGAGCGCGGAGGTCCAAAAGCTGTGGCCCGACGGCCGGTACGGGCTCGGCCTGGTCGAACGCCCCCTGAGGAGCTGCGGAGGAACCTACTGGAGCCACGAGGGCGGGGACGGCGGCTACACCACCCTCAACGGCGTCACCGGCGACGGCAGGCGAAGCGCCGTGGTCTCCATGTCCGAGGCACGCGGCGACACCCCGGAGCACATCCTGGACCAGGAGAACGCGGCCAGCGCCCTGATCGACCACGCACTGTGCGCCGGGGGCCCCAGCACCCCGTGAGCATCACGTGGGTCCGCGCGGGGAACGGGATGGGCATGGTCACTTCAAGAAACTCGCGGGGAATGCCCCTCGCCGCCACCCTCCTCACCGCCACCGTCGCCCTGTACATCGCCCTCGTCGCCTTCGGGAACATCACCGACTTCGGGACGAATCAGCAGTTCGTTCAGCATGTGTTGGCCATGGATACGACGTTCAAGGACGAGGATCTGATGTGGCGGGCCGTTACCAGCGAGGGGTTACAGGACACCGCGTACGTCGCGATCATCGTGTGGGAGACCGTCGCCGCGCTCGTCCTCGGGTACGGGACCTGGTTGTGGGGTCGGCGGGACGACGTACGGGCGCGGCGCGTGTCGACGTACGGGCTGCTGATGCTCATGCTGCTCTTCGGCGCCGGGTTCATCGCGATCGGTGGGGAGTGGTTCGCGATGTGGCAGTCGGAGGACTGGAACGGGCTGGACGCGGCGATGCGGGTGTTCCTGCTCAGTGGGGTCACGCTCATCGTCGTCCAGCTGTCCCAAAGGGACGAGTCGGCCCCTACTTCACGACCCTGACCTGCGTACCTTCCGTTCCGAACGTCCACAGTGCCGCCCCGTCGGCCTTGGGCATGCGGATGCCGCCCGTCTGGGTGCCGGAGGCGGGCGGCGGGGAGGAGCCGTCGACGGCGTTGGAGAAGGCGATGTTGATGCCGGACTTGGCGGTGAAGTAGATGATGTGCTCGATCTTGACGCCGTCGGAGCCGGTGGTGGCGTCCTTGCGGGTGTAGACCGAGTACTTCCCGGGGTCGGGGCTGACCGTGCCCGCCCACACCGTGAAGGTACGGCGGGCGGCGTCGCTCGCGTCGACCAGCCAGACCCGGTGCTCGCCGAGGGAGTAGACGATACGGCGGCCCGTGCCCGAGTCGTCCGGTACCGCGGGCGGCGCCGAGTCCTTGGGCTTCGCGGACGCGGAAGCCGCCGGCTTCGACGCGCTGGGGCGGGCCGCCGTCGCCGTGGGGTGCGGGCCCCCGTCGGCCTTCACGGCCAGCACGGCGACCGAGACGACCGCACCCACGGTCAGACCGGTGACCCAGACCCACGAGGGCAGCCGTCGGGCAGGCACGGGCACGCAACTCCTCAGTCTCCAGCCCCCGACACCGGGGGTCGGATCATCGTACTGTGAGTGCGCTGTTCGGCGGCCGGGTCACCGGTCCCGTCGGACCGACCGGTCAGTCCGACCGGTCAGTCCAACCGGTCAGTCCAACCGGTCAGTCCAACACCGGTAGCAGTTCCGGCAGATGGCCGTCCGACACCGCTGCCGCCCGCTGCCGTTCCTCCGACACCGGGCCGTACAGGGTCGTGCGGGGCTTCGCCGGGCGGCCGGCCGTTTCCGCGACCGCGATCAAGTCCTTGATCGACTTGTACGAGCCGTAGGAAGAGCCCGCCATCCGGGAGATCGTCTCCTCCATGAGCGTGCCGCCCAGGTCGTTCGCCCCGGAGCGCAGCATCTCCGCCGCGCCCTCCGTGCCCAGCTTCACCCAGCTGGTCTGGATGTTGGGGATGTGCGGGTGGAGCAGGAGCCTGGCCATCGCGGTCACGGCGCGGTTGTCGCGGATCGACGGGCCCGGGCGCGCGATCCCGGCCAGGTACACCGGCGCGTTCGTGTGGATGAACGGCAGCGTCACGAACTCCGTGAAGCCGCCCGTCTGCTGCTGGATCCGCGCCAGGGTGCGCAGGTGGCCGAGCCAGTGGCGGGGCTGGTCCACGTGGCCGTACATCATGGTGGAGGAGGAGCGGATGCCCAGTTCGTGGGCCGTCGTGACGACCTCGATCCAGGTCGCCGTCGGCAGCTTTCCCTTGGTGAGGATCCAGCGGACCTCGTCGTCGAGGATCTCGGCGGCGGTGCCGGGGATGGAGTCCAGGCCCGCCTCCTTCGCGGCCGACAGCCACTCGCGGATGGTCATGCCGGTGCGGGTCGCGCCGTTGACCACCTCCATCGGGGAGAAGGCGTGCACGTGCATGCCGGGGACGCGGGACTTCACCGCCCGGGCGATGTCGAAGTACGCCGTCCCGGGCAGGTCCGGGTGGATGCCGCCCTGCATGCAGACCTCCACCGCACCCACGTCCCACGCCTGCTGGGCGCGGTCGGCGACCTGGTCGAGGGAGAGGGTGTAGGCGTCGGCGTCCGTGCGGCGCTGGGCGAAGGCGCAGAAGCGGCAGCCCGTGTAGCAGACGTTGGTGAAGTTGATGTTGCGGGTGACGATGTAGGTGACGTCGTCGCCCACCGCCGACCTGCGGACGTCGTCCGCGATGCGCGTGAGGGCGTCGAGTGCCGCGCCGTCCGCGTGGAAGAGGGCGAGGGCCTCGTCGTCGGTCAGCTTCGTGGGGTCGTCGGCCGCCGTGCGCAGGGCCTGGCGTACGTCCGTGTCGATGCGCTGCGGTGCCATGCCGGGGGCCGCCGCCTCGCGCAGGGCGCCCCAGTCGCCGTACACCTCGTCGAAGTCGTCGCGGCGGTCGGACGTACGGCCCTCGGTGTCGATGGCGGAGTGGAGGTCCGTACGGCCGGAGGAGACGAAGGCCTCCTCGGGTTCCTGCCAGGGGTGGCCCTCGACGGTCGCGTCCTCGCGGGCCAGGCCGGTCTCCGGGTCGGCGAGGGCCCTGACGTGCGGCAGCAGCCGTGGGTCCAGCCAGGGTTCGCCGCGCCGGACGAACTCCGGGTACGCGCAGAGACGTTCCCGCAAAGCGAAACCGGCCTCCGCCGAGCGCTCCGCGAGCTCCTCGATCTGCGGCCAGGGGCGCTCGGGGTTGACGTGGTCGATGGTGAGCGGGGAGACGCCGCCCCAGTCGTCGATGCCGGCGTGGATGAGTCGCTCGTACTCGGAGTCCACGAGGTTGGGCGGGGCCTGGAGGCAGGCGCTCGGGCCCATGATGTGGCGGGCGACGGCCACCGTGGCGACCAGTTCGTCGAGTTCCGCGTCCGGCATGCCGCGCATCGCGGTGTCCGGCTTGGCGCGGAAGTTCTGGATGATCAGTTCCTGGATGCCGTGGTAGGCGCGGGAGACCTTCCGGAGCGCGAAGAGGGACTCGGCGCGCTCCTCGTACGTCTCACCGATGCCGATGAGGATCCCGGAGGTGAAGGGGACGGAGGAGCGGCCGGCGTCCTCCAGGACGCGGAGGCGTACGGCGGGCTCCTTGTCCGGGGAGCCGTGATGCGGGCCGCCGGGCTCGGACCAGAGCCGGGTCGCGGTCGTCTCCAGCATCATTCCCATGCTGGGCGCCACCGGCTTCAGGCGCTGGAAGTCGGTCCAGCTCATCACGCCCGGGTTGAGGTGGGGCAGCAGGCCCGTCTCCTCCAGGATCCGGATGGAGATGGCCCGGACGTAGGCGATGGTGTCGTCGTAGCCGTGCGCGTCGAGCCACTCGCGCGCTTCCGGCCAGCGGTCCTCCGGCTTGTCGCCGAGGGTGATGAGGGCTTCCTTGCAGCCGAGGGCCGCGCCCTTGCGGGCGATGTCCAGCACCTCGTCGGGGGACATGAACATCCCGTGCCCCTCGCGCCGCAGCTTTCCGGGCACGGTGACGAAGGTGCAGTAGTGACATTTGTCCCGGCACAACCGGGTCAGGGGGATGAAGACACTCTTCGAGTACGTGATGACGCCGGGTCGGCCGGCCGCCTCCAGGCCCGCGTCCCGCACCCGGGAGGCGGACGCGACGAGGTCGTCGAGGGCCTCGCCCCGCGCCTGGAGCAGCACCGCCGCCTCGCCGACATCGAGGGCGACGCCGTCCCGGGCGCGTTTGAGGGCGCGACGCATGGAGTTCTCGGTGGGTCCGGTTCCGGAGGTCGCGGAAGTCGTCATCCTTCGAGCATACGTATGCGTTGATCAGGGGCTGGAGGGGCTGCCCGGTCCGTCCCGGGCAGCCGCTCCTCACACGGTGACACTGGTGCCGGGGAGGTACGGCGCACAGGCGTCGAGCACCTTCAGCACCTCTGCCTCCCCCGCAGGCGGCAGCTGCACGACGGCCTCCTCGATGCCCAGCTCGGCGTAGTACGCGAGCTTGCCCGGGCTCGGGTGGACGGCGTACGGCACGACCTGGAGCGCGGACGGGTCGCGGCCCGCGTCGACCCAGGCGGCGCGCAGCAGCGGCAGCGACTCCGACAGGCCCCGCCCGCCGATGGGCAGCCACCCGTCGGCGTACTCGCTGATGTGCGCGAACAGCTTGGGCCCGGCGGCCCCGCCGATGAGGGTGCGCGGTCCGACGACGGGCCCCCGCGGCTTCTGTACGGGCTTGGGGTACGCGGAGCTGGCCCGCACGCTCCCGAACTCCCCGTCGTAGGCGGTGGGTTCGTCACTCCACAGGGCCCGCATCAAGGCCATCCGGTCCCGGACCAGCTCGCGCCGCGTACGCCACTCCACCCCGTGGTCGGCGGCCTCCTCGACGTTCCAGCCGAAGCCGAGGCCGAGGGTGAGGCGGCCGCCGGAGAGGTGGTCGACCGTCGCGATCTGCTTGGCGAGGTCGATCGGGTCGTGCTGGGCGACGAGCGTGATGCCGGTGCCGAGGCCGAGCCGCTCGGTCACCGCGGCCGCCTGGCCGAGCGCCACGAAGGGGTCGAGCGTACGGCCGTACTCGCGGGGCAGCTCGCCGCCCGCCGGGTACGGGGTGGTCCGCTCGACCGGGATGTGCGTGTGCTCGGGCAGGTACAGCCCGGCGAACCCCCGCTGCTCCAGCTCACGGGCGAGCCGGGTCGGGGTGATCGTCTCGTCGGTGAGGAAGATCGTCACGGAGATACGCATGACTCATCTGTACCGGGCGCGGGACCATCTGTCCATACCGACCAGTCGGCATCTATCTGACATGCCCGGGACACCTTTGCCGCCGCACCCCCGAAAGCCGCCGATTCCCTTCCCGTGCACGGCGGTTCAATCTCGCTGTCGAACACCCGCGCCTGCGCGGGTGTCGGATCGAACACACTTGCTCACATTGTGCTCAATTCCAATTGAATGCGAGCTTTCGTCGTAGACTGCCCCGAAGTATCAATACGGTGATCTCCATGCAGCTCCGCTACAACTACCGGGCATACCCGGACGCCTTGCAGCGCCGTGCGCTGGCGAGCGCGTTCGGGTGCGCCCGCGTGGTGTGGAACGACTGCCTGCGCGACCGTAAGGAAGCACACGCAGCAGGACTGCCGTACGTGAAGTCGGCCGAGCTGTCCCGGCTTCGCATCACCCAGGCCAAGCGCACCGAGGAACGCGCCTGGCTCGCCGACGTGTCAGCGGTCGTCCTGCAACAGTCCCTGCGGGACCTGGATGCCGCCTACAAGAACTTCTTCGGCAGCCTCACGGGCAGGCGGCGGGGCCGCAGGGTTGGCCCTCCCCACGTCCCTGACCGTCATCAAGGACAGCTGCGGCCGGTACTTTCTCAGCTTCGTCGTTTGGCCTGTCCGCCTTCGCCGTCCTGTCCGACGGCAGGAAGATCGACAGCCCTCGCTTCCTGCGCCGGGCAGAGAAGAAGCTCAAGCGCCTTCAGCGGGAGCTGTCGCGCAAGGTCAAGGGATCGAAGAACCGGGCCAAGGCCCGCATCAAGGTCGCACGCCAGCACGCCAGGGTGGCGGACCGGCGCCGGGACTTCCATCACAAGGCTTCCACACAGATCATTCGCGACAACCAAGCGGTGTATGTGGAAGACCTCGCGGTGTCCAGCCTCGGGCGCACCCGGCTCGCCAAGTCGGTGCACGACGCGGGATGGTCCGCGTTCGTACGCATACTGGAGTACAAAGCGGTCAAGCACGGCCGTACCTTCGCCAAGGTGGACCGTGCCTTCCCGTCCTCCCAGATCTGCTCGGCCTGCGGATTCAGGGACGGCCCCAAGCCCCTTCGTGTCCGGGAATGGACGTGCGGCGGATGCGGCACCGTGCACGACCGCGATCACAACGCAGCCCGCAACGTCCTCCTCGAGGGACGTCGAATCGTCGCCGCCGGACGGGCGGAGACGCCAAACGCCTGTGGAGCGCCGGTAAGACGGGCACGCGTGCCCGCACAGCGCGTTGAAGCAGGAAGCCCCCGGAAGGGCCAGACGACCCAGGCCGGAATCCCTCGACTTTAGGCCAGGGAGCACGTCAAGTTGGGAAGCGTGAGCTTCGCTAAAGGCGCCGACAACACCGGGGACACCGAGACCCGGACGGTGCGGGGCACCCTGCCCACCGGCTCACCCGACTTCGTGTACCTGCCGGTGGAAGTCCCCGCCGGCGTCCGTGAACTCAGGGTCGCGTACGTCTACGACCGCCCGTCCGTCCCCGCCGGCACACCCGGCAACGCCCTCGACATCGGCGTCTTCGACGAACGCGGCACCGAGCTGGGCGGGAAGGGCTTCCGGGGCTGGTCCGGCGGCGCCCGCACGGAGTTCTTCATCCGCGCGGACGAGGCGACGCCGGGATACATCCCCGGCCCGGTACGCGAAGGCACGTGGCACATCGCGCTCGGCCCGTACACGGTCGCCCCGCAGGGCCTGCCGTACGAGATCACGATCACCCTGACGTACGGCGAGCCGGGCGAGGTCGTCGCGCCGGTGTACCCGCCGGAGCGTGCGAAGGGACGGGGCCGGGCCTGGTACCGGGGTGACTGCCACCTCCACTCCTGGCACTCCGACGGCCGCCGCACCCCCGCGGAGATCGCTGCGCTGGCGCGGGCGGCGGGGCTGGACTTCATCAACAGCTCGGAGCACAACACGCACTCGGCGCACGCGCACTGGGCGGACGTGGCCGGTGACGACCTGCTGGTGATGCTGGGCGAGGAGGTCACGACGAGGAACGGCCACGTGGTGGCGCTGGGCACCGACCCGGGGACCTTCGTGGACTGGCGTTACCGCGCCCGCGACAACCGCTTCGGCCGTTTCGCCCGCCGGATCCGCAGGGCGGGGGGTTTGGTGGTCCCCGCCCATCCGCATGCCACCTGCGTCGGCTGCAACTGGAAGTTCGGCTTCGGCGAGGCGGACGCGGTCGAGGTGTGGAACGGGCCCTACACGCCGGATGACGAGGTGACGCTGGCCGACTGGGACGGGATGCTGGTGGCGTCTGTGCGGGAAGGTCGTGACGGGCGTGACGGGCATGGCTGGATCCCGGCGATGGGCAACAGCGACGCGCACCGGGATCCGGACACGGTGGGCTCCCCGCAGACGGTGGTCCTGGCGGACGACCTGACCCGGGAGGCGATCCAGGAGGGCATCCGCGCGGGCCGGTCGTATGTCGCCGAGTCCAGCAGGGTGTCGTTGTCCTTCACGGCGAGTGGGGGGCGCGGGGAGCACGCGGGCATCGGGGAGCGGTTGCGGGTGGATCGGGATGTGCCGGTGACCGTGCGGTTGGAGGTCACGGGTGCGCCTCGGTGCGTGGTGCGGTTCGTGACGGACCAGGGGGTGCTGTTCAGCAGCGGGCCGTTGGCGGTGGAGGGTTCGGGGGTGGTGGAGTGGCGTACGACGGCTTCGTATGCGGCGTACGTGCGGGCGGAGTTGCGGCACGAGGCTGCGGCGGGGCCGTTGCCGGGGGCGTTGGCTGCGTTTACCAACCCGATTTTTCTGGGGCGTCAGTGAGGGTTGGCGTGGCGTTGGGTGACGTACTCGTAGAGCCGACCGGAGACACCGGTCCGGTTGTCGGCGACGAACTGCTCGAATTCCGGGCCGAGGGTGTCCAGTAGCTGGTCCGACAGTGCCAGGTCACCGATCTCCATGGCTGCCCGGTGGATGAGGGCCGCGAACTCTGCGGCCGTCCTCTCCCCGGGCCTGGTGGCGACCAGGGAGAACAGCTTGTGGAGGGTCTGTTCGTCCAGGCGGCCGACGCCCTGGGGGAACTTGCGGCTTTCTCTGGCCGAGGTCCTCCCTCGAAGGAAGCGGTCGGACAGTTTTCCGATGATGTCGACCGCGATGTCGAGCGCGCCCGCCTCGTGCAGTGCCACCGCGACGATGAAAGGGAAGCCTGCGTCGACCCGCCTGCGTGCCACCACGGCGGTCGAGGCGTGGAAATGCCGGGCAGATCCCACACGCTCGGTCACCCGCGTGATCAGCTCGATCGCGTCGTCGGGGGTGGAGACATTGCGTAGTGCGGCGGCAAGAACCTCGTCACCCAGCGATTGACCGAAGCGCAGGACACCGACCAGCTCGCAGTAGTAGAAGGCGACGTTGCGTGGGGCGACGCGAGAGGCGAGGCCCTCCGCCAGCGCGTCGAAGACCAACCCGAAGTTCCAGGCCATGGAGTGCCGGGCGAAACGCACCACGTCTTCGGCCGGCCGCAGGCGAGCGACATCGGTCACGAAGTTGATGATCTTCCGTTCGTCCCCTCGCTCCACCAACCACGCCGCCAGCTGCCTAACGTCCTCCAACGACCGCGCCCACGCCGCCTCCGTCAGTTCCCTGGACGCCTGCGACGAGTCCTCCTCCTCCCAGGTCCGCTCCAACTGCCCCTTGAACGCCTCCAGCGGGACCTCCGGCGAAGCACCCCGCTCCGCCAGTTCCCCCTCCAAGCGCAGCACCCGCTCCCGCAACTCCCGCCCGTGTTCCTCCGCCTCGCGGTGCAGCCGTCGAGCCGCCAGCAGGTCCTGCCTCAGCTCCTCGACCTCGCGGCCCAGGGCATCCTGCGAGGTGGAGAGAGCCTTGCGCTCGGCCGACCAGTCCATCCGCAGCCGTACGAGGTCGTCGGCGGTGTCACGGACCTGGGCCTCCTTCTGTTCCAGCAGGAGCTGCAAGGCCTCCACGTTGCGGTTGGCGCGCTCGGCTTCGCGTCGGGACCGCGCCAACTCGTCCCGGAGCACCTCCAGTCGGTACTCGTCCGGATCACACGCCTTCAGGGCGGCCAGCCACGCCCCCCGGACCGCCTCCCGCGCCTCCGGCGTGACAGCGCTCCCCCGTTCCTCCTCCACCGCCGCGATCAGCTGCTCCACGAACTGCTGACCGGGCCGCCGTTGGCCGCTGAGGTAGCGGGAGACCGCCGAGGGGTCGAGGTGGATGCGGTGGGCGTACTGGCGTTGGCTGATGCCCAATGTGTTGAACAGCTCGCGCAACACGTTGCCGAGGGCGGCAAGTTCGGGCACCTCGCCGCGTTCGATCTCCGACGACTTCCCGGAATCACGGGCCACGACGGTCACGGAGTTCCCCCGAACTGTTGACTCTGCGTTGGCAACATGGTGCGCCTTTCGCAACGTACCGGACGGGCCGGAGGGTTCCGGCAGCAATCGTCCAACGGCTGTCCGGAAGGAACCCTCCACCATGCTCGCCACCGCCCGCTGGGCTCAACGCGCCCTCATCGTCCTGCTCGCCCTCGTCCCCCTGCTGCTCGTCACCCTGTCCCTCACCCCAGCCCTGCTCGTCCTGCCGTTCGCCCGGTCCCGCACCTCCCAGGTCCTCACCCTCATCCGCCAGCTGACCACCTGGACGGGTTCGCTGCTGGTGTCGAGCAGGGAGAGGTGACCGGGACACGGGCGTGAGGGGCGCGACTCAGTCCACAACCTGTGGATCACGGAAGTAATAGACAACCGTGACACCCATGCCCGGCGTGTGCGTGTACACGACCGTGATCGCTTCGGCCGAGTCCCGGGCAAGGGGCGTCGTGATCGTGTATTCCACAGACGGCGGCCGCCAGCCGGGGATCTCGCGGCCCGCCGCCGGGTCGCGGCGGATCGCATCGAGCGCGTCCCGGACGACTTCCCGCTCCCCCTCCGTCAGGTCGCCGAACGCCTTCCTCGCAGGCTCGGCCTCCTCCAACGGGACTTCGTTCACGTGCCGCCGCCTCCGGTGCGAGCGTCCTCCAGGGCCGTCATGATCTCGGGCGAGTTCCTGATCAGGACCCGGTGCCGATAGGCCCGGACCACAGCGGAGGCCACCTCGAAGTCGTTCACGGAGGAGGCTCCTATGGCGGTCGCCAGTTCCTCCTCGAACCGCTCCAAGTCACCCGGGAAGCCGTAGCGGCTGAGCGCACCGCGCAGGTCGTTCACGGTCCGGATCTCCGGGAGAGGCATCGCTCCCCAGCCGTGCTCGGGCTGTGCGCTCATGGTCTGCTCCTGATGAACGGGCATGGCTCCACCTCCCAGTATGGCGCCGCCCGGCCGAGACGGACATCGCGCTCCGTTGCCTACGGCCCGTACCACCCCGCTCACCCCGCCTCCCCTCCGCACTCCGCCCACATCAGCTTTCCGGCCTTCGTGCCGCCCGCCTCGCTCAGGACCGACGCGCCCCATGCGTCGGCGCAGGCCCGGATGAGATGCAGGCCGCGGCCGTGTTCGGCGTCCTGTGGGGGTGGGGCACCGGGGTGGGAGAAGGCCGGCGGGACCTCCGGGTCCGTGTCCCATACGGTCACGCGGAGCCGGCCGGGTTCCGGGGAGCGGAGGCGGAGGGCGTAGGGGCCTTTGGTGTGGCAGTGCGAGTTGCTCGCAGTTCCGCGGCGAGGAGCTCGGCGGTGGGGGCAAGGTCCGGCATCTCGTGGGCGGCCAGAATCAGCCTCAGGGTGGCTCGTGCGATGCCCGGTGCGCGTGGATCGTGCGGAAGATGCAGGGTGTAGTTCCACGACGGGGATACGGTGGCCATCGGAAATCTCCGATCACTGAGGGGAGTTGGACGGGTGCCTGGTGTCTCCGCCGCAGCGTCCCGCGGTGCGCTTCCAGGAGTGGCGCCTGACTCAGTAAGCTACCGGCCCATCACTTAATACATTTCCCATTTTGGCAATCGCATGAGGTTTTCCCTCGTGTGGGTGACATCAACGCGCGGCTTTCCAAGGAGAGTTGACCCATGGCTCCCAAGACCGCTACGAGCGCCCGCCGCATCCGTCTCGGCACGGAGCTACGCAGGCTTCGAGAGCGGGCGGGGCTGTCCGTCACCGAGGGGGCCCGTCAGCTCGGTGTCAGCCAGGCCCAGCTCAGCAACATCGAAGCCAGCCGATTCGGCGTGAGCGCGGACCGGCTGCGCGCCTTGGCCCGCATCTACCGTTGCTCCGACAGCGCCTACCTCGACGGTCTGACCGAACTCGCCGGCGAACGGAAGAGTGGCTGGTGGGAGACCTTTCGGGAGGTACTGCCCGCCCCGCTGCTCGACCTGGCGGAGATCGAACACCACGCGGTCCGGCTCCAGGCGGCCAACACGGCGCACATCCCCGGCCTGCTTCAGCTCGCCGACCACTCCCGCGCCATCTTCGAGCAGGCCGTGCCCGAGTTCAGCCGCCGCGACCTCGAGCTCCGGGTGAACTTCCGGCTCCAGCGCCAGGCGCTACTGGACCAGGACGACCCGGTGCCGTACCAGGCGATCATTCACGATGCCGCTCTCCGCGTACCCGTGGGCGGGACGGCGGTCGCCAAGCGCCAGTTGGAGCACCTGCTGACCCAGAGCGAGCGCGACGGCATCACGATCCGGGTGATCCCCTTCACCATCGGGGCCTACCCGGGTTCCGGCCAGACGTTCCTCCACCTCCACGGCCCGGTCCCCCGACTCGACACGGTTTCCCTGGACCAGTCGCACGGCCCCGCGCTGGTCGAGGCCGAGGCCGAACTGGACACGTACCGGAGTCTGCTGCAACGCATGGAATCCGTTGCACTTCCCCCGGAGAAGACCCGGGACTTCATCCATAGCCTGGTCACCGCACTGTGAGAGGACCCGCATGACCGCCTACGCCTGGCAGAAGTCGTCCTACTGCGCTCAGGGCGAATCCTGCGTCCACGTCGCCGCCACCCCGCAAAAGTCGTCCTACTGCCAGGAAGGCGAAGCCTGCGTCCACATATCCGCCGGCCCCGCAGCCATCCGCCTCACCGAATCCGCCGACCCCACCCAAGCCATCCTCACCACCACCCCCGCCACCTTCAGCGCCCTCCTACACGCGCTGAAGTCCCCTCAGCGAACCGTGATCTCGTAGAGGAAGTACTCCGGGTTCTCGGCCGGCTTGTCCGTCGTCGACGCCGTCGGGACGGGCACCGCCGTCGTCTCGGCGTCGGCGGCGCTGCCGCAGCGGGCGAGGGGGCAGTGGAGGAGTTTGACGGTCGCCTTGCCGGAGGCGAGCGCTGTGAAGTCGAAGTACTGGGTGCCGTCGCCGCTGCCGACGAGGTCCTTGTCGCCGGGCTCGATGTCCTCGCGCTTGCCGTCGTAGCGCAGGACGTCCGCGTCGGGGCGGGGGTCTGCGATGAACCACCGCTGGCCGAGGGCGGGGTTTGCGGGGACGGAGAGGGTGAACTCCTCGCCCGCGTCGACGGTGATGGTGCGGTGGTCGGTCTCGTACTCGTCGGCGTCGACGGTGCTGGGGCGGTGGTCGGTCTCGTACTCGTCGAGGCCGGAGGGGTCGGAGGGGCCGCAGCCGCTCAGGGGGAGGAGGGCGAGGAGGATGAGGGCGGCAACCGTCCGTCGCAGGGCCGCCGTTGATGTCGTCCGTACACCGTCCGTGATCATGTCAGGCCGAAGCTAGCACGCCCCCGGTCAGCCGACCTCCGCCAACTCCGCCACCACCGCCGCATGGTCCGAAGGCCACACCCCGTCCACCGGGCCGTCCCCCGCCCGCCGGACCGTACGCACGCGACCCAGGCCGCCGGGGCCCGGGCGCCCCACGTGGATGTAATCGATGCGCGCGCTCGGCTCGCCCCCCACCGCGACGTACGGGTTGGCCGCGTCCCACGTGGCGGAGGGTGCCGTCGGGTCGGCGTACTCCCAGGCGTCGATGAGGACCTGGCGGGGCACGGCCGGGGCGGTCTTGTAGCCGCCGAAGAGGCGGATCTCGTCGGAGTCCGGCCAGGCGTTGAAGTCACCGGTGACGACGGGCGGGAACGGGGTGTCTCCCCGGTGCCGCGCGACGAACTCCGCGAGCGCGGTGACCTGGCCGCAGCGCACGGCCGAGGCGTACGGGGCCGAGGTGAGGTGGGTGGTGAAGAAGGGGACCTCGTGGGCGGGGGTGGCGAGGCGGGCGTAGAGGGCCAGCCGGCCGTCGTCGAGGTCGGCGGGCGCGGGCAGCCGCAGCATGTCCTGCTCCACCACGGGCCACCGGCTCAGCACCGCGTTCCCGATGCCGACCGTGGCGTCCCCGATCCGCCGCTGCCAGCGCTCCGGCGCGGGGGACGGCGCCCACGCCCAGTGCAGGCCCAGCTCACCGGCCAGCCACTGTGCGAGGTTCTCCTCACCGGCGGCCCACACCTCCTGCATGCCGACCACGTCGGGGTCCAGTTCCCGCAAGGACTCCAGGATCGCCTTCTGGCGTGCCTCCCAGGGGCCGAAGCGCCACCACAGGTTCCAGGTCACCACACGCATCCGCAGCCACCCGCTCTCGTTCCGCAGCGTGGGGGACCATTGAAGCAACAGTTCGAGAGTCTTGTGTGAAGGAGTCGTACGGACGATGTCCCGCCTCGCCGACCTCAGGTTCCGCGCCGCCACTACCTTCCAGCGCCGGATCAACCCCCTGCTGCGCCGCCTCCCCCTCCAGACGGTCGTGGAGACCACGGGCCGTGTCTCCGGGCTGCCCCGTCAGACGCCGGTGGGAGGCCGCCGCGTCGGCGACTCCTTCTGGCTGGTCTCGGAGTTCGGCGACCGGTCCCAGTACGTGCGCAACATCCGGGCGAACCCGAAGGTCCGGGTGCGGATCGGGGGCCGCTGGCACACCGGCACGGCCCACCTCCTCCCCGACGACGACCCGGTCGCTCGCCTGCGCGCCCTGCCCCGCTTCAACAGCACGGCGGTCAGAGCGCTCGGGACGAATCTGCTGACGGTGCGGGTGGATCTGGAGGGGTGAACAGGTCACCTCACCCCGGCCATACGATCGCCTGCACCTCGCTGTAGGCGTGCAGCGCGTACGAGCCCACGTCGCGGCCGACGCCGCTCCTCTTGAAGCCCCCGAACGGCGCCTCCATGTTGCGGCCGACGGTGTTGATGCCGACGCCGCCGGCCCGCAGCAGGCGTGCGACGCGGAAGGCGCGGGCCACGTCGGCGGTCCAGACGTAGTCGATGAGGCCGTAGTCGGAGTCGTTGGCGAGGGCGACGCCCTCCTCCTCGTCGTCGAAGGGCAGCACCACGACTACGGGGCCGAAGATCTCCTCGCGGACCACCCGCATCTCGGGGGAGCAGTCGGCGAGGAGGGTCGGTGAGACGTAGAAACCCCGGGCGTGCGACGGCCGTTCGCCTCCCGTCACCACCGCCGCGCCCTCCTTGCGGCCCGTCTCCACGTACGACTCGATCCGCTCCCGGTGCGCCGCCGAGATCACCGGACCGACCACCGTGTCCCGCTTTCTCGGGTCGCCGACCTTCAACCGGCGGGCGTACGCGGCCAGCAGTTCCACCAGCCGGCCGTACACACCCCGCTGGGCCAGCACCCGGGTCGGTGCCGTGCAGATCTGGCCGCTGTAGAAGGAGAAGGTCGTGCCGATCCCGGCGACCGCCGAGGCGAGGTCCGCGTCGTCGAAGACGAGCGCCGCGCCCTTCCCGCCGAGCTCCATCAGCTGGCGTTTCATCCCGCGCCCGCACACCTCGGCGATGCGCTGACCCACCGCCGTGGAGCCGGTGAAGCTCACCATGTCGACGTCCGGTGAGTCCACGGCCGCCTCACCGACCTCGACCGAGCGGCCCGACACCACGTTCACCACGCCCGCCGGAGCGCCCGCCGCCTCCAGCGCCTCCGCCATCCGGTACACCGACAGCGGATCCTGCGGGGCCGGCTTCACCACCACCGTGTTGCCCATCGCCAGCGCCGGCGCGATCTTGCCCGCGGGGTTCGCCCACGGGTTGTTGTACGAGGTGATGCAGGTGACCACGCCGACGGGCTGCCGTACCGCCAGCGCGCCCATCACACCGGCCTTCCCCATGGGCCCGGCCTCGTTGATCTGCGGGGGGATCGCCCACTCGGCGGGCTCCACGCGCGCGTACCGCCCGAAACGGGCGGCCCCGACACCCACCTGCAGTCCCCGGGCCGTCCCGGTCGTCGCCCCCGTCTCGGCCTGGGCCAGCTCGGCGTACGGCACCAGCCGCTCACGCACGAGGTCCGCCGCCCGCGCCAGCACCGCCGCCCGCTCCTCGGCGGGCGTGCGCGACCATGGCCCGAAGGCCTCGCGGGCCGCGGCACAGGCCGCGTGCACCTGATCCCGCGAGGCCTCCGGCGCCCACCCGACGGTCTCCTCCGTCGCCGGGTCGAGCACGGCGTAGTGCCCGCCGTCCGGCTCGACCCACGCGCCGCCGACGAACAGCCGCTGCCCGTCGCTCACTTGGTGCCCACCGTCTCGGTGTCCCGCCCGGACCGCAGCACCCGCCCCGGTACGGCACCGGTCACCACGTCGTCCCGGATCGCCGCGACCCCGTTGACCCACACGGCCCGCACTCCGATCGCCTTGGAGTCCAGCCGCGGACTGTCACCCGGCAGGTCGTGCACCAGGGTGGCCTTGCCCGCGTCGATCCGCTCCGGGTCGAAGAGGACCAGGTCCGCATGCCAGCCCTCCCGTACCTGCCCCCGCTCCCGCAGCCCGAACAGCCGCGCCGGGTCGTCCGTCAGCATCCTCACCGCCTGCTCAAGACCGACCAGCTTCCGGCCCCGTAGACAGTCCCCGAGGAAACGCGTGGTGTACGGGGCTCCGCACATGCGGTCCAGGTGTGCGCCCGCGTCGGACCCGCCGAGCAGGACGTCCTCGTGCTGCCAGGTCTCCGCGCGCAGCGCCCAGGACGCCGGGTCGTTGTCGGTGGGCATGGGCCACAGCACGGTACGCAGCTCGTCGTTGGCGCAGATCTCCACCAGGCAGGCGAACGGTTCCTGCCCGCGTTCCGCCGCGATGTCCCGCACCACCCGCCCGGTCAGACCCCGGTTCTCCTCGCTGTACGTGTCCCCGATGACGTACCGCCCGAAGTCGGCCAGCCGGCGGAACACGCCCGCCTCCCTGGAGTCGGCGCGCTTCAGCATCTCGGCCCGTACGGCCGGATCACGCAGCCTGGCGATCCGCTCCGGTACCGGCAGCCCCAGGATCGGCCCCCACCCCGGAATCAGGTTCAGCGCGCAGAAGGTGCCCAGCGACATGTTCATCGGCGTGAGGATCGGCATGGTCAGGGCCACCACCCGACCGCCCGCCTTCCGCGCCCGCTCACTCGCCACCAGCTGCCTCGGCACCCGCTCCGGCACAGCCGCGTCGACGGTCAAAACGTTCCAGTTCAGGGGCCGTCCCGCCGTGGCGCTCAGCTCCACGAACAGATCGATCTCCGCGTCGCTGAACTGATCCAGACAGCCCGCGACGATCGCCTCGATCTGCGTCCCCTCGTGCTCGCCCACGGCCCGGGCGAGCGCCAGCAGCTCATCGGGCCGCGCATGCCGGGACGCGACCGGCTGCCCGTCACCGTCGGAGTGCGTCGACGACTGCGTGGTGGAAAAACCCCAGGCCCCGGCGTCCATGGCCGCATGCAGCAGCCGCACCATCTCCGCGAGCTGCCCCTCGGTCGGCTGGCCCCCGACCGCCTCCGGCCCCATCACATACCGCCGCAGCGCGCAGTGCCCCACCATGAACCCCGCGTTGACCGCGATCCGCCCTTCGAGTGCGTCCAGATACTCCCCGAAGCCGTGCCAACTCCAGGGCGCCCCCTCCTCCAACGCCACCAGCGACATCCCCTCCACCTTGGACATCATCCGGCGGGTGTAGCCGGCGTCCTCGGGACGAGCAGGGTTCAACGGCGCGAGCGTGAACCCACAGTTCCCGCCCGCGACCGTCGTCACCCCGTGGTTGAGGGAGGGGGTGGCGTAGGGGTCCCAGAAGAGCTGGGCGTCGTAGTGGGTGTGGGGGTCGACGAAGCCGGGGGCGAGGACGAGCCCGTGCGCGTCCTCGCTGGTACGGGCTTCCTCGGTGACCGACCCGATCACGGCGATACGACCGTCCCGGATCCCTACGTCGGCGGTGCGAGCCGGCGCACCCGTCCCGTCGACGACAGTCGCGCCTTTGATGACGTGATCGAGCATGGGGCTTGCCTCCTCAATCTCCGGTGCGCTGGACGCGCCCCAAAGGGGCGCGGGGAACTGCGCGACCAGCCACAACCGACCCGCACCCCGCGACGGCGATCACGCCCCCTGCCGAAACCGCGTAGTCCTGTGCACAGGATCCGTATCGATCTTCGGAATCACGTGCTCCCCGATCAGCCGGATGGTCTGAAGGGTCTCCTCCTTCGGCACCCCCACAGGCAACCCGAAGCTCAACTGATCGGCCCCCGCCTGCTCCCACCGCTTGCACTGCGTGAGCACCTCGTCCGGATCCCCGCAGATCAACAGCTCCTCCTCGATGAGGAGTTCGACGAACTCGGCGGTGTACTCGGGCAGCGTCTCCGGCCACACGGGGAACCCCTCCGGCCGCGGGAACGTGTCGTGGTACCGGAACACCAGCGAGGGCAGATAGTGCAGCCCACCGTTGACGGCGACCTCGATCGCCTCGGCATGAGTAGGCGCACAGATCGCCGTCGTCGTCACCATCACGTTGTCGTTGACGAAGTCCCCCACCGGCTCGGCGTCCACGACCGCCGTCTTGTACTGCTCCAGCACCCACTCCATGTCGGAGACCTTCTGCACACTGAACCCGAGCACCCCGAGCCCCTTGCGCGCGGCCATCGCGTACGACGGCGGCGACCCGGCCGCGTACCACATCGCCGGGTGCGACTTCCCGTACGGCTTGGGCAGCACCTTCCTCGGCGGCAACTGCCAGTGCTTGCCCTGGAAGCCGACGTACTCGTCCTGGAGCCACATCTTGGGGAACTCGGCGATCGTCTCCTCCCAGATCTCCTTGGTGTGGTTCATGTCGGTGATGCCGGGGAGGAAGCCGAGGATCTCGTGCGAGCCGGCCCCGCGCCCGCTGCCGAACTCGAAGCGGTTGCCGGAGAGATGGTCGAGCATGGCGACCTTCTCGGCGACCTTCACGGGGTGGTTGACCTGGGCGAGCGGGTTGAAGATCCCGGAGCCGAGGTGGATGCGCTCGGTCGCGTGCGCCAGGTAGCCGAGGAAGACGTCGTTGGCGGAGAGGTGGGAGTACTCCTCCAGGAAGTGGTGCTCCGACGCCCAGGCGTACTTGAAGCCGGAGCGGTCCGCCTGGATGACGTACTCGGTCTCCTCCATCAGCGCCTTGTGCTCGGCGAGCGGGTCGGTCTCGGCGCGTTTGCCCACGTATCCCTGTACAAAGAGCCCGAATTCCAAGGAGGTTCACCGTCCTCAGTTGTTTCTGACGATACGTCAGATTGGCTTGCCGCCGACTGTGGCACCGGGCCCGTGGACCGTCAATAGCTGACGGCTCGTCAGATGATGCTGACCCCGGCCAGCCAGCCCCCGTCGATCACGAACGGCTGCCCGGTGATGTACGAGGAGTCGCCGGAGGTGAGGAAGAGCGCGAGCCGGGCCACCTCCTCCGGCTTGCCGATCCGGCCCAGCGGGACGAGCTTGCGGTACAGCTCGTCGAGGGCCCGAGAGGTCTCCTCGCCGTCGGCGGACGGGTCCAGGAGGGCCGGGTTGGACATGGCGGTGTCGATGGCGCCGGGACACATGGCGTTGACCCTGATGCGGCGGGGCGCCAGCTCCAGTGCGGCGACCCGGGTGAGCCCGAGGATGGCGTGCTTGGTGGCCGTGTACGTACCCACGGCCGCCATGCCGGTCATCCCGGCGTACGAGGCGGTGTTGACGATCGTGCCGCTGTCCTCCATCTCGGGCGCGACGGTCTTGACGCCGAGGAAACAGCCGACCTGGTTGACCCGTACGACCTGCATGAACTCGTCGAGGGGCGTGTCGACGAGGGCGTTGAAGCGCAGGATGCCGGCGTTGTTGACGAGCCCGTCGACGTGACCGTGGGCGTCCTTGGTGGCGGTGACGGCGGAGCGCCAGTCGTTCTCCTCCCCCACGTCGAGGTGGACGTACAGCGCGCCCAGCTCCTTCGCGAGGGCCTCGCCCTGTTCGTCGAGGACGTCGGCCACGACCACCCTCGCGCCCTCCGCCGCGAACAGGCGCGCCTCCTGCTCCCCCTGCCCGCGCGCGGCACCGGTGACGATGACGACACGGCCGTCCAGCTTGCCCATGCGGGGCCCCCTTCAACTCGGTGGGCTCAGCATCGTACCGCCGGAACTGACGATTCGTCAGATGGTGCCCGTCGCGCCCTGCTCCCGGAAGTGTGATTGCACAAGCACACAACAAGTGACCTACAGGTAGGGACATTTGACTCTGTCGGGGCGGCCGGGGAACTCCAATAATCCCCCACGGAGAAGTAAAGCCACCCCCAAGAGCGGAGCAGGCATGGCCAAGAGGAGACTGAAGAACAGGAAGGCCCGTTATGTGGCGGTCGGCGCGGCACTGGCGACCGGCGGCGGAATCATCGCCCTTCTTCCCTCGGCGAACGCGGCCGACGAGAAGACGCCGGAACAGATCATGGCGATGTGCGAGCGGTCCGCGGTCGTCAGCGGCAAGCAGCGCTCGGTACGCGACTTCAACGGCGGTTTCGCGGACGGGTTCCAGGCCGACAACTGCGATTTCGTCGAGACGAAGTTCGAGACCTTCGACGGCCCCACCGAGAAGGCGTCGATCGACTTCCCCAACTGCGAGCCGAACGCCACCGACCCGGCGAAGGTGTCCGTCACCTGGTCGGCCACCGCGGCCCAGGGAGAGGGCAAGTACACCGTGACCCAGCAGGGCGGCGGCGGGGGACTCTTCGGATTCCTGAGCGGGTCCTGGGTCAAACACAAGGGAACTCTGGACATGACCGTGAAGTCGGCGACCGCCGGCGCCACGGAACAGCGGGATGTACCGGTCGGCAAGGTGCTCCACATGGAGTTCACGCCGAAGATGCAGCGCATGACCGGCGAATGGCGGGTGCGGATCGACGCCCGTGAGGCGACGACCGTCACCAACGCCACCCCCGAGCAGAACTTCGTGGCGCCGGACGTCGTCGAAGGGCCCGTGGTCCTGCCGGGCGCGGCCGGCGCACCCGGTGTCGTGGACGGCACGTCCAAGGCGGTCCTGGAGGACTGCTGACTCCATCCCTCCACAGCCCCCCGGCCCACATACACAAGAACCCCCCAGGAGAATCCATGACCACCCGCACCCCCCGCGCGAGAAGGCACCGCGGCAGGAAGAAGCGCATCACTCTCGCCCTGGCTCCCGTGGCGGCTCTCGCGGTGATCGTCCCGCTGATGAACCAGGCCGGCGCAGCCACCCCGTCCGAGGTCACCTCCGACTGTGCCGCGGACTCGGACAAACTGGAGAACTGCGAGTTCGTCGACGTCCAGTTCAGGGCGAACAGCCTCGGGCCCAATCAGCGCGTTTCCCCCGTGACCCAGAACTGCGGAACGACGACCGCGGCGACGAGCACCTTCAGCGTGAGCACGTCCGTCACCAGAACCATCCAGCTGGAGGACGGATTCACGGCCGGCGCCGACACCAAGCTGGGGAACTCGTTCTTCGAGATCGGCCTGAAGTTCAGCACCTCGGAAATCAACATCACGCGCGACGACAAGACGACCGGTCTGGCCTTCAGCCGCTCCGACACCGTGCAGCCGGACAGTATCGGCTTCTTCATGTGGTCCGCCAAACGCACCGACGTGAGCGGATTCCTGAAGGCCACCTACAAGGAGGCCCAGGACGGCCAGAAGGTGTTCTTCGCACCCCGCGAGGGCGCCACGAGCGTGCACGTCTTCTATCCGCAGATACTGAAGAACGGAACGCCCGACGGCCGCCTCTGGCTGCGCAACGTGAAATGCGGAACTCCCGAGGCCAACGGAATCCAGAACTCGGGGAACAGCCTGCGCGCCGAGCCCGGATTCGGTGAGGGCGGCGACAACGCCACCGACGTCGAGATACCGCTGTCGGAGGTTCCGGCCTCCGCCTCCTGAAGATTGTTCTCAAGTGCGAAGCACGGGCGTGGCTCCCAGCCACCGCAGGACCGCGTCCGTGCTGCCGCGGGCGTCCAGCTTGGCGTAGATGTTGCTGAGGTTGTTGCGGACGGTCTTCTCGCTCAGCCGTAACCGCAGACTGATCTCCTGCGCGCCCAGGCCGGTCGACAGCAGCTCCATGATCTGGCGTTCGCGCGGCGAGAGCAGCGCGCGCAGCCGTTCCAGGGCGTCCCCGGCCCTGGGCATCCGCCGGGCCCCCTCGCGCAGCGCGGCGCAGGCGATCGGCGAGAGGTAGGTGTGCCCTACGGTGGCCGCCATCACGGCCGACGACAGCATGTGAGTGCAGTAGTCGCCCTCGACCAGGTAGCCCGCACCGCCCCGGAACACCTCGAGCACCGTCTCGGTGTCCTGCCGGGGGCTGACCACGATCACCGGGACGCTGCGGTCCCCCAGCGCCTTCAGCAGCGCCGGGAGGGACCGCGACGGCTCCTCGCAGCGCAGCAGGGCGACGTCGACGGCCTCGGGGATGCGGAAGGGCGGGGCCAGGTGCTCGACCCGGCCCACGTACCGGTCGTCCGGGGCGGGCCAGTCGTCGTGCGGCCAGGCGCCCTCTGCGCAGGCGAGGGCAACGGAGAGTCGCTGGGAGGATCGCACTGCACGTGTCCTTCCGCCGGAACCATCACGTCCGTACGTTCGTACATACGAGGCTCGGCGTGGACATGTTCAAAGCTTCAAGAAAATTCGGCTCAGCTGTCAGACAGGTGAGGTCAGGCCAGCAGCGGGGCCACCTCCGCCCCGAACTCGCTTATCTGGTCCGTGAGTTCGGTACGGTCCCGGCTGCGCAGCCGCACCTGGATCTGGTCCACGCCCATCACCCCATAGGCCCGCAGCGACTCGGCGAGCACCTCCGGCGGGCCCGTGAGGGTGCGGCGGCCGACGTCCCAGGCGGGCGTGCCGACGTACAGGGGCTCGGCGATGGCACCGACGGTCAGGGGCGCCTCGACGCCGGCCTCGGCGCGCAGCCGCCGGAGCGTGCCGATCTGTGCGGGCAGCCGGTCGCGGGGGTCGCCCTGCGGGAGCCAGCCGTCCCCCTTCAGCGCGGCCCGGCGTACGGCGGCGGGCGAGGACCCGCCGACCCAGACGGGGACCTGCGGCTGGGCGGGCCGGGGCCGCTGTCCGAGGTCGGCGAAGTCGTACAGCTTCCCGTGGTGCTCGGGGAACTCGTCCGGCCCGAGGGCCGCTCTCAGGGCGTCCACACACTCGTCGAGCACGGCCCCGCGCCGCCGGAACTCCACCCCCAGCGTCTCGAACTCCTCCGGTACGTGTCCGGCGCCGATCCCGAGGATCAGGCGTCCTCCGCTGAGGTGGTCGAGGGTGGCGTACTGCTTGGCGGTGACCAGGGGGTGGCGCAGACCGACGATCGCCACGTGGCTGAGCAGGCGGACGCGTTCGGTGACGGCCGCGAGGTGGGCGAGCGTGGCCACGGGGTCGTACCAGACCGTGCTCATCGCGGGTGCCAGGCGGCGCGGGATGGCGACGTGGTCGCAGCAGGCGACGTAGGAGAAACCGGCCCGGTCGGCGGCGCGGGCGAGGGCGACCAGGTCGTCGGGGCCCGCGCCGGCCTCCCAGGGTTCGGCGTAGAGGGTGCTCTGCGACTGGACGGGGAGCTGGATGCCGTAGGCGAGGCCGCCGCTCACCGGGCACCGCCGCCGCCCGGCCACAGGCCTTCCCCGGTGAGCCCCAGCAGACGGATCGCGTTGCCCCGGACGATCCGCTCGACGACGTCGGCGGGCAGGTGGCCCATCTGGGCCTCGCCGACCTCGCGCGACTTGGGCCAGGTGGAGTCGGAGTGGGGGTAGTCGGTCTCGTAGAGGACGTTGCCGACGCCGATGGAGTCGAGGTTGCGGAGCCCGAAGGCGTCGTCGAAGAAGCAGCCGTAGACGTGCTCGGCGAAGAGTTCGGACGGCGGCTGGTGCACCTTGTCGGCGACCCCGCCCCACCCGCGGTTCTCCTCCCACACCACGTCGGCGCGCTCCAGGATGTAGGGGATCCAGCCGATCTGCCCCTCCGCGTACATGACCTTCAGGCCCGGGAAGCGCTCGAACTTGCCGCTCATCAGCCAGTCGACCATCGAGAAGCAGCAGTTGGCGAAGGTGATGGTGGAACCGACGGCGGGCGGGGCGTCGGCGGAGGTGGAGGGCATACGGCTGCTGGAACCGATGTGCATGGCGATGACGGTGCCGGTCTCGTCGCAGGCGGCGAGGAATGGGTCCCAGTCGTCGGTGTGGACGGAGGGCAGGCCGAGGTGCGGGGGTATCTCGGAGAAGGCGACGGCACGAACGCCGCGGGCGGCGTTGCGGCGGACCTCCTGGGCGGCCAACTCCGCGTCCCAGAGAGGAATGATGGTGAGAGGGACGAGACGGCCTTGGGCATCGGGGCCGCACCACTCCTCCACCATCCAGTCGTTGTAGGCCCGGATGCAGAGCAGCCCGAGTTCGTGGTCCTCGGCCTCGGTGAACGTCTGGCCGCAGAAGCGGGGGAAGGTCGGGAAGCACAGCGCCGACTGGACGTGGTTGACGTCCATGTCGGCGAGGCGCTGCGGGACGTCGTACGACCCCGGGCGCATCTGCTCGTAGGTGATGACCTCCAGGCGGATCTCGTCCCGGTCGTAGCCGACGGCGGTGTCGAGGCGGGTCAGCGGGCGGTGCAGGTCCTCGTAGACCCACCAGTCGCCGACCGGCCCGTCGTCGCCGGGGCGGCCCATGACGGGCTTGAAGCGGCCGCCGAGGAAGGTCATCTCCTTCAACGGGGCACGCACGATGCGGGGTCCGGCGTCCCGGTACTTCTTCGGGAGGCGGTCCTGCCAGACGTCCGGCGGCTCAACGGTGTGGTCGTCGACGGAGATGATCTGCGGGAAGGGGGCGGAGATGGTCTCCGGGAAGGTGTCGGAGCTGGTCTCCGCAGAAGTGGCGGAGATGGTCTCCGGAAAGGCGTCACGGTTCTCCATGGGCTCACGGTAGCGCCGATCTGACGGCCCGTCAGGAACCCGGGACTGTTCGGCTTTGTGCGGAAGTGTGCGGAGAAGATGTGAGGGGCTTGTGATATCCCGTGCGTCCGGGTGTGCCCTGCCTGTGATCGCGTCCCGCCCGGCTGACGTGTCTGCCATGGACAAGGCAAACTGACCTAGTTGTTGAGGATGCCTAGGGGGACCCCGATGGACGACGGTGTACCGCGCGTGCCCGAGCAGAGGCGGCCCGGCTCCTCCGAGGAGCGGACGGCGCTGCGCTTCGGCCTGCTCGGCCCGGTGCGTGCCTGGCGCGGCGAGAACGCGCTGGCGACCGGTTCCCCCCAACAGCGCGCCCTGCTCGCCGCACTGCTGCTGCGCGAGGGCCGCACGGCGACCGCGGGCGAGCTGATCGACGCCCTGTGGGGCGAGGACCCGCCGTCCCAGGCGCTGGCCGCGCTGCGCACGTACGCCTCCCGGCTGCGGAAGGTGCTCGACCCGGGCGTCCTGGAGAGCGAGTCCGGCGGCTACGCGGTACGAGGGCTGCGAGAGGGCGCCCTGGACCTCACGGTGGCGCAGGAACTGGCGGCGGAGGCGGAGAAGGCGCGCGGGGCCGGAGACCTGTGCCATGCGCGGGAGGTGCTGAACCGGGCGCTGGGACTGTGGGACGGGGAGACGCTGGCCGGGATACCGGGCCCGTACGCGGAGGCGCAACGGGTCCGTCTGGAGGAGTGGCGGCTCCAGTTGCTGGAATCCCGCCTGGACATGGACCTGGAGCAGGGCTGCCACGCCGAGGCGGTCTCCGAGCTCACCGCGCTGACGGCCGCACACCCGCTGCGGGAGCGGCTGCGTGAACTGCTGATGCTGGCCCTGTACCGCTCGGGCCGCCAGGCCGAGGCGCTGGCCGTCTACACCGACACACGCCGACTCCTCGCCGACGAACTCGGCGTCGACCCCCGCCCCGGCCTGCGCGAGCTGCAGCAACGCATCCTCCAGGCCGACCCGGCCCTCGCCGAGCCGTCCGCCCCCGTCGCCGAACCGGCCGTCGTCCCGGTCCGCCCCGCCCAGCTCCCTGCCACGGTCCCCGACTTCACCGGCCGCGCCTCCTTCGTCGCCGAACTCAGCGACGTGCTGGCGTCGGCGGAGGGCCGCGTGATGGCCGTGTCGGCCCTCGCGGGCATCGGCGGCGTCGGCAAGACGACCCTGGCCGTGCACGTCGCCCACCAGGCACGGGGGGCCTTCCCGGACGGGCAGCTGTACGCCGACCTCCAGGGCGCGGGCGCTCGGGCCGCGGAACCGGAGACGGTACTGGGCGCGTTCCTGCGGGCCCTCGGAACGGCCGACTCGGCCATCCCGGACTCCCTGGAGGAACGGGCCGCCCTGTACCGCTCGGTTCTGGACGGGCGGCGGGTGCTGGTGCTGCTGGACAACGCGAAGGACGCGGCCCAGATACGCCCCCTGCTGCCCGGCACGGAGGGCTGCGCGGCCCTCGTCACCTCCCGCGTGCGGATGGTCGACCTCGCGGGCGCCCATCTCATCGACCTGGACGTCATGTCCCCCGACGAGGCGCTGTCCCTCTTCACGAAGATCGTCGGCGAGGAGCGGGTCGGATCCGAGAGAGAGGCCGCCCTGGACGTGGTCGCGGCCTGCGGTTTCCTCCCCCTGGCCATCCGCATCGCCGCCTCCCGCCTCGCCGCCCGCCGCACCTGGACGGTGTCGGTCCTCGCGGCGAAACTGGCGGACGAACGGCGCCGGCTGGACGAGCTCCAGGCCGGCGACCTCGCCGTGAAGGCGACGTTCGAGCTGGGATACGGGCAGTTGGAGCCCGCCCAGGCCCGGGCCTTCCGGCTGCTCGGGCTGGCCGACGGCCCGCACTTCTCGCTGGCGGCGGCAGCGGCGGTGCTGAACCTGCCGGTGGAGGACACCGAGGACCTGCTGGAGTCCCTCGTGGACACCTCGCTGCTGGAATCGGCGGCGCCCGGTCGCTACCGCTACCACGACCTGGTGCGACTCTACGCGCGTGCCTGCGCGGAACGGGACGAGTGGCCGCCGAGCGAGCGGGAAGCCGCTGTCTCCCGTCTGCTGGACTTCTACCTGGCCACCGCGGCCGGGGTGTACGCGATCGAGCGCCCCGGCGACCGCCTGGTGGACCACCTGGCCCCGACGCAGTACCCGGGCCTCGACTTCCCCGACCGCCGGGCCGCCCGCGACTGGCTCTACACCGAAGCCAACTGCCTTCTCTCGCTGGCCCGCCAGTCCGCAACCTGCCCGAACACCCTCCCCCGGGCCATCGACCTGCTGTGGGCCGCGCTCGACCTGTCCGAGTCGGGGGCGAACTCCCGGGAGTACGAGGCCACGGCGAAGGCGTTGCTCGAGGCCACCCAGCGGGCGGATGTGGCGCAGGTCGAGGCACGGGCACTGATGACGCTGGCCCACGCCCACCTCGACGGCGGCCGCTTCGACATGGCCGACGAGGAGGCGGAGCGGGTCATCCGCCTCGCCCACGAGGCCGACGACCTGTTGCCCGCGTGCTGGGCCGGCAACGCCCGAGCAGTCATCGCCCTCTACCAGAACCGCACTTCGGACGGCGAGGAACACCTCTCCCGGGCGATCGAGGACTTCCGCACCCTCGGCGACCGGCCGGGCGAAGCCAGCTCCCTGTGCAACCTCTCCCGCATCCACCTCGCCACCGGCCGCACCCAGAGCGCAGTCGCCCTGGCCGAGCAGGGCATGGAGATCTACGACGCCATGGGCAACTCCATGCGGGGCGCCAACGGCCGCTACGCGCTCGGCATGGCGCTCACCCAGTGCGGACAGCTCGTCGCGGCCGCCGACCGCCTCCACGAGGCCCTGGACGTCTTCCGCGACAGCCGCCAGCGCCTGTGGGAGGGCATGACCCTCTTCCGCCTGGCCGAGGTCGACATCGCCGGCCAGCGCTACGCCCAGGCCGCCGCCAACGCCGAGATGGCACTGACGGTACTGCGGGGCATCGGCGGCGAGTGGCGCCGCGGCAACGTCCTCACCGTCCTCGGCCACGCCCTGACCGGCGTGGGCCACACGGGAAGAGCCCGGGTCTGCTGGGAGGAAGCGATGCGGATCTACGAGGAGTTGGGGTCACCGGAGGCGGAGGAGCTGCGGGGGCTGCTGACTCCGCCGGTGCGGGCGGCGTGAGGCGGACGTAGGGGGCGCTGCGTCGGGCGTGCGTCGGGCGTGCGTCGGGCGGGTGTTGGGTGCTGCGTCGGGCGGGTGTTGGGCGCGGCGTCGGGCGGGTGTTGGGCGCGGCGTCGGGCGGGTGTTGGGTGCTGCGTCGGGCGGGTGTTGGGCGCTGTGTTGGGCGTGTGTTGGGCGCTGTGTTGGGTGCTGTGTCGGGCGTGCGTTGGGTGCTGCGTCGGGCGGGTGTTGGGCGCGGCATGGGGCGTTCATCATTCGTTTATCGCGGTCCAGCATTCTCAAGGCAGTCGATCCGTCGTGTCGGGGGGCAAACGGGTCGGCGCAGAGGCCGCGCACCGGCGAACTAGGGTTGGGCGGCCAGGCGGCCCGTCCGAACACCCACGGGGGAGTGCACGGACGGGCCGCCACCGATCACCGACGAACACGCCAAGTGGGGAGCGAACGAACATGAGCGACGAGCCGGTCGTCAAGCCGCAGGGAGACATCCACGCCACGTCGGAGCCTCTCAAGGCCGCCGAGGCCGCGGACGGCACGGTGACCCCTCAGGGCGACATCCACGCCACCGACGAGCCCGTCGAGACGAACGAGGCCAAGATCGAGACGAAGGGCGACATCCACGCGACGTCGGAGCCCTTCAAGCCGAAGAAGTAAGCCTTACAGCAAGAAGAGCTCGGGGGAGCTCCGGGGGAACGGCCGCGGCGGCGCGGAGCACGGAGGGGAGCCGCCGCGGCCGTAGTGCGTTCGGGATGCGTTTGGGGTGGGTTTGGGGTGTGTTTGGTCAGGCAGGGTTCTCCGCCACCTCGCACCACACCGTCTTTCCCCCCGCCCACAGCTCCACGCCCCACCGCAAAGCCAACTCGTCCAGGATCCTGAGCCCACGCCCCGCCTCGTCCTCGTCCGTGGCCTGCCTGAGGACCGGAAGAGCCCGCGCGTCCGGGTCGGCGACCTCGACACGGATCCGGCCGGCACCGTCCGCCCTGAACACCCGCACACGGACCGGGGTTCCCTCCCCCACGTGCCGGATGACGTTCGCGACCAACTCCGTGACACAGAGCTCCACCTCGTCGCAGGTCCCGACCAGTCGTCGGCGTACGGCACGACGCAGTTCCGGCACGGCCTCGGGGACGGCGAGGAGATCGAGGTCGAGGTCCGGCAGCCTGCGTACCGTAGCGGTGTGGTGCATAGGGGGCCTTCCGTACGTGTGCACTGCGTGACGAATCAGTCACACAGTGCCGTGAGAACACGTACCGTAGAAGGGTTTTCAACTGCGCAAGCCAACTGGCAAACGGCGGTGATGAGTCGTGCCCGCACGCAAGGACCCCGACGCGTCGGCGAACGTCCCTTCCTTCTACGGCGCCGAGTTGCGCTATCGAAGAGAGCTGGCGGGGCTGACCCTGGAGCAACTGGCGGAGGACAGCTTCCGCGGCATCCCCTTCCTCAGTCAGATCGAGCGCGGTGAGCGGCGCATGCCGCTGGATCTGGCCCGGCACGTCGACAAGGTGCTGAAGACGGACGGCTTCTTCGAGCGCCGCTGCGAGGACGCCCGCCGGGCACGGCAGTCGGGGCACGCGGAGTACTTCGCCGATGTGGCGGAGATGGAGCGGCATGCGGAGACGATTGAGGATTGACATCCTCCCCCTCTTAAAAGAGGGGGATTCCAACCGGTTTGGGTTGAGGTTCACGGACGTTCTTCGACCGCGTGGGCGGTGTCGTCCCTCCGGCACCGGCTGTTCGCCGGGGGCGGGGGATCCCGCCCTGTCCTGCCGCGACGTTGGATGCTGCGTTGGTGTCCGCGTTGCAGGTGAAGCCACAGGAGGAACAGACGAACTCGGCTTGGCTCTTGCGCGAGTTCTTGTCGATCCAACCGCAGGCACTGCACCGCAGAGACGTGTACGGGGCCGGGACGTCCTCGACCCGGCCGGGGGCCTTGTGCCCGGTGCGCTGCCGGAGCAGGCCCCAGCCCTGGGCGAGGATGCCCCGGTTCAGCCCCGCCTTCTGGCGGACGCCTCGGCCGGGCTGCTCCACGCTGCCCTTCGCGGAGCGGGTCATGCTCTTGATGTTCAGCTTCTCGAAGCGGATCAGGCCGTAGGTGCGGGCGAGCAGGGTGCTGGTCTTCTCGCACCAGTCCTTGCGGCGGTTGGCCTCGCGGGCCTTGAGCTTCGCGGCCTTCGCGTACCCGGCCGTCTTCCGCTCGCTGCCCTTGGGGGCGCGGGCGGCGCGCCGCTGGTGTTTGCGGATCTGTGCGCGTTCCCGGGCGGTGAGCTGGGGGCAGTTCAGTTTCCGCCCGTCCGACAGGGCGGCGGTGATGGTGACGCCGCGGTCGATGCCGATGACCTCGCCCGTGCCGGGCGCGGGCATCGGCTCGGGAACGACGGCAAACGCCACGTGCCACTGCCCGTTCCTCAATGTGACACGGAACGTCTTCGCGCCGGGCAGTTTCGCACCCTTGCCCCGGGCACTGAGACGGAAGCGCACCCAGCCGCAGCCGGGCACCTTGACCTGCGCCCACCGCCGGTTGAGCTTCCGTACCACGACGGACCGGCCCATGACCTGCCTGCCGGTCTTCGCGTTCAGCTTCGCCGAGCCGTCTGCGTGGTACTCGGGCACACGGTCGGTGCCGATGACACGGAAACCCTCGTGCACGAACTTCCTGCGCCAGGTCGGCTCACCGAACCCGGACGTGAAACGTGCCTGCTTGGCCGTGGCGAAGTCCTTGAGGGCCTGCTGCTGCACATCCGCGTTCCCGGCAGCCAGCCACTCGTTGTCCCGCCGGGCCTCGGTGAGCTGACGGCACTGCTCGGCGAACCCCGGCGCGGACTTGCGTCCCTTCCGCCAGTGCGCGTGCTGCTCGACGGCGAGGTTCCAGATGTACCTCGCGTGCGCGCAGTGCAGCAGCATCTGCCGCTCCTGCCCACCCGTCGGGTACATCCGAAACCGTGCCATGCCGTGAACCTAGACCACACGTTCCACGGCCGCGCGCACCATCGATCACCATCACCCGTGCGAGTGACCACCCCGCCCACCACCAGCCGCCGGCCATCAGCCACCGGCGCCAGGTCCCTCGACTCCCCGTCACCACCACCTGTCCGTGGCCACCCTCCGCATCCCGGACGAGAACCCCGGATCGCCCTGACGGCGATCCGGCTACCCCTGCCCCGCTCCGCGGGAGCAAGCACTCACCCCGGCCCTGAACGACCGGGCACCCTGCCCAAAAGCCAGGTGGAGGAGCGGAGGGCGTTGAGAGAGTTGGCCGTGGGTGGCGTGCTGCTCAATGCGCGTGCCCTCGAAGCCGGCTGGCCCCGGCGAAGCCTGAGCCGGGCTCTTCGTGCGGAGGGTTGGAGTCGACTCCAGGCGGGTGCCTGGGCGGAACCGGGGCTGCGTCCGGACCTCGTGACACGGCTCCGGGCGGTACAGCTCCTCAAGCCCGGCCTCGTCGTGAGCCACCGTTCCGCTGCCGTGCGAGGTGACCTGCGCCCCTCGGCGTTTCCAAGTCGCCGTGGGGCCGCCCGCTTCTTTGCCAGTGTCGTGCTTCCACGGCCCGCCTCAAGGGCGCTTCGCGTCGGCTGCGCCGATCGGCCTGCGGCCGACCCTTGACCCGGTCCGCTCCAGCACGGGTGAGAAGCGAGCGGGCGGCCGGGGAGGAGCGGGTCGCCTGGGCGTGCTTGCGGGTGGGGGCCTGCTGCGTTGCGGGCCGGGGCTCGCGGGCGCGTCGGCTGGTCGGGGGCACGCCGGGCCTGCTCAGCGACGGGGCCGTGTCCGTTTTCCCGGGTGGGCGGCTGCAAGGGGCGTTCGTCACGCTCACCTACTTCAGGAGCAGGCCACTCCCCCGCCAAGAAGGGGTTCTTGGCAGGTGTGGGCCACTTTTCACCGGGGCCGGGCCCTGGGGAATGGCGCAGGTCCTCCAGGGTCCTCGGGTCAGCCGGCGCCAAGGTGGCGAGCGGGCCTCCGCGGTCGTCTTGAGGTCGTGCAGCCAGGCTTCGAGGCCGGTGCCGAGGGCTGTGGTGGCGGTGGGGACGTCTGCTTCGACCTGGGGGCCGGTCCAGGTTTCCTCGGTGTGGACGTGGATGCCGGCCTTGGTCTTGGTGAAAGTCCACAGGTGGACGCCCTCGTCGATGCGCAGGCCCTCGCGGGTTGCCGTGGTCGGCTGCGCTATGGGGTCATGACGACCTTTCCGGTGGCCGTTCCCGACTCGGCCAGGCTCAGGGCCTCGGCGGCGCGGATGAGGGGGAGTCGGGCGGCGATGCGGGGGGTGACGTCGCCTCGCTGGAGGGCTGTGAAGAGGTGGGTGAGGTCTGAGGCGACGCGGGAGCGGAAGCGGGTCTTGGACAGGGCTCGGCCGGCCAGGACGTTGTAGAAGTAGGCGTGGCGGCGGTTGGGGAGGGCGTTCCAGAGCCATACGCGGGCGAGCAGCTTGAATACGGGCCACTGCTTGGAGCCCTCGTCGTCGAGGGTGGAGGCGCTGCCGTAGGAGACGAGGGTGCCGCCGGGGGCGAGGAGGTGCCAGGAGTCGACGATGCTTCGGCCGCCGACGTGGTCGAAGACCGCGTCCACTCCGGCGGGGGCGAGTGCGCGGACCTGCGCGGCCACGTCACCCGTGCGGTAGTCGACGGGGGTGACGCCCTGTTCCCGGAGGGCGTCGTGGTGGCGGGGCGACGCCGTGCCGATCACCTGCACGCCCGCGGCCCGCGCGAGTTGGACCAGGAGCGAGCCGACTCCGCCGTTGGCGCCGTGGACCAGGATGGTCTGTCCGGCGCGGACGCGTGCCTTGCGGTGCAGCATCTGCCAGGCCGTGATGCCGTTGAGCACCAGGGTCTCCGCCTCCGCCGCGTCGATCCCGTCGGGGACCGGCACCGCGTCCGCCGCGTCGACCAGCACATGGCTCGCCCAGCCGCCGACCTTGAGCAGTGCGGCCACCCGGGTGCCGGTCAGGGTCGGCTCTACGCCCTCGCCGGTCGCCTGGACCGTGCCGACCAGGTCGTAGCCGGGGACGAAGGGGAAGGGGGGCTGGTCGTAGTAGCGGCCTCGGCGCATCTGCTGCTCGGCGAAGGAGACTCCCGTCGCCTCCATACGGACCAGCACCTGGCCGGGGCCGGGGGTGGGGACCGGTCCGTGCCTGAGCTGCAGGCCTTCCGGGGCCACCTTGCCGGGCAGGACGACCTCGACGCGTTCGTTCATGGCTGGCTCCATGTCTTGAGTGGGTTACTTGCTCTCTTGTTCGTTAGAAGTTGTAACGCAAAGATGCAGTGAGAGTCAATAGGAATAGTGATAGCCTCTAACCATGGTCGAAAACGGGACGCAGACACCTCGCGAGCGCTACCGCGCCCAGGTGCGCGCGGAGGTCAAGGAGCGGGCTTGGGAGCAGATCGCCTCGGCGGGGGCGTCCGCGCTCTCGCTCAACGCGATCGCCAAGCAGATGGGGATGAGCGGGCCCGCGCTGTACCGGTACTTCGCCGGGCGGGACGAGCTGATCACCGAGCTCATCAGGGGCGCGTATCGGAGCCTTGCCGATACCTTCCGTGCGACCACCGAGGCCTCCGGGTCAGGGGCCGACCCGGCCGCCCTGGCGCACGCCCTGCGGGGGTGGGCCCTGGAGGATCCTCAGCGGTACCTCCTTGTCTACGGCACGCCCGTTCCGGGCTATCACGCGCCCGACGACGTCACCGGGATCGCGTCCGAGATCATGGCGACCCTGCTCGACGCGTGCGCCGCGTCGCCCCCCGACGGCCCCGTGACGCCGTTCGACGCGCACCTCGAAGAACACCGGCAGTGGGCGGGCGCGCACCCTGCCCCGCCCGCGGTCCTCCATCGAGCCCTGAGTTTCTGGACCCGGCTGCACGGGATCCTGTCCCTGGAGCTCGCGGGGCACTTCACCGGCATGGGATTCGACCCCGCGCTGCTCTTCGCGGCCGAACTGGAGGACCTGTCGACAGAAAGGTGACGCGGACCTCTTTGCATGACCATGCGTGATTATGCATAATCTTCCTATGTCCAAGGTCCTCACCTCCCTTCCCGCCGGCGAGCGCGTCGGCATCGCCTTCTCCGGCGGTCTCGACACCTCGGTCGCGGTCGCGTGGATGCGTGACAAGGGCGCCATCCCGTGCACCTACACGGCCGACATCGGCCAGTACGACGAGCCCGACATCGCCTCGGTGCCCGGCCGCGCGCAGACCTACGGTGCCGAGATCGCGCGCCTGGTCGACTGCCGGGCGGCGCTGGTCGAGGAGGGCCTGGCCGCGCTGACCTGCGGGGCGTTCCACATCCGCTCGGGCGGGCGTGCCTACTTCAACACCACGCCGCTCGGCCGCGCCGTCACGGGCACGCTCCTGGTGCGGGCGATGCTCGAGGACGACGTACAGATCTGGGGCGACGGCTCCACGTTCAAGGGCAACGACATCGAGCGGTTCTACCGCTACGGCCTGCTCGCCAACCCGCACCTGCGGATCTACAAGCCCTGGCTGGACGCCGACTTCGTGACCGAGCTCGGCGGCCGCAAGGAAATGTCGGAGTGGCTGCTCGCCCACGGCCTGCCCTACCGGGACAGCACGGAGAAGGCGTACTCCACCGACGCCAACATCTGGGGCGCCACCCACGAGGCGAAGACCCTGGAGCACCTGGACACCGGCGTGGAGACCGTGGAGCCCATCATGGGCGTACGGTTCTGGGACCCCGAGGTCGAGATCGCCACCGAGGACGTCACCATCGGCTTCGACCAGGGCCGGCCGGTGACGGTCAACGGCAAGGAGTTCGCCTCCCCCGTCGACCTGGTGATGGAGGCCAACGCCATCGGCGGCCGCCACGGCATGGGCATGTCGGACCAGATCGAGAACCGGATCATCGAGGCCAAGAGCCGCGGCATCTACGAGGCCCCCGGCATGGCCCTGCTGCACGCGGCCTACGAGCGCCTCGTCAACGCGATCCACAACGAGGACACCCTCGCCCAGTACCACAACGAGGGACGGCGCCTCGGGCGGCTGATGTACGAGGGCCGCTGGCTGGACCCGCAGGCGCTGATGGTGCGCGAGTCGCTGCAGCGCTGGGTCGGCTCGGCCGTCACCGGTGAGGTGACGCTGCGGCTGCGGCGCGGTGAGGACTACTCGATCCTCGACACCACGGGCCCGGCGTTCAGCTACCACCCGGACAAGCTGTCCATGGAGCGCACCGAGGACTCCGCGTTCGGTCCCGTCGACCGGATCGGCCAGCTCACCATGCGCAACCTCGACATCGCCGACTCGCGCGCCAAGCTGGAGCAGTACGCCGGCCTCGGCCTCATCGGCACCGGCAGCCCCGCCATCGGTGCCGCCCAGGCCGCCGCGACCGGCCTGATCGGCGCCATGCCGGAGGGCGGCGCCGAGGCCATCGCCTCCCGCGGCGAGGTCTCCGACGAGGACGCGCTGCTCGACCGCGCCGCGATCGAGTCCGGTAACGACTGACCCCGCAATGGAAAAGGCCGGCTCCTCGTCGAGTCGGCCTTTTTGCGTTACCCCAGCCGGTCCCGCAGGGCGCCCTTGAGGACCTTGCCGCTCGCGTTCCTCGGGAGTTCGCCGACGAACTCCACCGTCCTCGGCACCTTGTAGTTGGCCATCTCGCGGCGTGCCCACGCGATGAGTTCGTCCCCGGTCAGCGCTGCTCCGGGCCGGCGCACCACGTAGGCCCTGCCGACCTCCCCGAGTCGCGCGTCGGGCACGCCGATCACCGCCACGTCGGCCACCTCCGGGTGCAGGCCCAGGCGCTGCTCGATCTCCGCCGGGTAGGCGTTGAAGCCGCCGACGATGTACATGTCCTTGATGCGGTCGGTGATGCGGAGGTTGCCCGACTCGTCCAGGACGCCCACGTCTCCGGTGCGCAGCCAGCCGTCGGGGGTCAGGGTCTCGGCGGTGGCCGCCTCGTCCTCGTAGTAGCCGCGCATGACGTTGAAGCCGCGGACCCGTATCTCCCCCGGGACGCCCGGCCCCAGCGGTACTCCGTGCGCGTTCACGACCCTCACCTCCGTGCCGGGGATCGGGCGGCCGGAGGTCGAGGCGATCACCGAGGGGGCGTCGTCGCGGCGGCACATGGTGACGATGCCGCTGGCCTCGGACAGGCCGTACGCCGTGAGGACCGTGTCGACGCCGAGTTCGCCACGGAGGCGTTCGACCAGGCGCAGCGGCACCACGGCCGCGCCCGTCACGACGAGCCGCAGTGCGGAGAGGTCGTGGGTGTCCCGGGCGGGGTGGTCCAGGAGGGACTGGTGCAGGGTCGGGGGGCCGGGCAGGACGGAGACGCGTTCCGCCGCCACGTTGGCCAGGACCGTGTCCACGTCGAACACCGGCTGCGGGATCATCGTCGCGCCCCGCATCAGGCAGGCGATCACGCCCGCCTTGTAGCCGAAGGTGTGGAAGAAGGGGTTGACGATGAGGTAGCGGTCGCCGCGGCGCAGGCCCGCGAGGTCGCTCCACACCTCGTACGCCCGCAGCGTCTGGGCGTGGGTGATCACCGCGCCCTTCGGGCGGCCCGTCGTGCCCGAGGTGAAGATGATGTCCGAGGGGGAGGACGGGGAGACGTCCGCCGACCTCGCCTTCACCTCCGCCTCCCCCACGCCCTCCCCGCTCGCCAGGAAGTCCTTCCACGTGCGGAAGTCGGCCGGGGCGTCGTCCGAGAGAACCACCACCTGTTGCAGCGCCGGGAGTCCCGGCAGCGGGCCGGGGCCGTCTCCGTCGCCCGCCGCCCTTCGTAGGGCCGCCACGTACGAGGTGCCCAGGAACGTGCCGGTCACGAACAGCAGCCGGGCGCCGCCGCGGCGCAGTACGTCCGCCGCCTCCGCGCCCTTGAAGCGCGTGTTCAGGGGGATCAGGACCGCGCCCGCCGACACCGCGCCCAGCGCCGCGACCATCCAGTCGAGGGTGTTGGGGGCCCAGATGCCGACCCGGTCCCCGAGTCGCACCCCGTTCGCCATGCACGCGGCCGCCGCGCGCTCCACCCGCGCGCCCAGTTCGGCGTACGTGATCCGGGTACGCCCCTCGGCGACCGCCTCGACGTCCGCGTACCGCTCGGCGGCCGACCGGACCAGGCCCGGAACAGAGCCCCACTCCACATCTGCGCCCACCGCAGGCCTCCCAACCCAGGAGCTGACTACCCGTCAGATTAGCTGTAACCTGACGCACTGTCAGCAGCCGGGCCCCTCGCCGCGGAGGTAGCCACAGCATGGCCGGACTCAAGGACGCCACCGCCATCGTCGGCATCGGACAGACCCCCTTCGCCAAGCGCCTCCCCGAGGACGAACGGACGCTCGCCTGCCAGGCCGTCCTCGCCGCGCTCGACGACGCCGGCATCGCGCCCGGCGAGGTCGACGCCCTCGCCTCGTACACCATGGAGGAGACCGACGAGGTGGAGCTGGCGAAGGCGGTCGGGTTCGGGGACCTCACCTTCTTCAGCAAGGTCGGCTTCGGCGGCGGCGGTTCGTGTGCCACCGTCGCCCATCTCGCCGCCGCGATCGCCGCCGGGCAGGCCACGGTGGGGGTCGCCTGGCGGTCGCGGAAGCGCGGGAGTGGTCCCCGGCCGTGGACCGACACCGCGGTCCAGCTCCCCACCCCGGGCCAGTGGACGCGGCCCTTCGGCCTGCTCCGGCCCGCCGACGAGATCGCCATGCTCGCCCGCCGCCACATGCACGAGTACGGCACCACCCGCGACCACCTGTTCAACGTCGCCCTCGCCTGCCGCAACCGCGCCAACCAGAACCCCGCCGCCCTCATGTACGACCGCCCGCTGACCCGGGAGATGTACATGACCTCCCGCTGGATCAGCGAGCCCCTCTGCCTCTTCGACAACTGCCTGGAGACGGACGGCGCGTTGGCCTGTGTCGTGGTCTCCCGGGAGCGTGCGCGCGACTGCCGGCGACCGCCCGTCCACGTCCACTCCGCCGCCCAGGGGCTCCCCGCCCAGCACCACGGCATGGTCAACTACTGGAACGACGACCCCCTCACCGGCCCCGCCTGGACCGCCGCCCGCCACCTGTGGAAGCACTCCGACCTCACCCCCCAGGACGTGGACGTCGCCCAGATCTACGACGCGTTCACGCCCCTCATCCCCCTCTCCCTGGAGGGGTACGGCTTCTGCGGGCGGGGCGAGGGCGGCGCCTTCACCGAGGGCGGTGCGCTGGAGATCGGCGGGCGGCTGCCCCTGAACACCGGCGGGGGCGGGCTCAGCGAGGCCTATGTGCACGGCTTCAACCTCATCAACGAGGGCGTGAAGCAGCTGCGCGGGACCAGCACCGCCCAGGTTCCCGGCGCCGCCACCTGCCTCGTCACCGCCGGCGAGGGAGTCCCCACCTCCGCCCTGCTCCTGAGGAGTTGAGATGCTCCAGCCGATCACCGACCCCGACGGCGCCCCCTTCTGGCGGTACGCCGCCCGGGGCGAGCTGCGTGTCCAGGCCTGCGCCGACTGCGGCGAGCTGCGCTTCCCGCCCCGCCCGTGCTGCCCCCACTGCCAGTCCTTCGGGAGCGAGTGGCGCCCGATGTCCGGGCAGGGGCGCATCTGGTCGTACGTCGTCCCCCATCCGCCCCTGCTGCCCGACTACGCCGAGCAGGCTCCGTACAACGTGGTCGTCGTGGAGCTGGCGGAGGCGCCGCGCATACGGCTCGTCGGGAATGTGGTCGGCCGGGCGGGGGCGGCGCTCAACAGCCTGCCGACCGAGCGGATACGGATCGGGGCCCGGGTGCACGTCGTCTTCGACGGGGAGTCCGGGCTTCCCCAGTGGGTACTGGAGCGTTCGTGAGCCTGCGGATCAGCACCTACACGGACACCGGCGTCGCCGTCGTCACCCTCGACCGGCCCAAGAAGCTGAACGCGATCGACCTCGACACGGCCGGAGAACTGGCCGCCACCTGGCGCGCGTTGCGCTACGACGACTCGGTGCGGGCCGTCGTGCTCACCGGCGCCGGTCAGCGGGCGTTCTGCACGGGGCTCGACCGGGACGCGGTCGTGCCGCAGCCCGACTCCCCCTACATGCAGGACGATCCGCTTCTCGCCATCGGGCCGAAGGCGAACGACCTGTGGAAGCCGGTCGTCGCCGCTGTGGAGGGGATGGCCTGCGGGGGCGCCTTCTATCTGCTCGGGGAGTGCGAGTTCGTCGTAGCCGGTGCCGGCGCGGAGTTCTTCGACCCGCACACCACGTACGGCATGGTCAGCGCGTACGAGTCGGTTCTCATGGCGCAGCGGATGCCGTTCGGGGAGGTCGCCCGGATGATGCTGATGGGGGCGGCGGAGCGGATCGGGGCGCGGCGGGCCCATGAGATCGGGCTCGTCTCCGAACTCACGGAGGCGGGAGGCGCCTTGGCGGCCGCAGTGGCGTGCGCCACCGTCATCGCCGGGTATCCCGTCGAGGCCGTCCAGGGCACCGTACGGGCGCTGTGGACGGCCAAGGAGGCTGCGCGGGCGCAGGGGTTCGCGCAGGCGCCGCATCTCATCTCCCTGGGCAACCTGCCCCCGGCCCGCCAGGCCGAGCTGTTCGCCGGGCGGCGGGCCAGGGATCACCGGGTGCGGTGAGCGTCAGGTCACCGGCGTGGCGTACAGGTCGGCCTCGCAGTGGTCGATGCGGGGGAGGAGTTCGGTGTCCTCCACTTCCACCTTCACCGTCGTCGTGCTGTTCGCCGACACATAGGTCTGCGTGCTCTCCAGGGTGACCTGGTCGTCCTGCTCGTCCAGGAAGACGACGTCGAAGGTGAAGGTGCCCCCGGTGCCGTTCGGGTTGGTGACCGAGACGGTCGCGTACGGGGCCTTCTCGGTGGCGCAGCTGACCAGCTCCGTCTCGGCGTTCTCCAGCACCGGCGTGGAGGTGTCGCCGGACCCGCCGCTGCCGGAGGTGTCGTCGTCGTAGTCATCGTCGTCGTAGTCGCGGTAGCCCGAACCGCCCGAACTCCCCCCGGACGTCGACGACGAACTGTCGTGATCCTGGCTGGAGCTGCTGCACCCGCCGCCCCCGCCGCTGCCGTGGCTGCTTCCGTGGCCGTGGCCACGGCTCGTCGAGAAGCCGGTGAGCGACAGGACCACGAGTGCGGCCACCGCTGTCAACCTGATGCTGCGTCCCCGTGATTGCATGGCGGCCACCCTACGCACCACCTGTCACGGTCATGTCACCGCGTGGCGATGGCCGCGTACCCGGCGTAGCGTCTGGGTTGGAAGCGGCGCATGGCCGCTCCCCGATGCGACGGCCGCCGTCTGGATCCCCTTCCGTGCGCCCGGTACGACGGCCGTCACCGGTCGGGTCCGCGAAGCGGTCCCACCGGCCGTCAGGCCGTGCGTGCCGTCCCCGTCCCCTTCTCCGCGTCCAGCGCGTACACGCAGCGGTCCTTGCTGCACGCGTACACGACGCCGTCCCGGACGACCGGGGAGCCGGTGATCTCGCCGCCGGTGGCCAGCTTCCAGCGCAGGCGGCCGTCGTCGGCCTTCAGGGTGTACAGCAGGTGGTCCGTGGAGCCGAAGTGGATGCGGCCCTCCGCGACCGCGGGGGCGCCCACGATGTCGCCGCCCGCCTGGAAGCGCCACTTGGGGGTGCCGGTGACGGCGTCCAGGGTGTAGAGGCCCTTGCCGCTGCCGACGTGGACGTGGCCCGCGGCGACCAGGACCGGGTCGACGGACGCCCGGGACTCGGTGGCGATGCGCCAGCGGTCGCGGCCGTCGGTGGCGTCGAGGGCGTACACCGTGCCGAGGTAGTCGGCGAGGTAGACGCCTCCGCCGGTCACCGCGGGGCCAGGGACGAAGGTGGGCGGGGAGAGGAAGACCGCGGGGGCCTCGAAGTGCCAGCGGACCATGCCGCTCACCACGTCGACGGCCAGGACGCGCGAGCCCGCGGAGACGTACACGTACCCGTCGGGGCCGTGCGTCACCCGGACGGGGACGCCGCCGCAGGAGGCCGCGTCGCCGATCGGGTACGACCAGCGCTCGTCGCCGGTGCGGGCGTCGAGGGCGCGCAGGCGGGCGTCCTGCCAGACGAAGGCCGTGCCGTCGTACAGGTCGGGCCCGGCCTCGGGGGACTCGAAGTCGGTCTGGCAGCCGGTGACCTCCCACAGCTTCTGGCCGCCCGAGGCCTCCCAGGCCTGGACGCCGCCGCCGCGGGTGCCGGTGAGGACGGTGCCGCGGTCGGCCTTGAGGGAGTACACCCAGGCGTCCGTGGACAGCCGCCACAGGTCGCCGCCCTCGCGGGCGTCCAGGGCGAACAGGGTGGGGCCGTCGGAGGCGTGCACGCGGCCGTCGGCGACCGCCATGGACCAGGCGACGTCCCGGGTCTTGAAGCGGCGGCGGCCGGTGGCCACGTCGAGGGCGTGCACCTCGAAGGAGGTGACGTACACGAGGTCGTCGGCGACCTTGGGGGTGCCCCAGACGTCGTTGGACATGCGGAACCGCCAGGGCCGCCAGCCGGCCGCCGTCTCCGGGGGCGCGGGGGGCGGCGCGGGTACGGCGGGGTCGGCGCCGTTGAGACCGGGGCGGGGCCGGGACCAGGAGGCGACCAGGCCGGCCTCGGGCGGGGGTGCCTTGACGGCGGCGGCGCGGGCGTCGGCGACACGGGGGCCGGGGCCGATGGGTACGGCCGCGCCGGCCAGCCGCACGGGGCCGATGTCGGGGCCGCCGACCGAGAGGGGCTGCGGGCCGGGGACGACGGGGTCGTGCGAGGGCGGGGGCGGCACCGCGGGTCCGCTGGGCCGGCCGCCGCTGCGCGGCCCGGTGGACGTCGCTTGCGCGGGCGGGCGGCCGCCGCGGCGCGTCTCGATGAGGGCGACCGCCTTCTCGGGCAGCCACGCCGACGCCGTACCGCTGTCGTCGGAACCGGAGCCGAAGAGGTGGGGGGCCAGCTGGGCCTGGAGGTCGGCGGGGTTGGGGCGGCCCGTCGCCTCCATCTGCATACAGGACTCGATGAGGGGGCGCAGCTCGTCCGGGAGTCCTTCGAGGTCCGGGCCCTCCCGCAGCAGCATGAAGACCGTCTCGACCGGGTTGGCGCCGTGGAAGGGCGGGTGCCCGGTGGCCGCGAACACCAGCATCGAGCCGAGCGAGAACACGTCGCTCGCGCCGGTGACGCTGCGGGAGTCCTTGGCCTGCTCGGGGGACATGTAGGCGGGCGTGCCGACGGCGACGTTCGTCATCGTCAAACGGGTGTTCGATACACCGGAGGCGATACCGAAGTCGATCACCCGGGGGCCGTCCTCGACGACCAGCACGTTGGACGGCTTGAGGTCGCGGTGGACCAGGCCTGCGCCGTGGATGGACTGCAGGGCCTCCGCGACGCCCGCCGCGAACCAGCGCACCGCCTGGGCCGGGAGCGGCCCGCACTCGTTCACTATTTCCTCGAGCGAGGGCGCGGGCACGTACGCGGTGGCCAGCCACGGCACGGCGGCGCGCGGGTCGGCGTCCACGACCGCCGCCGTGTAGAAGCCCGAGACCGCCCGGGCCGCCTCCACCTCACGCGTGAAGCGGACGCGGAACAGCTGGTCCTCGGCGAGCTCCGTGCGGACGGTCTTGATCGCCACGCGTCGGCCGGACGCCGAGCGCGCGAGATAGACCAGCCCCATGCCGCCGGCACCGAGCCGTCCCAGCACCTCGAACGGCCCGATCCGCCGCGGATCGTGCTGCGTCAGCTGATCCACCACTTGCCTGCCACCTCCCCGTACGAGCCGCGTCGCATATGTACGCGACCCCGTGCAGCGTCTCACCACCGCACCGCCATGGCGGCACGCACCCCGATTCTTCCTGGCCGGGCCACAGGTTGCGAACCCGGTGAGAATTGGGGTGTCTCCCTGTTTATCAGGGTTCACCAGGACAAATATGACGGATCAGCGTTGCAGCACCGCGAACGACGCCCCCTGATTGTCGGTGACGACGCCCACCGTCCCGTACGAGGTGTCGAAGGGTCCCGCCTGGACACGGCCGCCGAGCCGGTTCACCGTCCCGAGTGCCGCCGCGCAGTCCGCCACACCGAAGTGGACCAGGAAGTGCGGCGGCATCTCGGCCGGGAAGACGTCGGAGACGGGGGCGCGGCCGAAGTCGGGGTCGGCGTCGGGGCCGAAGAGGGCGTCGTGGAAGAGGTCGCCGTAGAACGTGTTGGCGGCCTCGGTGTCGCGGGCGTACAGCTCGGCCCAGGCGAAGGTGCCCGGCTCGTGGCGGCGGCCGAAGCCGAGGTGCCTGTCCGGCTGCCAGAGGCCGAAGACGGCGCCCTCGGGGTCGGTGGCGAGGGCGGCGACGCCCAGGTCGCCTACCGGCATGGGCGCGGTGACCACCTGCCCGCCGGCCGCCCAGATGCGGTCGGCGAGGCCCTCGGCGTCCGGGGTGGCGAAGTAGACCGTCCAGACGGTGGGCATCCGGCCGTCCGTCTTCCGTCCGAGCGCGGCGACGGGCTCGCCGTCGAGTCGCGCCCACACGGACGGGCCGTAGGCCTCCTTGAAGGTCCACCCGAAGAGCTCACCGTAGAACCGCTCGCCCGCCGCCACGTCGGCCAGCTGGGCGTCCAGCCAGCAGGGGACGCCCTCTCTATACGCGGATGCCCTGTTTTCGGCCATACAGCCAACGTAACGTCGGCTCCCGCAGCCCGCAGACCAGGCACACCCGGCCCGCAGCACCCGCACACCCCATTTGCAGTCGGCCGAATCGCGCTCCCATCACCCCTCGGTAAGCTGACGGCATGACAGGACAAGTGCGTACCGTCGACGGCCGCGTGGCCGGTCGGCGCGGGCAGGCGACGCGGCAGAAGTTGCTCGACTGCCTCAGCGAGATGCTCAGCTCTTCTCCCTACCGGGACGTCAAGGTCATCGATGTCGCCCGGAAGGCGGGCACTTCGCCCGCGACCTTCTACCAGTACTTCCCGGACGTCGAGGGAGCCGTCCTGGAGATCGCCGAGCAAATGGCCGCGGAGGGCGCCGGTTTGACCGAGCTGCTCGAGGGCCGGTCCTGGGTCGGCAAGTCCGGCTGGCAGACGGCGCAGGAACTCGTCGACGGGTTTCTGGAGTTCTGGAAGAAGAACGACGCGATTCTCCGCGTGGTCGACCTCGGCGCCGCCGAAGGCGACAAGCGCTTCTACAAGCTCCGCATGAAGATCCTGAACTCGGTGAACAACTCCCTGGTGGACGCCGTCTCCGAGTTGCAGTCCAAGGGCAGGGTCGACAAGGACGTGAACCCGGCCGCGATCGCCGGTTCGCTCGTCGCGATGCTCGCGGCGGTCGCCTCACACCAGAAGGGCTTCCAGACGTGGGGCGTCAAGCAGGCTGAACTGAAGCCGAACCTGGCGCTGTTGGTGCACCTGGGCATCACCGGCAAGAAGCCGACGAAATAGCCCACGCCCACGTTCGTTCTTACGGTCACGTCCTGTCTGGCAGGCGGCGGTTCACCCTCGGGTGGCCGCGTCATGCGGGCAGTGGCCGCTGTGCGGGCAGTGGCCGGTCCTTCACCACATGCTTCATCACCAGCGTGGACGTCAGCCGCTGCACCCCCGGCAGCGTCGCCAGCCGCTCGTCGTACAGCCGCTGGAAGGCCGCGAGGTCGGCCGTCGCCACCCGCAGCAGATAGTCGGGGTCCCCGAACAGCCGCTGCGCCTCCAGTACGTGCTCCACCTCGCTCACCGCCCGCTCGAACTCGGCGACCGTGTCCCGGTCCTCCTGCCGCATCGAGACGAAGACGAGCGCCTCGAAGGTCAGCCCGACGGCGGCCGGGTCCACGACCGCCCGGTACCCGGTGATCGCCCCCGACCGCTCCAGCTCCCGCAGCCGCCGGTGGCACGGCGAGACGCTGAGCCGCACCCGCCCGGCCAGCTCGGTCACGGTCAGCCGCCCGTCGTGCTGAAGCTCGGCAAGAATCTTGCGGTCCATGTCGTCCATGAGGCAGATCCTCCCCCACTCACTTTGATTCCGAGCAAATTTCGGGAACACCTTCGGCCGGATCGCGCCTAATGTCCCCAGCATGGACTCCGCAACACTCATTTCCTTCCTCGCCGTCGACCTGCTGCTGGTGTGCGTGCCGGGCGCGGACTGGGCGTATGTGATCGCCGCGGGGCTGCGCGGGCGCTCGGTGGGCGCGGCGGTGGCCGGGCTGGTCTCCGGGTACGCGCTGCACACCGTCCTCGCGACGGCGGGGCTCGCGGTCCTGGTCGCCGGGTCGCCTGCGCTGCTGACCGCGCTGACGGTGGCGGGGGCGGCCTACCTGGTGTGGCTGGGGTGGAGTGTGCTGCGCCGGCCGGGGGTGCCGGAGGCGGGCGAGACGGCGGTGACGGGCGGCGGGCGGGTCTTCCTGCGCGGGGCCACCATCAGCGGCCTGAACCCCAAGGGGCTGCTGCTCTACCTCTCGGTCCTGCCCCAGTTCCTCGTGACCCGCGACGCGCACCTCCCGATCCCCGCGCAGACCGCCGTCCTGGGGCTGCTGCACATGGCGTGCTGCGCCGCCGTGTACGCGGCGGTGGGCGTCCTGGCCCGCGCGGTGCTCGGCGCCCGGCCCGCCGCGGCCCGGGCGGTCACCCGGACGTCGGGGGCGGCGATGCTGGGGATCGGGGCGTTTCTGCTGGTCCAGCGGCTGGCACTCGGCGGCTGATCCGGAACAGCCGGATCTCCCGCTCCACCCGCTCCTGGTACGTCGCGTACGGCGGCCAGAACGCCAGCACCGCCTGCCACGCCGCCGCCCGCTCCTCCCCCTCGAGAAGCAGTGCCGTGACCGGGACGTCCTCGCCCTTCCAGCTGATCTCGGCGTCGGGATGGGCGAGGAGGTTGTGGGTCCAGGCGGGGTGGCCGCCGCGGCCGAAGTTGGAGCCGACGAGGAGCCAGCCGCGCCCACCGCCCTCCGGCATGCAGGCGAGCGGTGTTCGACGCGCCTGCCCGCTGCGCGCACCGGTCGAGGTCAGCACGACCCCGGGCAGCAGCTGCGCGCTGAGCAGCACCTTTCCCCGCGTGAGCCGGTGCACGGCGCGGTCCAGCGCCGGAATGACGTGCGGGGCGACCTTCGCGAAGCCGCGCGTCGAGGACACCTTCTGCACCACCCGGACGCCGATCACACCGCCACCTCCGTCCGCTCGAAGAGTCGTGCCGTGTCGGCGGCGTGCGCCCGCAGTCGGTGGACCGGCCCGAAGAGCAGCTCGTCGCCCGCGGCCCGCTTGAAGTACAGGTGGGCCTCGTGCTCCCACGTGAACCCGATGCCGCCGTGCAGCTGGATCGCCTCCCCGGCGGCGGTGCGCAGCGCCTGAAGCGCCTGGGCGAGGGCGAGGCCGCCCACCCGTTCCGTGTGCGCGCTCGCCCAGGCGGCGTAGTAGGCCGCCGACCGCGCCGCCTGCACCTGGACGTACACGTCGGCCAGCCGGTGCTTGACGGCCTGGAAGGAGCCGATCGCCCGCCCGAACTGCTCGCGCTGCCCGACGTACTCCACCGTCCGCTCCAACGCCCGGTCGGCGGCCCCGACGGCCTCGCAGGCCAGGAGGGCGGCGAGCCGGTCACCGAGGGCGGAGAGGGCCGCCAAGATGTCCGCCTCCGGTTCACCCAGCAACTCGGCCGTTGCGTCCCTGAGTTGGACCCGGGCCCGGGGCCGCGTCGCGTCCAGCGCGGTCTGCCGGACGCGGACGAGTCCGGCCGCGTCCCCCGGGACGAGGAAGAGGAGGGTACGGGAGCGGGCGAAGCCGCCGGTGTGGGCGGCGACCACGAGGAGCCCGGCGCTGTGTCCGTCGAGGACCTGGTCCGCCTCCCCGTACAGCCGCCACCCGCCGCCCGGCCCCCGCCGGGCCTGCACTCCGCCCGCACGGCCCCCGCCCGCCCAGTCGCCGCCGTTGCCGCCGGTCAGCGCGAGGGCGGTGGCGAGGCCGGGGCCGGGCACCGCGAGGGCGGCGGTCAGGGTGCCGGCGGCGAGGCGGGGCAGCAGGTCGGCGCGCTGGGGGTCGGTGCCGAGGGCGAGGAGGAGGGGGGCGGCGAGTCCAGCCGTGGCGAGCAGGGGGGAGGGGGTCAGTGCGCGGCCCGTCTCCTCGCAGGCCAGGGCGAGTTCGGTGACCGTGCAGCCGACGCCGCCGTACTTCTCGGGCAGGGCCAGTCCGGGCAGGCCGAGTTGTTCGGCGAGGGCGGTCCAGAGGGCGGGGTCGTGGCCTGTGGGGGTGTCGAGGGCGGCGCGCAGCTCGTGGGGTCCGCAGCGTTTGTGGAGCAGTTCGCGCAGGGTGCGGCGGATCTCGTCCTGTTCGGCGGTGAAGCTGGCGTCCATGGCTGCCTTCCCTCCCGATCTGACGGTCCGTCATGTTAGGGGTGGGGGCCGGAGGCGGGAAGGCTGTCGCGCGTTTCCGATCTGATATACCGTCAGATTCATGGTGACCCCAGGGAACCGCAAGGTGGCCGTGGTCGGCGTGGCCCTGTCGGACTGCGGCCGGGTGGACGACACGACGCCCTACGCCCTGCACGCCCAGGCCGCCCGCAGGGCCCTGGCGGACGCGGGCCTGGACCGTGCGCTGATCGACGGCTTCGCCTCGGCGGGCCTGGGCGTCCTCGCACCGGTCGAGGTCGCCGAGTACCTGGGGATGCGCCCCACCTGGGTCGACTCCACCTCGGTCGGCGGCGCCACCTGGGAGGTCATGGCGGCCCACGCGGCGGACGCGATCACCGCGGGCCACGCGAACGCGGTGCTGCTGGTCTACGGCTCCACGGCCCGCGCGGACATCCGGGCGGGCCGGCGCACGGGCGACCTCTCCTTCGGCGCGCGCGGCCCCCTCCAGTTCGAGGTCCCCTACGGCCACACCCTCATCGCCAAGTACGCGATGGCCGCCCGACGCCACATGATCGAGTACGGCACGACCATCGAGCAGCTCGCGGAAGTGGCCGTCCAGGCCCGGGCGAACGCGGCACTGAACCCCGGGGCGATGTACCGCGACCCGATCACCGTCGACGACGTCCTCTCCGGCCCGATGATCGCCGACCCCTTCACCAAGCTCCACTGCTGCCTGCGCTCCGACGGCGGGGCGGCGGTGCTGCTGGCGGCCGAGGAGTACATACGGGACTGCCGCAGCACGCCGGTATGGGTGCTCGGCACCGGGGAGCACGTCTCGCACTCGACCATGTCCGAGTGGCCCGACTTCACGGTGTCACCGGCGGCGGTGAGCGGGCGGCGGGCGTTCGAGCGGGCGGGCGTGGGGCCCGAGGAGATGGACTTCGCCGAGATCTACGACGCGTTCACGTACATGACCCTCGTGACCCTCGAAGACCTCGGGTTCTGTGCGAAGGGCGAGGGCGGGGCGTTCGTGGAGAAGGGGCGGCTGACCCTGTCGGGAGCCCTGCCGGTGAACACGGACGGGGGCGGCCTTTCGGCCCAGCACCCCGGGATGCGAGGGCTGTTCCTGCTGGTGGAGGCGGTACGGCAGCTGCGGGGAGAGGCGGAGACCCGGCAGGTGCGGCGCGCGGACGGCGGGTTGCCGCGCCTGGGGGTCGCCTCCGGCACCGGGGGATGGTTCTGCTCCTCGGGGACGGTGGTCCTGGGGCGGGACTGACTGCCCGGCAAGGGCCGGCGACGGCGCGGCAACCTTTTCGGTCTTCGGCGACCACTGACGCATCGGAAGTTTTGAAGTTCGAAAGACGTGCTCCGCCGAACCGCGTAAGGATCATCCGTGGCATCCTCCTCGCACCGCCGTTCCCGCCCCGACCGGCGCCCGGCCCGCATACCCGCGATCGCGGTGGTGGCCGTGGCGGCCGTCGCGCTCGTCGTGTCCCTGGTCGTGGCCTTCCGCCCCGACGGCGGATCCGGCGGCGGTCAGGACAAGGTCGCGCCGGTGGCCGGCGCCCCGGCGAGCGTGTCGCCCACGGCAACGGCCTCGTCGGCGTCACCGGAACCGAAGCCGTCCACGGCGTCCCCGACCGCGACGGCCAGTAAACCGGCCGCTGGAAAGACTCCTTCGGCCAGTCCCACCACCGCACCCGCGTCCACGCGGCCGTCGGCCGAGCCCACCCCCAGGACACCGGTCGCCGCCGCCGCACCGTCGGCCGGCCGGATCCGGCCCGGAGCCACTTACAAGGGACTCGCCACCTCCTACGACGTCGGCAACGGCGACGGCGCCTGCTCCTACGGGCCGACCACCGACGTCATGACCGCCGCGATGAACACCGCCGACTACGAGACGTCCAAGGCGTGCGGCGCGTACGTCCTCGTCCGCGCGGGCGGCAAGTCCGTCACCGTCCGCATCACGAACGAGTGCCCGGCGCCTTGTGAGGCGGGCCAACTCGACCTCAGTCAACAGGCGTTCGCCAAGCTGGCGCCCCTCTCTGCCGGCCGGATCCCGATCACGTGGAGCCTGCTGAGCCCGAGCACGTCCGACACGATCTCGATCCGCTACAAGACGGGGTCCACCCAGTACTGGTGCGGCATCCAGGCGATCGGCCACCGCAATCCGCTGGCCCGCCTGGAGGTCCGTACGAACGGTGGCTGGAGCGCGCTGCCCCGCACCGAGTACAACTACTTCCTCTCCGAGCAGGGCGCCGGGTGCGGCGACGCGATCAGGCTCACCGACGTCTACGGGGAGCGGCTGACCGTCGAGGGGCTCGCCGTGCGCCCGGACGCCGTACAGGCGACACGGGTCCAGTTCGCCCGGCGCTAGGGCCTGTCTGACGATTCCCGTCGTCGCCCGGAGGGCGGCCTCGCGGCGTCAGGTGCGTGCTCTCGGCGTGCCGGGCGTAGACCCTCGTACTGGACGTACTTGGGTCTGCGCCCGGTGCGGCGAGAGGGCGTGCATGGCGTCGCGAGGCAGACGGGAATTGTCAGACAGGCCCTAGGGATGCCCGGCGGACGCCGGATACTCGGAGCATGGCTACGGATCTTCATGAGCTGCTGAGGTCACTGCGGGTGTGGGACCCGGAGGTGACCGAGCTTCCGGTGTTCGACCCTGAGACGGCGCCCGGCGAACCCCTGCCCCTCTTCACGGCCTGGTTCGCTGAGGCGGTGGCGGCCGGTGAGCGCGAGCCGCACACGATGACACTGGCGACCGCGGACGAGGAGGGCCTGCCGGACGCCCGCATCGTCATGCTGCACGGCGCCGACACCGACGGCTGGTCCTTCGCGACCCACACCACCAGCCGCAAGGGCCGCCAGCTCGCCGCCCACCCGTACGCGGCCCTCACCTTCTACTGGCCCGTCCTGGGCCGCCAGGTCCGGGTGCGCGGGCCGGTCTCCGTCGCCCCGGCCGAGGAGGCGCAGGCCGACCTGCACGCACGCTCGACGGGCGCGCTGGCTGCCGCGCTGACCGGGCGGCAGAGTGAGGTGCTGGGCTCGGCGGAGGAGTTGGCGCGGGCGTCGGAGGCGGCCTGGGAGCATGCCCGACAGGACCCGGCGGCCGAGTCCCGGACGTGGACGCTGTACCGGCTGCGGCCGGAGGAGGTCGAGTTCTTCCAGGGGGACAGCGCCCGCCGACACCTGCGGCTCCGATACCGGCGGCCGACGGGGGCGTGGGCCAAGGAGCTGCTGTGGCCCTGAGGGTGTGAAGGCGGGCTTTGGCCGAAGTCCTGACAAGCCGGACGCCGACCACCGATACTTTCCGGTGACTTCATGAACCAGTGGTGCCTGCGGCATCGGTGTGGTGTGAATCGGGGGCGCACATGGGCGACGACAACCAGACGCGGAACGACGCCTCCGGCAGGATGCGGAATCTGGTGCAGGCAGGCCCGATCAACGGAAACGTGATCATCCATTCGCCCCCCGATCAGGGCGGCCGGCCGTCCGGTGCGGACAGTGGTGTCACCGCCGTACGCGGCGCGCCCCGCCGAGGTCTGGGCGACCTGCTCGGGGACTGGCTGGCCGGAGGCGGACAGCGGCGGGTGCGACTGGCCGCGGGGCGACTGGAGAAGCGGTTCTCCGGAACGGGCCCGGACGGGACGGCTCTCGACCGGGCCGCACGCTCCTACCGTGACGCCTTACGCGTTGCTCTTCGGGTGGACCCGGATGCGGCCGCGGGATTCTTCCGCTCCTACGACCGCCTCATCCCGGACAGGTGTTACCCGTTCACTCCGTATGACGAAGCATGGCTGGGTCATGTGTCGCTGCGGGACGACCGTCATGTTCTGACCATCGTGTTCGAGATCGCGACCCGTGTGCGGCTGGACGCGCTTCAGATCCAGTCCCGGGACCGTATGGCGGCCTTGCTCGCCGACGGCGGTGACGCCGATTCGCTGGCCTCCCAGTTGTTGCGCTGGCAGGACCTGCACGTGCTCGGTGCCGAAGTCGCGGCCGTGGTGCTGCGCGGATACGTGGCCCGGGCCCGGTTGGAGCACGACACCCAACTGTGGCGATCGTTCTTCGATCACCTGCCGAAGCAGTGTCTGCCGGAGCTGTTCGACGTCCGGTGCTTCCTCGGGCGGGGCGCGGAAGCGGTCCGGCTGGCCGACACGTCCGCGCGTGAGAAGCAGGCGCTGGAGTGCTGTCTGGCGTCGTCAGCGATCGCCGACGCCGAGGCGGGGCTGGAACTGGCCCGCCGTGCGGCGGAGTTCGACGCGGTCGTCCAGCAGGCGAAGCACCTCGGGGACCTGCACTTCGAGGCGATGCGGTACATCGACGCGCTGCCCGCGTACCAGGAGGCCAAGCAGCTGGGCCGGGTGAGTGCGTGTCATGAGCACCTCGGTCAGTTCTTGGAGGCCATCGCCACCTGCCAGGCGGACGAACCGGACCGGCTCGCTCGCCTGGCCGGGCTGTGCCGGCCCGGGATCGACCTCCTGGTGGAGCGGCGGGAGTTCGCCGACGCGGCCCGGCAGGTGCAGGAGCTGGTCGTCCACCTGCAGCGAGCCGTGCCGGTCACACCGGCCGTGGTGAGTCGCCGGGAGGACGTGGACGTCCTGCGGGACGACCTGCTCCGGTCGGCCCGGATGCACTTCACCAGGACCACGCGGGAGCTGGCGGAGGGCGCCGACCGGCGGACCGCATACGGTGCCTGGAGCCGGTTCGAGGAGTCGGCCGGGGAAATCGCCGAAGCGGCGAGACGCGCCGAAGTCGCCGATGAGCTCTACCGGGCCGTGCGCCTGTTCCGGCAGGCCGGACTGCTGGGGGAGGCCGCCCGCGTCCTCAAGGGCGACGAGACACCCGAGGGCCGACACGCTCTCGCGGAGGTGTACGAAGCCGGCGGCGACCTTCTGGGCGCGGCCTCGCTCTACCAGCAGACCGACCGGCCCGGGCAGGCTGTCGACCTGTTCCGTCAGGCGGAGGACTTCGCCGCCGCCACCCGCTGCCTGGTCGACTGGCTGGGCGACGAGGCGATCGAGGACCCCCGCCTGGCCGACTGCCTGCGTCGTACCCGGGAGTTCGACGAGCTGGTCGGGCGTTGCGCGACCGCGATCCGGCTCCGCGGACGAGGCACACGAGCCTTCAACGAGCTGCGCCGGCTCCGTGAGGAGGACCTGGTACCACCCCACCGGTCGTCCGAGGTGGACAGCGTGCTGGCTCAGGCCGGTGCCGTGGAGCGGCATCGGTTCGAGGAACGGGCCGAGGCGTGGGTGGGCCAGGCGCGTGCCGAGACCGACGTGCGCTTCGCCCGGGTCTGGGGCCTCGACCTGGGCACCACCACCAGCGCCGCCGCGGTCTTCGACACCAGGACGGGGAAGCCCGTGCTGTGCCCGTGGAAAGGAGAGCCGCAGTTCGCCTCGACGTTGAGCCTGGACAAGCAGAAGAACGAGCTGATCGGCCTGAGCGGTGAGGAGACACTGGGCGGTCGGCTCCTGGGGCACATCGACGACGCCAAGCGGTGGATGGGCCACCGGAAGGGCTTCAAAATTCCCGGCCACGGCTACCAGCCGGAGGATGTGGCGGCCCGGGTGATCCGCCATGCCCGCAGCCTCGTCGAGGACTTCCTCGCCGCGCAGGTACGCGACCGCGTCGCCGAGCTGGCGCGCGACGAGCTGGGCGAGGTCTGGGACGAATGGCTCTCCTGGGCCGAGCAGAACCACGACCTGAGACTGGATCGTGGAGAGGCGGTCGTCACCGTTCCCGCCTACTTCACCAACAACCAGCACCATGCCACCCGCTCCGCCTGCGAGATCGCCGGGGTCAAGGCGGCACAGCTGATCCACGAACCGACCGCCGCATGCGTCGCCGTCGCGCACGACCGGCGGTTGGCGGGCCGGATCGCCGTCGTCGACCTCGGCGGCGGCACCCTCGACATCAGCCTCGTCGAAGTCACCGGCATCCGCCACAAGGTGAGGGTCGTGGCCGGAAACACCGAGTTCGGCGGCAAGAACCTCGACGCGGCGGTCGCCAAAGCGCTGGAGGGCAAGCTGGAACAACAGGGTGTTCCGCTGCCGCTCGGCCAGGCGGAACGTCGGCGACTGCTGATCGCGGCGGAACACCTCAAAGTGGCTCTGTCGGCACAGGAGCACGCCGAGTACCTCCTGCCCGGCTTCGCCGGCGTGGATCACCTGCGTCTGGAACTGAGCCGGGACGAACTGGCCGGGATCCTCGCCGCGCCACTGGACACCCTGCGCGATGCGTGCGCCGAGTTCCGGGCGTCCCTGCCGTATCCCCCCGACAGCCTGATTCTCGTCGGCCGCCCCATGCTGTCGCCCTTGGTGCGTGATGTGGTCGAGAAGGCCTTCGCGCTGGACCGGACGGCGACAGCGGACCCGATCAACTCGGTGGCGCGCGGGGCCGCTCTGATCGGCGCGAACCGCTCCGGCGCTCTGAAAGAGCTGAGGCTGGAAGACGTCACCGCACTGCCGCTCGGCATCGCTGTCGCGGGCGAGCGCTTCTCGGAGATCATCGCGCCCAACACACCGATCCCGGTCGAGCGAACGGAGATCTACACCACGACGCACGACATGCAGCGCGAGGTGGCCATCGAGGCGTTCAACGGATCGCTCACCAAGGAAGCGAAGATCGGCCAGTTCCGGCTGACCGGTCTGCCACCGGCCGCCAAGGGTGTTCCCAAGATCGAAGTGACCTTCAAGATCGATCACAACTGCGTTCTCGAAGTGACCGGAAGGGACCGGGCGACCGGCGAGTCCCGCTCGATCCAGGCCTACGACACCACACTGCTCAGGCCGGAACAGATCAAAGATCTGACGCTGCGTTACAAGGTCCAGCGCGAGCGTGAGGAGCGGGACCGCTCGCTGAAGAACGTCCGGGAACGGATCCACACGCTGGTCGACGAAGCCATGCACGACGACAGTGAGGCGGCATGGCGGGAGTTCCGCCACCGGAAGGCCGCTCACCGTCCGTCGCAGGCCAGGCTCGACGCCGATACGCAGCAGGCGCTGGTCGAGATGTTCAGCCAGGCCGACCAGATGGAGGTCGACCTGGACCTGGCTCGACGGGCACTCGGCAACCTGGTCGCGGACGCGCGGAACCACCTGGACCGCCCCGCCGAGGACGAGGCACTCACCGAGGGGGAACGCCTCGTCGGCCGGCTGCGCGGGCAGTTGAACCAGATTCGGCATCTCATGGCCCGGGTGGCGCCCTGGAACGCCGCGCTCATCAAGATCGCGGCGGCCGATCCCGATCCCCTCGTGCGCTTCAGGAATGGCTATGCCTGCGGCGAGTACCGCCAAGCCCTCGAAGCACTCGCCGACCTTCCCTCGCCCCCGGACGATCCCGACGACATCCGCAGGATGCTGCGCTGTGCCGCCGAAGTCGGCGACCGCGACCGATACGGCGCCATGCTCACCGCGAACGCCGGTCGGCTGTCCGCCGATCCCGTCGATCCGTCCAGGCCCGACACCTTCATCGACCGTGTCCGACCAGCCCTCGTACGGGTGCGAACAGCCGGTGGAGCCTCGGGGACCGGTTTCCTGATCCGGGACGACCTCGTCGTCACCAACCGGCACTGGCTGACTCCCGAGGCCGACGGGCAGCTCCCGGTGAGCGAACTTCACATCGACACCGACGCGGGCACGCGAACGGTGGAACGTGTCCACCTGCCGGATTCACCCCGCAGCGACGTCGCCGTACTCCGGCTCACGCAGCCGGTACCGCGGACTCCGCTGCGCCTGGGATACCCGAGGCTGATGCGCATCGGTGACCGTGTCTGGGCTCCCGGGCCCGACATCGGCACGCCGACCACGACGGTCTCCGCCGTCGTCGACAGGTTCGAGTCGTTCCCCGAAGAGGACCTTCACGTGGTCAGGGCGGGGTTGCCGGTACCGCCGTCCGGAAGCGGTGGTCCCCTTTGCAACGACCTGGGCGAAGTGGTGGGCATCCTGGCGATCAACCAGGACGCCGCCGCCACCGCGGACGCCGCGTACGCCTTGACCGTCGACTCCCTCAACCCGCTCCTCGCGCAGGCCGGCTTCGAAAGGCATCCGTAGGGCCACCTCACCCTCAGGGCATCCTGGCCCCGCTGGAGGGTGAGGTCACTTCCAGTGGGGTGTGGGGGTGCCGTCGGGGTCCAGACCGTGCGGCCATCTGCGACGGGCCTCGTCCGTGCCCGCGTATCCGGCGTCAGCGGCCCGCCGGTAGGCGGCTTCGGCCCCCTCCACGTCCCCGCTCTTCTCCCGCATCCGCGCGAGCTCCACGTGCACGGCCATCTCCCCGCCGGTCACGGCCCTCTGGAACAGGGCTTCAGCCCCCTCGGTGTCTCCGTCCTCCCACCGCGACCTGGCCAACTCCAGGAGGGCGTGTGTGCTGCCGGCTTCGGCGGCTCGCCGGTACTGGGCTTCGGCTCCCTCACGGTCCCCGGCCACCGTCCGCATCACGGCCAGAAGGATCATGCTGGTCGTGTCGCCGGTTTCAGTGGCCCGCCGGTACATGGCTTCAGCGCCGTCGACGTCCCCGACGCGCAACCGCTCCTGTGCAAGCTCCACGAGAGCTTCGGCGTCCCCGGTGTCGAGCAGTTGCCGGTGCAGTGCTTCGGCGCCCGCCTCGTCCCCGGCCTGCGCCCGCCGCCTCGCCAGCAACGCGAGTCCGACCGGGTTTCCCGAGTCAGCGGCCCGCTGGTAAAGGACTTCGACGCCGTCGCGGTTGGCCACCCGTCCGTTTGCCTGCGCCAGCTTCGCCCGGGCCTCTGCCAACTGGAGCAGGAACAACGGGTCAGCCGAGTCGGCGGCCCGGCGGTACAGCGCTTCGGCCCCCTCGGCGTCCCCGGCTGCACCACGCAGTTCCGCCAGGGTCAGCAGAGAGGTCACATGACCGGCGTCGACGGCCCGCCAGTACAGGGCTTCGGCCGCCTCCGTGTCGCCGGCCTCGGTCCGCATGCCTGCCAGTTGGACAAGGGCGAATGCGTCACCGCCCTCGGCGGCCCTTCGGTAGAGCGCTTCCGCTCCCTCACGATCCCCCTGCTTGTCCCGCTCCCTAGCCCTGAACACCAGGGCACCCCTGTCACCGGCATCGACGCCGCGCTGATACAGGGCTTCGGCCGCCTCCGTGTCGCCGGCCTCCATCCGCATGCCCGCCAGCTCCATGAAGGCGTGTGTGTCACCGCGCTCGGTAGCTCGGTGGAAGAGGTGATGGGCCCATTGCACACGCATCCGCCTGCGGGCTGCCTTGGCGAGTGCGACGAGGTCGTCGGCCTGGGGCAGGTGAGTATGAGCAGCGGCCCAGAAGGAGGCCGGCGGGCACAGGTGTCGGCGTGCGGTACGGCCGTGCTGTTCGAGGTAGTCGGCGAGTCGGAACACGGGCCCCGCCACCGAAAGCGGGGCACTCACGGCGCTGCCGGGAGGCCGGTGCCTGCGGCGGGGCGCGGTGCGGCGCAGGGGTGCCTGTTTGCCGTGGACGGGGCGGGCGAGGTCCGCGAACGCCGCTTCCGCCCAGTCGTCGCTGAGTTCGTCGTAGGCGTGGTCGTCGAGGTAGTCGGGCACGGCGTCGATCAGGAAGCTCTGCGGAAGGTGGAGGCCCACGCCGAGGCGCCGTGCGTCCATCGCGGCCTCGATGAGCGCCCTGACGGCCGGTGCGCCGGTCTCGTAGCGCCGTAGGAGCTCGGGAGCGCCGGCGAGATCCTGTGTCACCCGCCCGTCGGCGCGGGCGCGGGTCAGGGCGTCGGCCAGCAGTGGGTCGCCGCCGTCCGCGAGGGCCGAGGCCGCTGCCAGTGCCTCCTGGTCGAAGGACTCCGCGACGGTGACGGTCCGCCCGGCGAGGAGTTCCCGTGCCCGGCTGTGCGGGTCGGGCTCGTGCGGCCGGGGCAGGTCGGTGTACTGCTCGGCGTATTCCGGCCAGAGCGTTCCCAGGACCAGGACCGGCCCGCGCGCGGGATCGGTCACCAGGCCGTGCACGGCGGCCGCGATCTGCTCACCCAGCCGGGGATCGCCCAGGTAGTGCTGGGCTTCGTTGAGCCACACGACGGTACGGGGCACCACACATTGCAGGTCCGCCAGGGCGGCGTCGGCCCGCGTCGGGTCGAAGGGATGCCACAGCCGCCACCCGTCCACGGCCAGCGGCTGTACGGCTTCCCAGCAGGCCCGCGTCTTGCCCGTGGACGACGAGCCGACGAGGACCACCATGCGGCTGCGCCCCTCGCCGGCGTGCCGTACCGCCTCGGCGAGGACGCGGTCGTGGGCCCGGGGCACGTAGCCGGACAGCTCGGCGACCAGGGCGGGACCGGCGGGATGCACCTCCAGATCGTGGGGGTTCCACCGGCCGATCGGCCTGCCCGGGCCCGGCTCCGGCGCCTCCGTGGACCTGGCTTCACCGGTGGCGGTCCGGCGCAGGTCCAGCATCTCCTCGACGGGCAGGCGCAGCGCTCGGGCCAGTGCCGCGACCGTCTGCGCGGACGGGACACGGCCGTCCGCCTGGAAGGCCTCCTGGACGGTCGTCCGGCTGAGGTCCACCGCGTCGGCGAGGGTCTTCTTGGTCAGACGGGCACGGGCAAGACCGTGAGTCAACCGCTCGCGCAGTTCGGTGAGCGCCGCGGCGGACGCGACCTGCTCCTCGGCCATCTTCTTCTACCTCGCGTCCCCTGCCCGGTGTGTTCACCGATGTTCATCTTCGTCCGGTCGTACCACGGCGAACACGGATTCCGCGAACTTCGGGAACGTCAACGCCCCGCCGTCCCCTGGGAGTCCGCCGTGTCCCGTCTCGTCGTCGTTCTGCTCGCCGCCGCGCCGGTGGTGTCGTGAGCCGCCCGCGCCGCGCTCTACGCCCCCTCGAAGTCGTACACCGCGAAGTCCCGCACCGGGCGGTAACCGATGCGCTGGTAGAGGCCGTTGCTGGTGGGGTTGGCGAGGTCGGTGAAGAGCAGTACCTCTTCGGCGCCGTCCGCCAGGGCGGCCCGGCTGGTCTCGGCGGTCACGGCGCCCGCGTAGCCCTGACCACGCAGGTGGGCGGGGGTGTAGACGGGGCCCACGCGAACCTGGCCGGCTACTTTGGGAAGTACGCCCGCCATGGAGACGGGGGTGCCGTCCGGGGTCTCCCAGAGGGTGAGACCGTCGTGGGCGAGGCGGGCGTCGACCCAGCCGCCCGCGTCCTTCACGATCGCTTGCCCGGTGGCGTCGCCGAACTCCCCGTACCAGCGCGCCAGCTGCTCCCGGTACGCCTCCGTGGCGATCCTCGCCCGCCCGGCCGGCAGGGGCCGCGGCGCCGTGAGGGTGCCGAGCCGGTACAGGCGCTGTCGCTGGCGGAGGATCGCGGTGGCGCCCGTGTGGCGCTGCCAGGCCGCGGCGAACGCGGCGGCGCTGTCGCGGTCCCCGTTGACGCCGGGCACGGGCTGTCCGAGTCCGGCGAGCCACTGGGCGAGGGCGTCGGCCTCCTCGGCGGTGAGGGGTGTGATGGTCAGCCGGTGCGGTGGCGTACGGAAGAAGGCCGCGCGTACCGGGCCGTTCCCCTCCTGCAGCACGCCGAACACGGGCGGCTCGTCCCCGTAGGCGTCGAGGCCCCTCCTGCGCAGGGTCTCGGTGACCGTCAGGGGGACGGTGTGCAGGGCCGGGCGTGAGTGCAGGAAGTCGGTGGCGCGGGCCAGGAAGGCGTCGAGGTCCGGGACGAGGTGCCATTCAGGTGCGTCGGTCACGGCAGCTCCACCTTCGGATCCGTCGCCAGGCGGCCGTGGAGGTGTATGTCGCGGAAGGCGTCCTGGCGGCCGGCCTCGTACATGGCGCCTCGGAGCGTGCCCTCGTACGGGAAGCCGCAGCGTTCGGCGATGTGGCAGGAGGCGTCGTGGCCCAGGGCGTGGCCGAGTTCCAGGCGGTACAGGCCGAGGTCGGTGAGGGCCCAGTGGGCGGCGAGGGTGAGGGCGCGGGTGGCGGCGCCCCGGCCGCGGGCCTCGGGGAGGATCCAGTAGCCGACGCGGGCGACGCGGAACGCGGGGTCGATCATGTTGACGCCGACGTGCCCCAGCGTCGTACCGCTCGCCGCGTCCGTGACGCGGAACGAAGCGCTGGTGCCGTCCGCCGCCTGTTCCGCCTTGCCCCGCAGCGACAGACGGGCGCTGTCGAGGTCCGTGATCGGTGTCATGGGGGTGTTCCAGCGCCGGAACTCCGGGTCGGACTGTCCGCGCAGCCAGATCTCGGCCTGGCTCTCGGAGTCCGCGTCCCAGTGACACAACCGGAGTCCGTGACCGTGGAGTTCGGGGAAGGGGCCGATGAGGGACTGCTCGCTCGTGTGTGCCATCGGATCATTCAAGCCCGAGCGGCAGGCGGGTTCAGCTCAATTCCGGGAAGTCCCGAGAGGCCACCCGTCTGAACACCGGCACACCCTCCCGGAACACCACCTCCAGCTCCATCCCCGCCCGCAGCTCCCCCGCCCCGCACTCCACGACCTCCGTCATCATCCGCGGCCCCTCCGCGAGGCCGACCACGGCGGCGACGTATGGGGTGCGCTGCCCGAAGGGGGGCAGGTCGTTGCGGTGGACGACGGACCAGGTGTAGAGGGTGGCGCGGCCGGTCGCGGGCTGCCAGGTCACGTCCTCGCTCCAGCAGTGCGGGCAGAACTCGCGGGGGTAGTGGTGGGCCCGCCCGCACGCCGCGCAATGCCTCAGCAGCAGCCGTCCCTCGGCGGCCGCGTCCCAGTAGGTGCGCGTGAAGGCGTCGGGTTCGGGGAGGTCGTGGCGGGCCCCCGATCCGGAGGTGGTGCCACCGGTCATCAGAACCACCCCAGCGCGCTGTCCAGCGACCAGGTCTGCCATGACATCCCGAACAGTCCGACCGCCGAGATCAGCCCCATCATCGCGTTCTGTCCCTGCTCGGCCCAGTCGTGGACCATGAGCGTGAAGTAGAGCGCGTTGAGCAGGAGGCCGCCGGCCAGGGCGACCGGGGTGAGGAAGCCCAGCACCAGGCCCGCGCCGAGCGCGAGTTCCGCGTACACGACGACGTACGCCATCGTCCGCGGCCGGGGTGCGACCACGGCCTGGAAGCCGGAGCGCACCACGTCCCAGCGGTGCTTCGCCGCCACGTCGGCCGCCCAGGCGATGCCGGTCCCGCGCTCGAACCAGCCCTTCTTGTCCTTGTGCCGCCAGCTCTCCAGCCACCACAGCCCGAGCCCGATCCGCAACACGGCCAGCCACTCCGCCCCGTTGAGCCAGATCGTGTCCATGAATCTGACGGTACGTCAGATCGGTCGGGTCGGGAAGCCCATGGGTTCCCAATGAGAGGGGCCCATGGGTTTCCCATGAGAGAAGCCTGTGCGCCTGCCATGAAGCTGTGCATCGCCCGTGAATGCCCCTAGATTGTTGGCAATTTTGTCCGCAACCCGGCTACGTTCGCTGACGCAAGCCGACGAACCGAGGGAGTCGCATCGTGAAGCACAGGGCCGTGAAGCGCAGGACCGTCGTCATGGGGATCGGCGCGACCGCCGGTGTCGCCGCCGTCGGGGGCATCGCCTTCAGTGCGCAGGCGTCGACCGACTCGCAGTCCACGTCGCCCTCGTCGTCCTCGTCGTCCTCGGACTCGCTGGTCTTCGACCCCGACGGCTACACGAAGCTCACGACGACCGTCACGGACACCGACGGCACCGACCACTTGGTGACCTACCACTTCTGGAAGGCGATCACCTACGTCGCCAAGCCGGTGGACGAGAAGTACCAGAGCCTGAACGTCAGCGTTCCCGTCGAGATCGACGGCAAGGCGATCGACGCGACCGACGCGCCGATCCTGTTCGCCAACACGGTGGGCGGTTACATGCCGTCGTCCGTCACGGACGCCACCGGCGTGGGCGCCTCCGGAGCGCCCACCGGGCCGGGCGGGCCGGGCGGGGGCGGTGCCGCCAGCCCGTCACCCGGCGCCTCGGCTCCCGGCGCCGACGGCAACACCAACGCCAACGGCGGTGCCCTGAACACCAACCAGTACCTGGCCCTGGCCGCCGGGTACGTCGTCGTCGAGCCCGGCGCCCGCGGCCGTACCCTCAAGAACTCCGACGGCGAGTACTACGGCACCGCCCCGGCCGTGATCGTCGACCTCAAGGCGGCGGTGCGCTACGTGCGGTTCAACAAGGGGCGGATACCGGGGAACGTCGACCGGATCATCTCCGCGGGCACCAGCGCCGGTGGTGCGGTCTCCGCACTGCTCGGCGCCTCCGGCGACAGCCCGCTCTACGACCGGTACCTCGAGGAGATCGGCGCGGCCGACGCCTCCGACGCCATCTTCGCCACCGGCGCCTGGTGCCCGATCACCGACCTGGAGCACGCCGACGGCGCCTACGAGTGGAACTGGGGCACCAACGCGCTGAACACCGGCAAGGTCGTCGACCAGACGGTGTCGAAGGAGCTGCAGGCGCAGTTCGCCGAGTACCAGGCGTCCCTGAAGCTCAAGGGTTTCGGCGGGTTCGGCGCACTCACCGCCCGCAACTACGACGCGTACCTGGTGAAGCAGTACCTGGAGCCGTCGGCCACCACGTACCTCGCCGCCCTGTCGGACGCCGACCGCGCGACCTACCTCGCCGCCAACACGTTCATCACCTGGAAGAACGGCCGGGCCACGTTCTCCTGGGCCGGCTTCCTCACCCACGTCGGCGCCCGCAAGAAGACCACGCCGGCCTTCGACGCCTTCGACCTGTCCACGGGCGAGAACAACGAGTTCGGCAAGGGCACCACCGCCAACCGCCACTTCACGGCCTACAGCCTGAAGAACGACACCACCGGCGTCACGGGCAAGCGGCTCGACAGCGACATCCCCGAGCTGCTGCGGCTGATGAACCCGATGTACTTCCTGGCCGAGAAGGCCAACCCCCAGCGCACGAGGCACTGGTGGATCCGTCTCGGCACCAAGGACTCCGACACGTCCCACACGGTCTCCGCGAACATCGCCGCCGCCGCGCACGGTCTCGGCGACGACGTCAGCCACCTCTACTACTGGGACCAGGGCCACGGCGCGAACACCGACCCGGGTGACTTCATCAAGTGGATCGCCAAGGTGTCGGGTCACAGGACCAAGGCGAAGGCCGAGTAGCCCCCGCCGCCCCCGCCGCCCCCCGAACGTGGCGGCGCCGTCTTCCCGTCATAAAGCGGTGGCCGCCACCCACCCGCGACGCCGGGCCCTGCGCACCAGGGCCCGGCGTCGCGGTGCGCCCAAAGCTGCCCGTTGCCGCCCGGTGTCGCCTGGTGTCACCCGCTGTCGCCCGGCGTCGCCCGCGCTCCCGAAACCCCCACGACCCGACCCTCTACGTCACCGGTCCCACCCATTCCTCCTACAGCCGTGATCAATCCGCAATCAATTCCGGTCTTGACCGAGACCCATCAACACCGCACGTGATTACGCTCGCGCTCATGGCCGACTCCACCCCGCCCGCTCCCCCCGCCGTCGATGAAAGCGCGCACCGCGCCGACCATCCCGTCTACGTCATCGGCGGCGGCCCCGGCGGCCTCGCGGCGGCGTACGCGCTGCGCGCCCAGGGGATACGCGCCGTCGTCCTGGAGAAGTCCGACCGTGTCGGGGCGTCCTGGCGGCGCCACTACGACCGGCTGCACCTGCACACCACCCGGCGGCTGTCCGCCCTGCCCGGGCTGCCGATGCCGCGCAAGTTCGGGCGGTGGGTGTCCCGGGACAACGTGGTGCGGTACCTGGAGAAGTACGCCGAGTACCACGAGCTGGAGATCGTCACCGGTGTCGAGGTCTCGCGCGTCGAGCGCTCCCCCGACGGCACCGGCTGGCTGCTGCACGCCACCGGCGGCCGTGAACTGACCGGCGCCGCGGTCGTGATCGCCACCGGCTACAACCACACCCCGCGCATCCCGGACTGGCCGGACCGCGACGCGTACTCCGGCGAGCTGCTGCACGCCCGCGACTACCGCAACGCCCAGCCCTACGCCGGCCGGGACGTCCTCGTCGTCGGCATCGGCAACACCGGCGCCGAGATCGCCGTCGACCTGGTGGAGGGCGGCGCCTCCCGGGTCCGCCTCGCCGTGCGTACCGCCCCGCACCTCCTGCGCCGCTCGACGGCCGGCTGGGCCTCCCAGTACACGGGCGTCCTGGTACGGCGCCTGCCGGTCGCCCTCGTCGACCGGCTCGCCAAGCCCCTGGGCAAGCTGAGCGTGCCGGATCTGTCGGCCCACGGCCTGCCCCGCCCCGACACCGGCCTCTACAGCCGGGTCAACGAAGGCGCGATCCCCGTCCAGGACGTCGGCCTCATCGACGCGGTGCGCAAGGGGAAGGTCGAGATCGTGGCCGCCGTCGACGGCTTCGACGACGGCAAGGTGGTCCTCGCCGACGGCACCCGCGTCTCCCCCGACGCGGTCATCGCGGCCACCGGTTACGTCCGCGCCCTCGAAGACCTCGTCGGCCACCTCGACGTCCTGGGCCCCGGCGGCAGACCGGTCGTCCACGGCGCCCACACCCCGCCGAACGCGCCCGGCCTGTACTTCACCGGCTTCACCAACCCGATCAGCGGCATGTTCCGCGAACTCGCCCTCGACGCGCAGAAGATCGCGAAGGCGGTGGCGAGGAACGGCGCGGAAAAGGTGTCCAGAATCCCGGGCTGACCCGACGTCCGGTGTCGGGGATCCTGGACCGAGCACCGGGTCGAACTCCGGACTCATCCACCCGTTCTTTGCGTGCACGCTTATTCCTGACGGTCCGTCAGTTCAGTAACCTGACAGGGCGTCAGTTATTGCCGTCATCACAGAGCGGGCGGACCGATGCTTGGATCAACCCACGGCACCCTCACCACCGACTCCCGCCGGGCCCGGGTCATCGCGTGCGGTGAGCCACCCGCGCCCGCCGTCCACGGCCGCCCGGCCGACGTGGACGACCTCGACGTCAGCGGCCGTCCGCTGTACGCCGAAGTCCCCGATCTGGACCGCTTCTTCCGTCCCGAGTCCGTCGCCGTGATCGGCGCGTCGGACGCCGAGGGGCGGCCGAACACCGGTATCACAAGGCAACTGCTCTCCTGGGCCGAGCGGGTAGGGGCGCGTCTGCATCCCGTGCATCCGACCCGTGAGGCCGTCTTCGGCATCCCCTGTTCTCTTTCCGTCGCCGACCTGCCCGAGCAGGTCGACCTCGCCGTACTGCTGGTCGCCGACCCTCTTTCGGTGATCGAGCAACTGGACGAGGGCAAGGTGAGGTTCGCGGTCGCCTTCGCCTCCGGGTTCGCGGAGACGGGTGCGGAGGGCGCGGCCGCGCAGGACCGGCTGGCCGCCGCCGTCCAGCGGTCGGGGCTGCGGCTGCTCGGACCGAACACCAACCTCAACGCCTTCGAACGGTTCCGGGACGACCTGGACGGCCCCGCCATCGCCCTCATCACCCAGTCAGGGCACCAGGGCCGCCCCGTCTTCGCCCTCCAGGAACTCGGCGTCCGCCTCTCCCACTGGGCTCCGACCGGCAACGAGGCCGACCTGGAGACCGCCGACTTCATCTCCTACTTCGCCGAGCGGCCCGAGGTGGGCGCCATCGCGGCCTACGTCGAGGGGCTCAAGGACGGCCGCTCCTTCCTCCTCGCCGCCGACCGTGCCGCCCGGCGCGGTGTGCCGGTCGTCGCGGTCAAGGTGGGCCGAACCGAGACCGGCTCCCGCACCGCCGCCTCCCACACCGGCAAGCTGACCGGCGCGGACGCAGTGGTGGACGCGGCGATGCGGCAGTACGGAGTGATCCGCGTCGACGGCCTCGACGAACTCCAGGACACCGCCGCCCTGTTGGCCCGGGCCCGGCCGCCGCGCGCGGACGGGGTCGTCGTCTACTCGATCTCGGGCGGCACGGGCGCGCACGTCGCCGACCTCGCGACCGGGGCGGGCCTGCGGCTGCCGGTGCTGTCCGAGGCCAGACAGGCCGAGCTGCACCAGTGGATACCCGACTACCTGAACGTGGCCAACCCCGTCGACAACGGCGGGCATCCGGTCGGCGACTGGCGCGGGCGGAAGATCATCGACGCGATCCTCGCCGATCCGGAGGTGGGGGTGCTGATCTGCCCCGTCACCGGCCCGTTCCCGCCGCTCAGCGACCGGCTCGTGCAGGACCTGGTGGACGCGGCCGAGCACACGGACAAGCTGGTGTGCGTGGTGTGGGGGTCACCGGTCGGCACGGAGCCGGCGTACCGCGAAGTACTGCTGGGCTCCTCACGGGTGGCCACCTTCCGGACCGTCGCCAACTGCCTCACCGCCGTGCGCGCCCACCTCGACCACCACCGCTTCGTGCGCGACTACCGCTCCCCCTTCGACGAGGCCCCGCGCACCGCGTCCCCCTCCTTCCGCAAGGCACGGATGCTGATGCGGCCGGGCCAGCAGCTCAGCGAGCACGCGGCGAAACAGCTGCTGCGGGCGTACGGCATCCGGGTCCCGCGCGAGCAGCTGGTGACCAGCGCCGCGGCGGCCGTACGGGCGGCGGGTCTGGTCGGCTACCCGGTGGTGATGAAGGCGTCCGGGGCGCAGATCGCCCACAAGACCGAGCTGGGCCTGGTGAAGGTCGGCCTGACCTCGGCGAGCCAGGTCCGGGACGCCTACCGCGAGCTGACCGACATCGCCCGCTACGAGGGCGTCGCGCTGGACGGCGTCCTGGTGTGCCAGATGGTCGAGCGGGGCGTGGAGATGGTAGTCGGCGTCACCCACGACGACCTGTTCGGCCCGACCGTGACCGTCGGCCTCGGCGGAGTCCTCGTCGAGGTGCTGCGCGACACGGCCGTACGCGTGCCGCCCTTCGGTGAGGAACAGGCCCGCGACATGGTCACCGAACTACGCGGCCGGGCCCTCCTGGACGGGGTCCGGGGCCGGCCGCCGGCCGACCTGGACGCGCTGGTGGAGGTCGTCCTGCGGGTGCAGAGGATGGCGTTGGAGCTGGGTGACGAGCTCGCCGAGCTCGACATCAACCCGCTGATGGTGCTGCCCCGGGGACACGGGGCGGTGGCGTTGGACGCGTTGGCGGTGTGCAGGTGAGGGATGCGTCGATGAGGGGGGTGCGCGGGACGCCGTACCGGCGAAGATTCCGTCATGGACGAGACGAACGAGGCGAACGATGCGAACGGGACGGGTGGGCGAGTCGGGAGGAGCCCGCGCGTCGGAAGGGGCTGGAGGGACGAGCCGATCGAGGCGTGGAAGGCCCGACAGCCGACGGCCAAGGCGCTCTTCGCGGCGGTGCGGCAGGGCGACGTCGACGGGATACGCGCGCTCATCGAGGCCGGGGCGGATCCGGACCAGCTCATCGGCGAGTACGACGACTGGACGCCGCTGACCCTGGCGGCGGCCGAGGGACACCGCGCCGTCGTGGAGGTGCTGCTCGACGCCGGAGTCCACCCCGATTCCCAGAACCGGTTCGGGTACCTGCCCTTGGTGCTGGCGGCGACGAGCGGCCCGCAGCCCCACTCGGAGATCGTCGACCTGCTGCTGCGGCACGGGGCGGACCTCGACGCGGAGATGAAGGGCAGGTCCGCCCGTGCATGGCTGGCCCTTCCCCCCAGAACGGAGCATGACCGTGCCCGAGCCGTGGATACGCCACCGGACTGACCACCACGTCACCCACCTCACCCTCGACCGCCCCGAGACCCTGAACGCCCTCACGCCCGACCAGCGCGACCGCCTGATCGAACTCCTCGCCGAAGCCTCCGCCGACCCGGACGTGAGGGCGGTGGTCCTCACGGGAACGGGCCGGGGATTCTGCTCGGGCGCGGATCTGCGGGGCGGGTCCGCGTCCGGGGAACGGATCGCCGGAGACGTCGCCCGCACCCTCCGCCTGGGCGCCCAACGCCTCATCGCGGCCGTCCTCGACTGCGAGAAGCCGGTGATCGCCGCGGTGAACGGCACGGCGGCCGGCCTGGGCGCGCACCTCGCGCTCGCCTGCGACCTGGTCCTGGCCGCCGAATCGGCCAGGTTCATCGAGGTGTTCGTACGCCGGGGCCTGGTCCCCGACGCCGGCGGTGCCTACCTCCTCCCCCGCCTGATCGGCCCGCAGCGCGCCAAGGAGCTGATGTTCTTCGGCGACGCGCTCACCGCGCCCGAAGCCGAACGTCTGGGTCTGGTCAACCGGGTCGTCCCCGACGGCGAGCTGGACAAGACGGCCCGCACGTGGGCCGAACGCCTCGCCACCGGCCCGACCCGCGCCCTCGCGCTGACCAAGCACCTCGTCAACGCCTCCCTGGACACCGACCGGGCCACCGCCTTCGCCGCCGAGGCCGCCGCGCAGGAGATCAACATGACGACGGCGGACGCGAGGGAGGGCGTGGCGAGCTTCGTGGCGCGGCGTACGCCGGATTTCAGGGGCCGGTAAGGCGCCCCCTCCCACCCCTTCCTACCTGACACACCGTCAGCTTCAATGGAAGGCATGATGGGACACGCAGGGATGGCCGCCGCAGCCGTCCGTTACCTCCAGGGGCGCCCGGTCGAGGCGTTGCCGCGCCCCGAGCTGCGGTGCGTCCGCGACGACGAGCGGGCGCCGTTGGACCAGGGCGACTTCCGTCGCGTCCTCGGGAACTTCGCCACGGGCGTCACCGTCGTCACCGCCCCCGCCACCACCGCCGACGAGGGCCCCGCCGGCTTCGCCTGCCAGTCCTTCACCTCCCTCTCCCTCGACCCACCCCTGGTCGCCTTCATGGTCGGCCGGACGTCAACGACGTGGCCGCGCATCGCCCGCGCCGGGGTCTTCTGCGTCAACGTCCTGAGCGCGCACCAGGGCGACCTGTGCCGCGCCTTCGCGGTGAGCGGCGCCGACAAGTTCACAGGCGTCCCGTACGACCCCGCCCCCGCCTCCGGCTCCCCCCGCCTCGCCGGCACACTCGCCTGGATCGACTGCACCATCCACGCGGTACACACGGGCGGCGACCACCTCATCGTCGTGGGCCGCGTGAACGCCCTGGGGGCGGCGGAGGGAGACGGCGCGCCGCTGCTGTTCCACAGGGGGCGGTTCGTCTAGGGGTTGCTCACCCGACGCGTTTCTCAGTCGGTGCGAGCGCCGTCGCCCAAAGTGGTGATCGGCCGGTCCTGGCCACACCAGGCGTACGTAGGCCGACCCTGAGGGCTTGTCAGGGGCAAGCGAGGGTCTTCTCGGGGCCATACCTGATCTCGGGTACGGGTGCCGGCGGACAAGATCGATACATGACGAACCGACCTCGGGGAACCCACGGGACCGCACTGACGCGGACCGCTTTCATCGCCGCACCCCTGTGCATGCTCGCCTACGGAACCATCCGTCTGTCCGACCCGGACCACGGTCCGGGGCTCGCCTGGACCAGCGGTCATGTCGCCCTGTTATGCGGGGTGTTGCTCTTCGGCGCGATCTTCCTGGGCCTGCTCCGGCTGTCGGAGCCGACGACCGGCGCGGCACGGATGAGCGCCCGCGTGGCGACGTCACTCGGGCTGGTGGGGGTGGTGGCGGTCACCACCCAGGGCGTCATCGATCTCGTCGTCGGCTTCCGGGCGGGCGACCGGGCCGGGATGGACCGACTCTTCGAGGACATACAGAGCCACCCGGGTGTGTTGCCCGCGGTGTACACGGTCGGCCCGATGCTGTTCTACGTCGGCCTGCTGTGGCTGGTGATCCAACTCACCGTGCAGCGCCGCATCAGCGTCTGGCGTCCCGCGCTGGTGGTGCTCGGTACGGCGACCATGGCTGCCAGTCTGGATCTGATGCCGCTCGGCGGGCTCCTCTTCGCCGCGGCGCTGTCTCCCCTGGGGCGCGATGTGGCAGTTCTCCGCGCTGCGGTGCCTGGAGCTCACGCCCGCACGCAGGGGGTGCAGGCCTCGGCGATCGACAGGCCGTTCTCGTAGAGGTGGTGCCGGGTGATCCGGCCGTCCTCGACGGTGAGGCGCAGCGCGAACGGGCCTTCGAAGGACTTTCCCGTCGCCCGTACGGTCCCCGACAGGTGCCCCATCAGGACGGCGTCGGTGCCGTCGACGAGGAAGGTGTCGACGCTGGCGCGCGCGTCCTCGGGCACTGTGTGCTCCATCAACTCCGCGCCTTGGGCGGCGCAGTCGGCGGCGGTGGACCGCGGGCGGATCCACGGGACGGCGGGGTTCTCGGCGAGCAGCCAGTCGACCTCGTCGGCGAAGAGCGCGACGAGCCGCCCGGTGTCACCGGCCAGCCGAGCCGCGAGGAACTCCTGCACGACGGCCCGGGTGGCTTCGGCGACAGAACTCGCCGTGGTGGCAATGGACTCGACTGGCATCGCGCTCTCCTCGTGGTTGCGGCCCGATCCCGGCGGGCGTTCCCGTCGAGGTGTCCGATCCTGCCGGGGGTGGGGAGAGCGGTCGATTACCCCGGGGGTAATGAGTGGCCCATGGTTGTCGCGGACCGACAGCGCAGCTCTCAGGCAGCCGTCGGCGCAGGGCTCGTCGTCCTGCGCCGGATCACCAGCGCCATCAGCGCCGCCACCGCGCACAGCGCGCCCGACGCGTACCAGACGACGTCGTACTCGCCGAAGACGTCGCGGGCGACCCCGCCCAGGAAGGCGACCAGAGCCGCGCCGACCTGGTGGGAGGCGAGGACCCAGCCGAAGACGATGGCGCTGTCGTCGCCGTAGTGCTCGCGGCAGAGGGCGAGGGTGGGCGGGACGGTGGCGACCCAGTCGAGGCCGTAGAAGACGATGAAGAAGAGCATCGGGGGGTGGACCGAGGGGGCCAGCAGGATCGGGAGGAAGAGGAGCGAGACGCCGCGCAGCGCGTAGTAGACCGCGAGCAGGCGGCGCGGTTCGAAGCGGTCGGTGAACCAGCCGGAGGCGATCGTGCCGACGACGTCGAACACGCCGATGACCGCGAGCAGGGAGGCCGCCGCCGTGACGGGCATGTGGTGGTCGTGGGCGGCGGGCACGAAGTGGGTCTGGATCAGGCCGTTCGTCGACGCGCCGCAGATCGCGAAGGTGCCGGCCAGCAGCCAGAACGGGCCGGTGCGGATCGCCGAGAGCAGGACGGTGACCGTCCGCCGCGCGGCCCCCTGCACGGGGGCGGGCTTGGGCACGAACTCCTTCGCCCCGTACGGCTTCAGGCCCACGTCCGCCGGGTGGTCGCGCAGCAGCAGCCAGACGAAGGGGACGACCGCGAGGGCGGCGAGGGACACGGTGACGGCGGCCGGGCGCCATTCGTGGGTCTCGACCAGCCAGGACAGCACCGGCAGGAAGATCAGCTGGCCGGACGCGGAGGCCGCGGTGAGGATGCCGCTGACCAGGCCCCGGCGCTCGGTGAACCAGCGGTTGGTCACCGTCGCCGCGAAGGCCAGCGCCATCGAGCCCGAGCCCAGGCCCACCAGCAGGCCCCAGCACAGCAGCAGCTGCCAGGCCGCCGTCATCCACACCGTCAGGCCGGAGCCGACCGCGATCACCGTGAGGGCCACGGCGACCACCCGGCGGATGCCGAAGCGGTCCATCAGCGCGGCGGCGAAGGGGGCGGTCAGGCCGTACAGCGCGAGGTTGACGGAGACGGCGGCGCCGATCGTGCCGCGCGACCAGCCGAACTCCTGGTTCAGCGGGTCGATGAGCAGCCCGGGCAGGGAGCGGAAGGCGGCCGCGCCGATGATCGTCACGAAGGTGACGCCGGCGACGAACCAGGCACGGTGGATGCGGGGACGCTTACGGGATTCCGCTACGGCAACGGGGGCTTCGGTCGTCTGAGTCACATCATCGAGCTTCCGGCCTGCGGTCCGCGCGAACGAGTGGCCCGGAGGACACCATTCGCTAGGATCGGGCCATGGCCGCTCGTTCCTCCTCCGCGTTCCGCCCGCACCGCGTCGTCGTCCTCGCCCTCGACGGGCTGCTCCCCTTCGAGCTGGGCATCCCGCACCGCATCTTCGGCCGCCCCAAGGACGCCAGGAAGCGGCATCTGTACGAGGTCGTCACCTGCTCGATCCGGCCGCCCGGCCCGGTCGAGACCGACGCCGACTTCGCCATCCACGTCACGCACGGCCCCGAGGCCCTGGCCACCGCCGACACGGTCATCGTCCCGGCGTCGTACGAACTCGGCCCGGTGTACGAGGAGGGCGTCCTCACCGACGAACTGGCCGCCGCCCTCGCGCACATCCGGCCCGGCACCCGGCTCGCCTCCATCTGCACCGGCGTGTACGTCCTCGCCGCCGCCGGACACCTCGACGGCCGCCCGGCCACCACGCACTGGATCGACGCCGAGCGCCTGCAACGCCTCTTCCCGCGGGTCAAGGTCGACCCGGACGTCCTCTTCATCGACGACGGCGACGTCCTCACCTCGGCGGGCGTCGCGGCCGGGATCGACCTGTGCCTGCACATGGTGCGCCGCGACCACGGCACGGCGATCGCCAACGAGGTGGCCCGCCGGACGGTCGTACCGCCGCACCGCGACGGCGGGCAGGCCCAGTACATCCAGCGGCCCGTCCCGGACCCGCAGCAGGCCACCACGATCGGGGCGCGCGCGTGGGCGCTGGGACGGCTGCACGAGCCGATCCAGCTGCGGGACATGGCCGCGCAGGAGTCCATGTCGGTACGCACCTTCACGCGCCGCTTCCGTGAGGAGTCCGGCGTCAGCCCCGGCCAGTGGCTCACCCGGCAGCGCGTCGAACGGGCCCGCCACCTGCTGGAGTCCAGCGACCTGTCCGTCGACCGGGTGGCCCGCGAGGCGGGCTTCGGCACGGCCCAGTCGATGCGCCAGCACCTCCAGGCGGCACTCGGGGTGACGCCTACCGCCTACCGCAGGACCTTCAGAACAGGCACGGACGAAATCGGCGTCAGAACGTGAGCACCCCCCGCGCCACCCGCCCCGCCTCCGCGTCCGCCGCCGCCTTCTCGAAGTCCTCCACCGGGTACGTCGCCGTCACCAGCTCGTCCAGCAGCAGCCGGCCCTGCCGGTACAGCTCCGCGTACAGGGCGATGTCCCGCTGGGGGCGGGAGGAGCCGTAGCGGCACCCCAGGATGGACTTGTCGAGGTAGAGGGAGGAGACGAGGAAGGACGCCTCGGCGGTCGCGGCGGGTACGCCGAGGAGGACCGCCTGCCCACGGCGGTCGAGGAGGTCGATCGCCTGCCGGATCAGCTCCACCCGCCCGACGCACTCGAAGGCGTGGTCCGCGCCCGTCGGCAGCAGCTCGCGCACGCCGTCCGCCGACGTCAGGAAGTCCGTCGCGCCGAACTGCCGCGCCACCGCCTCCTTCGCCGGATTGGCGTCGACGGCCACGATGCGCAGCGCCCCCGCGATCCGCGCCCCCTGGATGACGTTGAGGCCGATCCCGCCGGTGCCGATCACCAGCACGCTGTCCCCGCGGTCCACATGCGCGCGGTTGAGCACGGCCCCCACTCCGGTCAGCACCCCGCACCCGATGAGCGCGGCGGACGCCATGGGGAGGTCCTTCGGGACGCGCACCGCCTGGACGGCCTTCACCACCGTGCGTTCGGCGAAGGCGGAGTTGGCCGCGAACTGGTACACCGGCCGCCCGCCGCGCGAGAAGGGCCGCTCCGGTCGCCCGATCGCCTTCCGGCACATCGTCGGGCGGCCCCGGCCGCACTGCGCGCAGGTGCCGCAGCTGGCGAGCGTGGACAGCGAGACGTGGTCCCCGGGTGCCACGTGGGTGACGCCCGCGCCGACGGCCTCCACCACACCCGCGCCCTCGTGCCCCAGCACCACCGGCGCCGGGAACGGAATCGTCCCGTCGATCACCGACAGGTCGCTGTGGCACAGCCCGGCCGCGGAGATCGCCACGAGCACCTCACCGGGTCCCGGGTCGCGTACGACGAGATCGTCGACGACCTCCGCCCGCTTCCCGTCGAACAGCACGCCTCGCATCAGACGACCCCCTTGGGCTCCCTGGGCAGGCCGAGCACACGCTCGGCGATGATCGTGCGCTGGATCTGGTCCGAGCCGCCGTAGATCGTGTCGGCCCGGGAGAACAGGAACAGCTGCTGCGCCGCGTCGAGTTCGTACGGCGTCGAAGGCGACCAGTCCACCGGCCCGACGCCCGCCGCCGCCCCGCGCACCCGCACCGCCAGCTCCCCGAGCCGCTGATGCCACCCGGCCCACAGCAACTTCGCCACACTCGCCGCACCCGCGTCCCCCGAACTCCCGAGGGTTCGCAGGGCGTTCCACCGCATGGTGCGCAACTCCGCCCAATGCCGCACCAGTTGATTCCGTACGACGGGATCGTCCGCCGCTCCCGTCTCCACGGCCGCCCGCACCACCCGCCCCAACTCCTCGGCGAACCCGATCTGCTGGGCGAGCGTCGAGACCCCCCGCTCGAACCCGAGCAGACTCATCGCGACCCGCCAGCCCTCCCCCTCACCCCCGACAAGGTGCTCCACGCCCGCCTGCGCCCCGTCGAAGAACACCTCGTTGAACTCGCTGGTACCGGTCATCTGCCGAATGGGCCGCACCTCGATCCGCCCCGGCTGATCCATGGGCACGAGCAGGAGACTCAGCCCGCGGTGGCGCGACGACTCGGGGTCGGTGCGGGCCAGCACGAAGCACCAGTCGGCCTCGTGGGCGAGCGAGGTCCAGATCTTCTGCCCCGTGATCCGGTAGTACGGCCCCTGCGCCTCCCGTACGGCCGCGGTCCGCACCCCGGCCAGGTCCGAGCCCGCCCCGGGCTCGCTGTACCCCTGACACCACAGCTCGTCCCCGGCGGCGATCGGAGGCAGGAAGCGCCTCTTCTGCTCCTCGGTGCCATGGGCGAGCAGGGTGGGCGCGAGCAGGTTCTCCCCGATGTGCCCGGAGCGCGGCGGCGCCGCCGACCGGGCGTACTCCTCGGCCCAGGCGACCTGTTGGGTGAGGCCGGCGGTCCGATTGCCGTACCCGGCCTCGGACCACCCGAGCCCGATCCACCCGGCCGCACCGAGGGTACGTTCCCAGGACCGGCGGTCCCGGACGCCGTCGACGTGTGCTTCGAGCCATGCGCGCGCCTCGGCGCGGAACGCGTCATCCTCCGCGGTGAACCCAAATTCCACGTTCAGCTCCTTGAGAAGCGGTGACTGCACCCACCTAGGGGCGCGGGGCTGTATCGATATGCGGCTCCGCCGCGTGGGCGCGACCAGCCCCAACGCACCCGCAGCCGCCGAACAACCATTTCCCCCATCCCACTAGGCGTTGGGCCGCGCCCCCTCCCCCGCAGCCCGACGCATCTCCTCCAACCGCGCAAGCATCGGCATCGGATCCACCCCCACCGCCCCCGGCAGAACCTCAGCAATCCGCTCCGGCGTCCAGGAACCCCCCTCCGCGTAAGCCGAACGCAGTTCCCTCGGCTGCGCCCACACCGCGATCTTCGGCCCCGCCACCGTGTACACCTGCCCGGTGATGCCTTCCTCCCGAGCCCGGTCGGACAGCAGGTACACCACCAGCGCCGCCACGTCCTCCGGCTCCCCGATCTCCGCCAGCTCCATGGGAACGCCCGCCGACATCCGCGTACGCGCGACCGGAGCGACCGCGTTCGCCGTGACCCCGTACTTGTGCAGGCCCAGCGCGGCGCTCCGCACGAGCGAGATGATCCCGCCCTTCGCCGCGCTGTAGTTGGCCTGCGACACCGACCCCTGGTGGTTGCCGCTGGTGAACCCGATCAACGTCCCCGCGCGCTGCTTCCGCATCACCGCGGACGCCGCCCGGAACACGGTGAAGGTGCCCTTCAGATGGGTGGCGACGACCGGATCCCACTCCTCCTCGGACATGTTGAACAGCATCCGCTCACGCAGGATCCCGGCGACGCACACCACCCCGTCGAGCCGCCCGTACGACGACAGCGCGACGTCCACGATCCGCTGCCCGCCCGCCATCGTGGAGACGTCGTCGGCGACGGCGACCGCCTCCCCGCCCGCCGCCTCGATCTCCTTGACGACGGCTTCGGCGATCTCGCTGCTGGGTGAGGCGCCGTCCACGGACACCCCGTAGTCGTTGACGACGACCCGCGCCCCCTCGGCCGCCGCCGCCAGCGCCACCGCCCGGCCGATCCCCCGTCCCGCGCCCGTCACGGCGACGGCCTTGCCTGCCAAGAAGTTCCCCACGTCCGGCCCCTTCCCGCGGTTTCTGACGGACCGTTAGATTTTATGGCCTGTCAGACGGGACAGGACAAGCCCCGGGGAGGCACCGGATGTCACTGCCGGCCGAGTTCCACGACATCGCCAAGCGCGTCAACAACTGGGGACGTTGGGGGGCCGACGACGAGATCGGCACCCTCAACCTGATCAGCGACGAGGTCGTGCGCCGGGCCGCGGAGACCGTCCGCAGCGGGCGTCGGGTGCCCCTCGCGCTGCCCCTGAAGCAGGACGGTGTGCAGACCGGGATGATCCCGGGGCGGGTCAACCCCCTGCACGCCATGGTGCAGATCAACCAGGAGATCTTCGGTCCGGGGACGGTGGCGTGCAGCGACGACGCCGTGACCATGGGACTGCAGGCCGGCACCCACTGGGACGCGCTCACCCATGTCTCGCACTCGGGCCGGCTCTACAACGGCCGCCCGGCGGGCACGATCACCCCGCACGGGGGCGCCGAGTTCAGCGGCATCGACAAGGCGCGGCACATCGTCTCGCGCGGGGTCCTCCTCGATGTCGCCCGCGCCCGTGGCGTCGACCGGCTGCCCGGCGGGCACGCCGTCACCCCTCAGGACCTGGACGCCGCCGAGGAACTCGCCGGTACGCGCGTACGGGCCGGCGACATCGTGCTCGTACGGACCGGGCAGGTGCAGCTCTGCCTCGCCGGGGACAGGGAGGCGTACGCCTTCCCGTCGCCCGGGCTGTCGATCCGCACCCCCGAGTGGTTCCACGCGCGCGATGTGGCCGCGGTCGCCAACGACACGCTGACGTTCGAGATCTTTCCGCCCGAGATCGACGATCTGTGGCTGCCCGTCCACGCGCTCGATCTGGTGGAGATGGGGATGCCGCAGGGCCAGAACTGGAATCTCGAAGAGTTGTCCACAGCCTGTGGACAAGAGAACCGCTACGCGTTCCTGCTGGCGGCGATGCCCGAGCCGTTCGTCGGCGCGACCGGCACTCCCGTGGCACCGGTCGCGATCCTCTGACTCCCGGCCCCCGGGGGCCGCCCCCTGCCGCCTGCCCCCGGGGCCCGACTCCGGCTGGCGGCGCGCCATGCCCGCCCCGAGCACGGCACCGCGCGCCGCCATCCGGCTCCGGCGTCCCTCCCCACTCTCGACTTCGCTCGAGCGGGGGGACCCCCACCGGCCCCCCGTGGCCCTGAGGAAGCCGACGCCGAACCAACGACCCGCACTCGACGAGGGCTTCCGTCACCGATGCCCTCGTCGTCCCCTCGCGGCGAATCGCTGAACCTCAAGCGTGATCAGACGGACACGAGGCGTCAACACCCCAGTTGTTTTTGCCCCCGTTTGTCGCGGGCGCGCACGGAAGCACATCCGGGCGCACGAATGCCCCGCCCGACACGCCACGACAGCGCTCTCTGCGACCGTGCGCCAAACCGACGACACCCACGGCGCCCTCGCACCCCGTGCGCCCGTCACGCCGACCGAACGGCGGAGCGGCCAAGCCCGTGCGGTCCGACAGCTCCGCCCGATCAAGTCCCGCGCGCGGTCAAGCCCCCGTGAACAGCGCCTCGTACGCCAGTTCCTCATACGCCGACAGACCGGCGACCCCGCAGCCGGCCGCGGCCTGCCGGGGCTGTGCGCAGCGGTCGAGTTCGCACCAGATGCGCTTGCCGGCACCCTCGCGGACCCAACCCCACCGGTCGGCGAGACCGTCGACGAGGGCGAGGCCGCGGCCGCCGGTGGCGTCGTCGTCCGCGCACCGCGGCACCGGGGCCCGGCCACTGCTGTCGGCCACCTCCAGGCGCACGGTGGCCGACTCGTCGGCCACGTCGGAACCCGGCAACGAGAGCAGGAGCACGGCCGGACTGCCGGTGTGCACCACGGCGTTGGTGACCAGCTCCGAGACCAGCAGGACGAGGGTTTCGGCGAGCGGCTCGTCGGCTTCTATCCCGGACCCGGCGAGCCGCGACCGGGCCCATCTCCGGGCGCGCCCCACCTCCGCGGGGTCGGGCCGGATCTCCAGCTGCACTTGAAGCACCTGCACCGCTCACACCATCCGAACCGGCGGACACATGACCTCGCGGCACGCGAGCGCCACGACGAGCGCCATGACGAGGGCTACGACGAGGGCCACGATCGTAACCATTTTTTGCATGACCAGAACAACGGCCAGTACCGGAGTCACGGCCGGAGTCACGGAACGTGAATCCCTTACGGGACAGCTTGATTGACGTACAGTCACCTCAACAAGCGCTTCGGGCATATTCCAGCGCGAAGGAGTACCCGTGCGGCATACTGTGCGACGCTCGCCGCGGGGAGTCGAACAGGCAGGCCCAAGGGCCGCACCTGCAGGACTCGCGCTCGGCACCACTCGCATCCCACACAAGGTACCCGAGGGGTACGCCGACTCCGGGCCGTGACGAGGCGCGCCGAGGACACAAGCCGATATCAACGCTCCGTAGTCCCCTTTTGCCACAATCCGTTACATCCGGGCGGGTCGCGACGGGCCATACGCGCGATGTCGCAGCTCAGCGGCCCGTCAGTCCACTCCCGCCAACAAGTCGGCGGCGAGCAGCTCCTCACTCTCCGTAGATGTTCCCGCACGTCTTGTCCGTACCCATGCCCGCTTCATATGCAGATGCACCTCCGACTCCCAGGTGAAGCCCATGCCGCCGTGCACCTGGAGGCAGTCGCGGGTGCCGCGCAGGGCAGCCTCGTCGGCGAGCAGCCGGGCGGCGGCGATGTCGGCCGGGTCGGCGGTGACGGCGGCCGCGTACACCGCCGCACGGGCCGTCTCGGCCCGCACGAGGAGTTGTGCGCACAGGTGCGCGACCGCCTGAAAGGCCCCGATCGGCCGCCCGAACTGCTCACGCGTCCGCGCGTGTTGCACGGCCAACTCGCACACGCGCGTGGCCGTGCCGAGTTGTTCGGCGGCGGTGAGGAGGACGGCGACGGGATCGGTGACGGGATCGGCGGCGGTCCTCCCAGCCCCCGCGACCCGGTGCAGTGGCGTCAACGGGTCCACCGACCGCAGCGGTACGGCACCGGAGGCGTCCCAGGCATCCCCCTCGTCCCCGCACACCGTGACGTCCGCCTCCGCCAGCCACTCCACCAGCCCGCCGTCGACGGCCGCCACGACCGCCTCCCCGGTCGCCGCCCCCGGCACCCTGCCCGCCGCGACGTGGGTGGCCACCAACGGGCCCGGCAGCAGCGCCCGGCCCGCCTCCTCGAACACCAACACCGCCTCGGGCAGCCCGGCCCCGACCCCGCCGTCCGCCTCGGGCAGCCGCAGCGCGAAGAACCCGGCCGCCCCCAACTCGCGCCACAGCGCGCGGTCGAGTCCCGGACGCTCCACGGCCGCGCGCAGGGCCTCGGCGTCGAAGTGGCGGGCCAGCAGCTCCCGCATCCCCCCTCGCAAGGCCCGCTGGTCCTCGGTCAGTTGAAAACGCACGTCAGCGCCCCTTCGGCAGGCCCAGGACCCGTTCGGCCACGATGTTGTGCTGGATCTGCGAGGTGCCGGCCGCGATGGTGTACGACAGCGAGGAGAGACGGTCGAGCACCCAGGGCCGGTCGAGGTCGAGCGCCCCGTCGCCCAGGACGTCCGCGGCGGCGTCGTACAGCTCCTGACGCGCGTGCGAGTACCTCAGTTTGAAAACCGAACCCCCTACGCCGGGTACCCCGCCCGACGCCTCCGCCTCGCTCACGTTCCACTGGGTCAGCCGCCACAGCGCGCGGAACTCGGCGTTGAGCCTGCCAAGGCGCCGTCGGAGCACGGGATCGTCCCAGCGGCCGTTCCCGCGTGCCTCCCGGGCGAGTTCACCGAGGACACGTCGGCAGGCGACCACCTCGCCGACGAACGCGGTGCCGCGTTCGAAGGACAGCGTCACCATCGTCACCCGCCAGCCGTCGTTCTCCGCGCCCACCCGGTTGGCGACCGGCACCCGCACCTCGTCGAGGAACACCTCCGCGAACTCGGCCGACCCGGCGAGGGTGCGCAGCGGCCGTACGGTGACGCCCGGCGCGTCCATGGGCATGGCCAGCCAGGTGATACCCCGGTGCTTCGGCGCCTCGGGGTCCGTGCGCACCAGCAGCTCGCACCAGTCGGCGACCTCCGCGTGGGAGGTCCAGATCTTGGAGCCACGCACCACGTAGTGGTCGCCGTCGCGCCACGCGCGCGTGCGCAGCGCCGCGAGATCGGAGCCCGCGTCCGGTTCGCTGAAGCCCTGGCACCAGACCTCCTCGCCGCGCAGGACGGGCGGCAGCCACCGTGCCCGCTGCTCGGGTGTCCCCTCGGCCGCGATGGTGGGCCCCGCGTGCAGCAGCCCGACGAAGTTGGCGCCCACGTAGGGCGCGCCCGCCTTCTCGGTCTCCTCCAGGAAGATCAGGCGAACGCTCGGTGATCCGTCCCAGTGGACGTCGGCGTACCCGGCGTCGTACAGCATCCGCTGCCAGCCGAGGTCGTAGGCACGGCGCCCCGGCCAGTCGTCGGGGGACGGCTTGGGCGGCAGGGCGGGCAGCACCTTGCCGAGCCACTCCCGCAGCCGGGCCCGGAACTCCTCCTCCTCGGGCGTGTACGACAGATCCATTACGTGTCGAGGTCCAGGTCCAGCATGCGGATCGCGTTGCCCCGCATCAGCTTGTGGACCGTCTCGTCGTCGAGGCCCTTCACATGGTCGAGGGCGACCTCCTTGGTGTGCGGGAAGGTCGAGTCGACGTGCGGGTAGTCGGTCTCGAAGGTGGCGTTGTCGCGGCCGACCACGTCCAGCGAGGCGATCCCGTGCTTGTCGCGGAAGAAGCAGCAGAAGATCTGCCGGTAGTAGTACGTCGACGGCGGCTCGGGGATCGTGTCGCGCACCCCGCCCCAGGCCCGGTGCTCCTCCCAGACGTCGTCGGCGCGCTCCAGGGCGTACGGGATCCAGCCCATCTGGCCTTCGGAGTAGGCGAGTTTGAGCTGCGGGAACTTCACCAGGACCCCGCTGAAGAGGAAGTCCATCATCGAGGCCATCGCGTTGTTGAAGCTGAGCGAGGCCTGGACGGCGGGCGGGGCGTCCGGGGAGGCGGCGGGCATCTGCGAGCTGCTGCCGATGTGCATGTTGACGACCGTCCCGGTCTCCTGGCAGGCCGCGAAGAACGGGTCCCAGTGGCCGCAGTGGATGGACGGCAGGCCGAGGTGGGTGGGGATCTCGGAGAAGGTCACCGCGCGCACCCCGCGGGCCGCGTTGCGCCGGATCTCCGCGACCGCGAGCCCGATGTCCCACAGCGGGATCAGGCACAGCGGGATGAGGCGCCCGCCGCTGTCACCGCACCACTCCTCCACCATCCAGTCGTTGTAGGCCCGCACGCAGGCCAGCGCGACCTCCTTGTCGTGCGCCTCGGCGAAGGTCTGCCCGCAGAAGCGGGGGAAGGTCGGGAAGCAGAGGCTGGCCTCGACGTGGTTGAGGTCCATGTCCTTCAGCCGCTCGGCGGGGTCCCAGCAGCCGCGCCGCATCTGCGCGCGCGTGATGCCCTCCAGGGTCATCTCGTCGCGGTCGAAGCCGACGGCCGCGATGTTGCGCTTGTAGGGGAACTGGAGGTCCTCGTAGATCCACCAGTCGGTGGGCGGGCCGTCCGGATCCATCGTGATCCGGTACTTGCCGCCGACGTAGGCGAGCTCACCGATGCCGGCGGTGAGGGGCTTCGGGCCGCGGTCGCGGTACTTCCGCGGCAGCCAGGTCTCGAAGAGGTGCGCGGGCTCGATGACGTGGTCGTCGACGCTGATGATGCGGGGCAGTTCGGCCATGGGTCCCCTCCGCCGGACGGTACATATCTGATGGGGCGTCAGATAGCATCGCACCTGATGACCCGTCAGCCAAGCAGGGGGAAACGTGAACGAGACCCCGCACTCCCTGAGTTCCTCCCGCACACTGTGGGAGCTGACCGACCGCCGCGCCGAGCTCACCCCTGACCGGCCCGTATTCCTCCAGGACGACCGGTCACTGACCTTCGGCGAGCTGCGCGAGCGGGCGGAGCGGGTCGCGGCCGGGCTGTACGACAGGGGCGTGCGCCCCGGCACGGTCGTCGCCTGGCAGCTCCCCACCCGCCTCGAAACGGCCGTGCTGTCCTTCGCCCTGGCCCGCCTGGGCGCCGTACAGACCCCGGTCATCCCCTTCTACCGGGACCGGGAGGTCGGCTTCGCGCTGCGGGAGTCGAAGGCGGAGTTCTTCGCGGTGCCGGGCGCGTGGCGGGACTTCGACCACACCGAGATGGCCCGCCGACTGGGCGCGAAGGGCGCCTTCGAGGCGTACGACGACCTCCCCGAGGGCGACCCGGCCACGCTCCCCGCCCCACCCGCCGACGGCACCGCCGTCCGCTGGATCTACTGGACCTCGGGCACGACCTCCGACCCCAAGGGCGTGCTGCACACGGACCGTTCCCTCATCGCGGGCGGCTCCTGCCTCGCCCACGCACTGCGCCCGACGGCCGCCGACGTCGGCTCGATCGCCTTCCCGTACGCCCACATCGGCGGCCCCGACTACACCGTGATGCTGCTGCTGTACGGCTTCCCCGCCGTGATGTTCGAGCAGTTCGCGCTGCCGGACGCGCTGGAGGGGTACCGCAGGCACGGCGTGACGATGGCGGGCGGGTCGACGGCGTTCTACTCGATGTTCCTCGCCGAGCAACGGAAACAACCGGGCGTCCCGGTGATTCCGACCCTCCGGCTGCTCGCCGGGGGCGGGGCGCCCAAGCCGCCGGAGGTATACCACGCCGTCGTACGGGAGATGGAGGTGCGGCTCACCCACGGGTACGGCATGACCGAGGTGCCGATGATCACGATGGGTGCGCCGGACGACACGGCGGAGAACCTGGCGACGACGGAGGGGCGGCCGCCGCGGGGGATGGAGATACGGATCGTCGACGGGGAGGTGCGGCTGCGCGGGGAGGCCGTCTGCCGGGGTTATCTGGATCCGGCGCAGACGGCGGAGGCGTTCGACGAGGACGGGTTCCTGCGCACCGGCGACCTCGGGCACCTCACCGACAGCGGGCATCTGGTGCTGACCGGACGCCTGAAGGACGTGATCATCCGCAAGGGGGAGAACATCTCGGCGAAGGAGATCGAGGACCTGCTGCACGCGCACCCGGCCGTCGGGGACGTGGCCGTGATCGGGCTGCCGGACGCGGAGCGCGGGGAGCGGGTGTGCGCGGTGGTGGAGCAGGCACCGGGGGCCGAGGAGCTGACCCTGGCGGCGGTCACGTCGTACCTGCGCGAGGAAGGGCTGTCGGTGCACAAACTGCCGGAACAGCTCGAGGTGGTGGACGCCCTTCCCCGCAACGAGACCTTGCGCAAGGTGCTCAAGTACAAACTGCGCGAACGCTACTCGGGGACGGTGAAGTAGCGGGCGAACGCGGGCACGATCTCGGCCTCGCCGACCTTGCCGTCGCCGTCCGCGTCGAGTGCCGCGACAGCCGCGCGGGCGGTGTCCAGCGGCACTCCCAGGAGGACGAGCACGCGTGCGGTGTCGGCGACCGTGGCCGCTCCGTCGCCGTCGGTGTCGGCGATGTCGAGGGCCGCGTGCAGGAAGGGGCGGGCGATCTCGGCGAACCGCTCGGGGTTGTCCCGCAGGCGCTTGAGGGCGCCGTTCACGAACTCGTCCCGGGTGATGCGCTGGTCGCCGTCCCGGTCCGCTATGCCGGCCATGCCCTGCCAGAAGGCCTCGGCGCCGGCGTACAGCGCCTGCCCCTTGTCGGAGCGGGCCGCGGTACCGAACTCCACGAGCAGCGCCTTCGCCGCCACGTTGAAGTCCTCGCGGTCGATATAGCCGTTGCCGTCCTGGTCGAAGGTGGCGAACCGGTCGGCGATCCTGCGCTCGTACTCGCTGCTGACCATGTCTTTTCGAGCCGCCTTACGTCACGTGAGGGTGTATCTGGCACGGAGCGTACGACGTGGTGGGCCGTCGGGGAGCGGGAAACCGGCGCTTGTACCAAGACCGGGGAAATTCTGCGACAACGGTGTGGCAGTCGCGGGGCCCGGTGTTACAAGGCGTCCGCTCACGCCGACAGCGGGCCGGCCTCCTCCTCCACGGCGCCGTCGACGTCGGCGTACACGTCGAACAGGCGTCGCACGCCGAGTGCTCCGAGGACGCGGTTGACGTGGGAGCCGTCGACGGCGCCCTGCGCGGGCAGGATCAGGCGCAGGGTGCCCCGGCAGGAGCGGATGAGACGGCGGGAGGCGATGAGCACGCCGACGCCGCTGGAGTCGCAGAACTGCACCTCGGAGAGGTCGAGGACGAGACTGTGGCGGCCGTCGGCCACCACGTCGTGCACTCGCTGCCGCAGCACCGGCGACGTCACCAGGTCCAGCTCACCGGAGACGTTGAGCACGGCCCATCCGGCCTGCTCACCTTCGGTCACTTTGAACGCCACCAGCACGCCCTTCACTCGCTGGAAAATCCCGGAAAACGGGAAGCGGAAGCCATCCCTACGCTTCCTTTGCAGCGCGGCTGCCCAGCGGCGGTTCCCTGAAACACAGTGCAGGAAACGGCAACTGAACAAAAGAGGCTGGTTTCAGTCGTATTCGATCCTGTTCGATCAGGCTTGACCGGGGCGATGGCGGGTAGACGCGCCCGGAAGTCCGCCCGGCGTACCCCGGATCCCCCCTACCACCTGGGACGGGTCGGGGGGCGCACATTGTCATAAAGGGGCGTGCGCCCTTGGGCATGCCGACTACATTCGAGGTGACGATGGACGCAGGCTGGGCACAGGGACGGACCGGCACGGCCGGACGGGCGCAGGGGTGAGGGGGCCGCATGGCGACGCAGGACGCGCCGTCCCGCTGGGACCGCAAGATGCAGCAGCGGCTCACCCGCGGGGAGGCGGCCGCCCTCGGTGAGCTGTACGACCGGTTCGCCTCCCTCGTGCACGGCCTCGCCCACCGCGTACTCGAGGACGAACGGGCGGCCGACGGCATCACCCGTGAGGTCTTCACCCACGTCTGGGAGAACCCGGACGCCTACGATCCGAAGAAGGGCCCCCTGCGCACCTGGGTCGCCGCGCTCACCCACCGCCTCGCCGTGCAGCGGCTGCGCACCACGGAGACGGCGGCTCTCGCCCAGGGCGGCCAGGGCTCCACCGAGGACCTGGAGGACAAGGTCCGCCACGCCTCGGTCGCCGCCCGCGCCGACTACATCGTCCACGCCATGCCGAACCCACTCCGCGCCGCCCTCGAACTCGCCTACTTCCAACGCCGTGACTACCGCCAGACCGCGGTCGACCTGGGCGTCACCGAGGACGAGGCCCGCCGCCGCCTCCGCCTCGGCCTCCAACTCCTCTCCACGGCCCACGACACCGACACACCGGGAGCTCCGCCGGGGTACGGGGGTGCGGCGTGAGGGGGGCCGACCGGTCCGAGGGACCCGCGCAGGACGGGGCGCGTGCGAGGTACGCCGTCCACGAACTCCCGGGTGATCCCGGAACGGCGGTACAGGGGCAGAACATGGCGGATGACTCGGGCGACCCGAGCGGGTTCGGCGCACAGGGGCCGGGCGGCTGGGGCGTGCCGGACAATTCCGATGGCTCGGGCGGGGCCGGTGCGTCCGGGGGATCCGGGGGATCCGGGGGATCCGGGGGATCCGGGGGATCCGGGGGATCCGGGGGATCCGGGGGATCCGGAGGGTCACGGAATTCGGGTGAAGGTTCGGGCGGGGCTGCCGAGCCCCCGCGCATACCGATGCCGCGTGCTTCCGTCGAGGACAGTGGGCTGCCGTTGCCCGTGCTGGAGGCAGTGGAGGAGCCGGCGCCGGTGCTGGGGCACCGGGTGTTGAAGTCGTTGCTCGGGGCATGGGCGCTGGCGGCCTGCTCGGCCGAGGAGACCGCGGCCGTCGAGGAGCACCTCGGCGACTGCGGGGCCTGCGCGGACGAGGCACGGCGGCTGCGCGAGGCGGTGGGCCTGTTGCAGCGCCCCGAGAGCCTCGACCTCGACCCCGGCCTGCGCACCCGCGTCCTCGCGGGCTGCCTCGACCGCCGCCCGCCGCGCATCCCGGTCCCGGACTGGGCCACCTCGTACGACGCCGAGACCGCCCGCCTCGACGCCCTGCTCCAGGACTTCGGCAAGGCCGAGTGGCACGCCCCCGTACGGCTGCGCTGGTTCGAGCGCGACAACGCGACGAGCCGTCGTACGACCGTCGCGGGAGTCATCGCTCACCTGCTCGCCGTCGACGGACTGGTCGCCCTCGCGCTCGGCCTCGAGGACCCCCTCGGCGACGCCTCGGACGACAAGGACCCCACGCCCGCCGGCCGCACCGAGGCCTACTGGCGCGCCTCGCACTTCCCGCCCACCCGCTCCGTACGGACGCCGTGGCGGCAACAGGGCCACGACATCGTCCGCACGGTGTCGTTCACCGGCGGCGGCTCCGGCGAGCGTGCGGTGTCGTACGGCGACTTCGAGCTGCGGCTGCGTGACGCCCTGCTGGACCGGGCGTTCGAGTGCTGGGTGCACGCCGAGGACATCGCGGAGGCCGTGGACTACCCCTACGCGCCGCCCTCCCCACGCCACCTCAACTCGATGATCGAACTGGCGGTACGGATGCTGCCCGACGCCCTCGCGGCGCGCCGTCAGTCCGGCCTGGCCTCACCCGCACCCCACCGCCACCTCGTCCCGGCCGGCGAACCCGGCCGCAGCCTCCGCCTGGAGATCGAGGGAAACGGAGGGGGCGAGTGGCTGATCCCCCTCGACTCGCCGGCCGCGCTGGGCTCCGCCCGACACGAGGTCGCCCACGTCGCCCTCGACGGCGTCGAGTTCTGCCGCCTGGCCGCGGGACACGTATCACCCCAGGAGGCGGCGGCAGGCCAGGTCGGCGACCGCGAGGCGATCAGGGACGTGCTCTTCGCAGCGGCGTCCCTGAGCCGGATGTGAGCCGCTGATCAGGCGAAGACGACCGTCCGCCGCCCGTTCAGCAGAATGCGGCGCTCGGCGTGCCACTTGACCGCCCGCGCCAGCGCCTGACACTCCACGTCCCGCCCGATCGCGACCAGCTGGTCCGGCGTGACGCCGTGCCCCACCCGCTCGACCTCCTGCTCGATGATCGGCCCCTCATCGAGATCCGCGGTCACATAGTGCGCGGTCGCCCCGATCAGCTTCACCCCACGCGCATGCGCCTGGTGATACGGCTTCGCGCCCTTGAAGCTCGGCAGGAACGAGTGGTGGATGTTGATGATCCGCCCGCTGAGCTGCTTGCACAGATCGTCGGACAGCACCTGCATGTAGCGGGCCAGCACCACCAGCTCGACGTTCTCCGCCCGCACCAGCTCCAGCAGCTGCGCCTCGGCCTGCGCCTTCGTGTCCTTCGTCACCGGGATGTGGTGGAAGGGAAGGTTGTACGACGCCACCAGCTCGGCGAAGTCCGTGTGGTTGGACACCACCGCGGCGATCTCCACCGGCAGCGCCCCGATCCGCGCCCGGAACAGCAGGTCGTTCAGGCAGTGCCCGAACTTGCTGACCATCAGCACGATGCGCATCTTCTCGTCGGCCCGGTTGATCTGCCACTCCATGTGGAAGGAGTCACCGATCGCCACGAAGCTGGCGCGCAGCTTGTCCACCGTCACCGGCGACTCCGCCGAGAAGTGGACGCGCATGAAGAACAGTCCCGTGTCGTGGTCGCCGAACTGCTGGCTGTCCTCGATGTTGCAGCCGGTCATGAAGAGGTAGCTCGACACGGCGTGCACGATGCCCTGCTTGTCGGGGCAGGAGAGCGTGAGGACGTACTGGTCGGCCGGGGCCGCGGCTCGGGTGGACTGCTCGTTCATGCAGGACAGGGTCCCATACCCCCCAGACCCCACCGGAACCCGTCCGCTACGCGGACCGCGTCATGATCCGCAGCACCTCCAGGGTGCGCGGCGGCGCGTCCGAGTCGTCCCCGTCGGCCGCCGCCATGCGCACATGCGCGTCGCGGGCCGCCCGCACCGCCTCCGGCCAGGCGTGATGGTCGACGTACGCGGAGACCGGCGCGTCCGGGCCGACCTGGTGCATGATCCGCAGCACCCGCAGCACGGCGGTGTCGACGAGCGCCGCCTCCTGCGAGTCACGGAAGATCGTGCCGACGTACTTCTCGGCGGACCAGTTGTCCAGCCAGGTGTCCTCGACGAGGCGGTACACGGCGTCGGTGACGTCCCCGTACCCGTCCACGCCTGCCAGCCAGACGTCCCGCTGGAACACCGGATCGGAGAGCATGTGAAGCGCCGAGCGCACGTTGCTGCGCCAGCGCCACCAGGGCATGTCATTGAGGGGCATGCCGCCCATGGTGAATGAGCGACGCCCGCGACGGGAAGAGTTCTCCGAACCTTGCACGGTCATCGATCGTACGTTCCCCCTCGCCCACGGCTCACCGCCCCCCGCAATTCACCTCCGCGTCACCAGCCGTTGACTGGAGGTCACTCCCAGGTTAGCGGTGTGCAGGAATCGTGCGTTTCCATGACCGGCACGCGACGCACGCGAAGCACCTTCCTCCCCAGGTTCGGCCACTACACCCGTCCCGTCAGAGCCGCTGTTCGCTCGGCGGGCGCGTTGGCCGCGTGTGCGTCGCTCGCCGCCGGTTGCGGGGTCGTCCCCGGCACCACGGGGGGCGCCGGGGACGGCCCGATCACCGTCATGACCTGGGCACCGGAACAGACCAAGGCGACCAACAAGCCCGGCATGCCCGCCTTCGCGGGCGCCTACGCCCGCTGGGTCAACGCCCACGGCGGCATCAATGGCCGCAAGCTCAAGGTCCTGACCTGCAACGACGACAACGACAGCATCCAGGCCGCGAAGTGCGCCCGGCGCGCCGTCAAGGAGAACGTGGTCGCCGTCGTCGGCTCCTACAGCCAGTACGCCGACTCCTTCTTCCCTGCGCTGGAGGGCGGCGGCATCCCGTACATCGGCGGCTACGGCGTCACCAACAGCGAGTTCACCAGCCCGCTGTCCTACCCGGTCAACGGCGGCCAGCCCGCGCTCCTGGCCGGCCTCGGCAAGGAGCTGGCGAGCCGCTGCGGGCCCGTCTCACTCGTGCGCCCCGACTCCATCGCGGGCGACCAGCTGCCGACCCTGCTGAACTCCGGGCTGCGGGCGGGCCGGCACGAGGCCGCGAGCGACCAGCTGGCCAAGGACGACGCCACGGAGTACGACGTGCAGGCCCAGCGCTCGCTGGAGCACGCCGGCCGCAACCCGGCGAAGGAGGGGTGCGTGGTGCCCGCCCTCGGGGACCGCAACGACACCTTCATGGACTCCTTCCGGCGCACCCGCGGCGACTACCCCTCCGTGCGCACCGCGACCGTGCTCGGCAGCGTCGACCAGACGGTCATCGACGCTTCCGGCGGCGCGTCGGGGCCCTACGAGGACGCGTACATCAGCGGCTGGTACCCGGTGGCCACCGACGAGCGGTGGGACGAGATGAAGCAGGTCATCAAGGAGCAGGCCTTCTCGGACAACCGCATCGACCCCGCGGACGCCGGGGTGCAGACCACCTGGATCGCGTACACCGCGTTCCGGCAGGCCGTGGAGTCGCTCGACGGCGGCGAAGTGAGCGCCGCCACCGTGCGCAAGGCACTGAACGACGGGCTGAAGGTGACCACGGGCGGGCTCACGCCGCCCCTGCGCTGGCGCTTCTCGGACCGGCTCGCCTCCGTCGGCTTCCCGCGCCTGGTCAACACCTCCGTGACCCTCCAGATCGTCCGGCAGGGCCGGCTGAGGGCCGCCGAGAAGGGCTTCGTCGACGTGACGAAGACCCTGCTGGACGCGGACCTCGGCTGAGACCCGAGGTCCACAGGCCCGCCGTCCTGGTGTCCGGCCTCAGAGCTGGACCGGCTGGCGCTGGGTCAGGCCGTACGTCTTCGCGATCGCGTTCCACAGCTGGGCCGCGGTCTTCTTCTGTGTGCTGGCGGTGCCGCTCTCGCGGTTGCCGGCCTGGGTCTGGCCCGTGGAGCGGGCCTGGTTCTTCTTGCAGAGCTTCTTGTTGCCGGCGACCTGGTCGGCCCAGGCCGCGTAGTGGTTGTCGGCCGCCGCTGACGCCTGCCACGCCTTGGTGAGGGCGGCCGTCAGCTCCGTGTGGTCGGGCAGCTTGTCGACGGACAGCCCGGCCAGCTTGGTCACCAGGTCGCCTCGCTGCTTGGCCGCGTCCCGCAGGTCCGTGGCCGCCTGGTCGAGATTGTTGCAGGCCCGCACGTCGGCCACCGCGTTGATCACGCTGGTACGGCTGCTGCCGCTGTCGGCCAGCAGCGCGTCCAGCGCTGTCGCCTGCTGCAGGGCCGGATCGGCGGACGCGGAACCGGAGGCGTCCGTCGCGGGCGCCGAGGCGGCGACGGTCTTGTTGGCACCCTTGTCATCACCGCCGTCCCCGCCGGCCAGCAGCGCACCCGCGCCGATGCCGACGACCGCGATACCGACGCCGATCGCGGCGATCAGCGGCACACGCGAGCCGGTACGCCCGCCCCGGCCGCCGTCGCCGTCGTCGTCCCGCGTCCCGCGCCGCCCGCCCGGACCGGCCGGCGGGGCGTAGGAGGCCGCGGGCGCGTATCCGTCGTAGCCGCCCTCGGGCTGCTGGATCCGCGGCAGCTGCTGGGTGGACCCGGCCTGGCCCCCGCCGCCCTGGTCGCTGCGGAAGAGGTTGTCGAACTCGGAGGGCGTGCGCTGGTTTCCGTACGGCGCCCCAGCGGGCCCGCCCGGCACCGGCGGGATGTACTGGGTGGCCTCGGCGTCGGATCCCGTGGCGGGCGGCAGGGGCCCCGCACCCGGCCCGGGTCTCCCCTGCGACGCCGCACCGTGCTCCGGCATCGGCCCCGGCCCGCCCTGCGGCGCGCGTCCCAGGAAGTGCGTGGACTCGGCCGGCGTCTCGGGCGGCAGCGCCCCGGGCCCGACCGGCGGGATGTACTGCGTCGCGCCCTCGTCCGCCGCCGCGGCGGGGACCGGCGGGATGTACTGGGTGGCGCCCTCGTCCGCCGGGGCAACCGGGACCGGGGGTATGTACCGGGTGGCCTCGCCCCCGGGACCGGCCGGGACCGGCGGTATGTACTGGGTCGCGCCGTCGTCGGCCGGGGGCAGCGCGGCCCCCGGGGTGCCGTGCGCGCCGGGCCCCTGCGCGGAGTACGGCACCAGCGCATGGGGGGTGCCTTCGGCTCCGTACGCGGGCGCCTGCGGGGGCGTGCCGCCGCTGCCGTACGCGGAGGACTCGGCGGGCGTGCCACCGCTGCCGTAGGCGGGAGGCTGTGCGCCTGCGCCATAACCCTGTGGTGCGCCTGCGCCGTACCCCTGGGACTGCGCCTCGGCGCCGTACCCCTGCGGCTGCGCGCCGGTGCCGTAGCCCTGCGACGTGCCCTCCGGGGGCAGCGCGCCCGACTGCTGGGACGCACCCCACGCCGGCGGCTCGGGTGTGCTCCACTGCTGGTCCGGCGGGGTCGGCCAGCCCTGCTCCGGGGGCGGGGCGGGCGTCTGGTGCTGGTCGGGGCCCCACGGGCGGTCCCAGGACTGGCCGCCGGGCGGCGCCGCGGCGGGGTCCTGCCGGCCGTGCTGGCCGCCGTACTGCCCGCCGTAGTGCTGACCGGTCGCCTGCCCCGGCTGGGGGCCCGGCTGCCGGTCGCCCGGTCCGCCCGTCATGCCCGGCAGCAGGGGCTCGCCTCCGTCGGAGGGCAGCACGATGCCTTCGCGCGCGGGCCGCGCCGAGGGCTCCTCGCCCTGTCCACTCTGCGTCACCGGGACTCCTACGAATGGGGGACCTTCGGGATCGTCGGCTCACGCTACCGGGTCCGCAGAGCCAGGTGCTACGCAGCTCAGGCCGTGACCTGGATCCCTGTGACCGTCGTAACAGATCACCTGACCGCGGTAGCGGATCCCGCTCCCCGTCCGCCGAACAAGCCCTCCCTTCACCACCGGAGTCGCGTTCTCCGCTCGTTCACGTGCCGGCCGCCCCGCGTTTCACGCGGCGACCTGGATCTCCAGCCGCGCACCGAACTCCCTTACCACCGACTCGTCCCGGTACGGATCGAGCCGCTGCTGGAAGTCCTCCAGGTACTCGGCGCCCCGGTTGGAGCGGAGCTTCTCCAGCAGTTCCACGGCCTTCAGGCCGGTGTGGCAGGCCAGTTCCACCTCGCGCTGCTGGACCTGGGCGGTGGCGAGCAGGACGTAGCCGATGGCCCGCCTGCGCGCGCGGGACGCTGGGTGCCCGGCCAGGGACTGCTCGGCGCATCGGGCCGCCGCCTCGGCCTGCCCCAGGTCACGGTGGCAGTGCGCCAACTCGTCGGCCAGGTACGCCTCGTCGAAGTGCGCGATCCACGCCGGGTCGTCCCCGGAGTCCGGTTCGGCCGCCTCCAGCGCGGTGACCGCACGCCCGGACGCCGCGTGGGCCGCCCTCGCGTCGCCCAACAGGGCGTGCCCGCGTGCCTCCGCCGCGAAGAACATGGCCTCGGCGCGCGGGGACACACGCCCGCGCGCCCCTTCCTGCGCCGCCCGCGCCAACTGGGAGATCTCCCGCGGGTTCCCGAGCTGCGCGGCGAGATGGCTCATGGACGCGGCGAGGACGTACCCGCCGTATCCGCGGTCGCCCGCCGCCTGCGCGAGCCGCAGCGCCTGGATGTAGTACCGCTGGGCCAGGCCCGGTTGCCCGGTGTCGACCGCCATGTACCCGGCGAGCTCCGTCAACCGCGCGACCGCGGCGAAGAGATCACGCCCCACCGCCTCCCGGTACGAGCCGGCCAGCAGCCCGGAGACGACGCTGTTCAGGTAGTGCACGACGACCGGGCGTACGTGCCCGCTGCCGTACTGGTGGTCCAGGTCGACCAGTGCCTGGGTCATCGCCCGGACCGCCGCCACGTCGGACTGGCCCACGCGCGGCCCGGCCGCACGCGCCACCTGGGCGTCGGGCGCGGAGATCAGCCAGTCCCGGCTGGGCTCGACCAGCGCGGACGCGGCGACGGACGAGCCGGAGAGGAAGTCGCGGCGGCCCACGTCGCTCCGCCACAGCTCACACACCTGCTCGATGGCCCCCAGTACCGTCGGCGAGAACTGGAGACCGACACCCGACGCGAGGTTCTTGCCGTTGGCCATGCCGATCTCGTCGATCGTGACCGTACGGCCCAGCTTGCGGCCCAGCGCCTCGGCGATGATCGCCGGGGCCCGTCCGCGCGGCTGCTGTCCGCGCAGCCAGCGCGCCACCGACGTCTTGTCGTAACGCAGGTCGAGGCCGTGCTCCGCGCCGCACATGTTGACCCGGCGGGCCAGCCCGGCGTTCGAGCACCCCGCCTCCTGGATGAGCGCCTGCAGCCGTTCGTTCGGCTGCCGCGCGACAAGTGGCCTTGCGGCCATTGGCGTACCCCCTGTGGCTGCGGTGCCTGCCCGAGCACCGAGTTGGCGTGTCTTCCCCGACCGGACGTCGCCTCCGGCGAACAGAAACGCAAAGATCCGGCCGCAAAGATCAATGCCCCGCAAACAGGACGAAAATGCGAGGCATGCGAGGATTGCCGGGGTAAGGCAGAAGCCGACCCCCCACCCTGCCTACCCCCTCCCGCCGCGGATCCTCCCGCGCGCCCCCACACATGCACCCATGCGCCCCAAACAGGGATGCAATGCTCCTCCCCTGCGCGCGCTACGCCCGTAACTCCAGGTGGGCGCGGGAGTTGAGTTCAGCGTGGAAGAGACGATCGCGGGCACCGAAGCCGCTCAGATTCCGAAACAGCGCGGGGAATCGCTGCTGGAGACCGCCGTTCGCTATGCCGAGGAGCGCCACTGGGACGTGTTCCCCGGCACCTGGCTGGAAGCGGTCGAAGGGGTGCAGCACTGCTCCTGCGGCGACACCGCGTGCGCCGCACCCGGCGCACATCCGGGGCGTGCGGACTGGGCGACGCAGGCCACCGGCAGCGCGACCGTGGCGCGCCGGATGTGGCAGAAGCAGCCGACGGCGTCGATCCTGCTGCCCACGGGGCGTACGTTCGACGCGATCTCCGTTCCGGAGACGGCCGGGTTTCTGGCGTTGGCGCGGATGGAGCGGATGGAGTTGACGCTGGGCCCTGTGACGTTGACGCCTGATCGTCGGATGCACTTCTTCGTGCTGCCGGGGGCGTCGGTGAAGGTGCCGGACCTGGTGCGGAAGCTGGGCTGGACCCCCTCGTCGCTCGATCTCGTCGCGCTCGGGGAGGGGGCTTATGTGGCGGCGCCGCCTACGCGGTTCGGGTCGCGGGGGGCCGTGCAGTGGGCCTGCCGGCCTACGCCCGCGAATCGGTGGCTGCCGGACGCGGAGGAGTTGATCTCGCCTCTGGCCTATGCGTGCGGACGGGATAGGTAGCCGTCTGCGGGTTGTGTGTGGTTGCTCGCGCAGTTCCCCGCGCCCCTTTGGGGCGCTGACTCGCACCGTAGGGTTCATTCTCAACGGAGGGAGCTGTGGTGGGTAGTAGCGCCGTGCGCGTGCAAGGGCTCTGGAAGCGGTTCGGGCAGCAGGTTGCCGTTGCCGGGATCGATCTCGAACTGCCCGCGGGGAAGTTCGTCGGGCTTGTCGGGCCCAACGGGGCCGGGAAGACCACCACGTTGTCGATGGTGACCGGGCTGCTGCGGCCGGATCAGGGAAGTGTCGAGGTCGTCGGGCACGACGTGTGGCGGGACCCGGTCGAGGTGAAGGCGCGGATCGGGGTGCTGCCCGAGGGGCTCAGACTGTTCGAGCGGCTGTCGGGGCGGGAACTGCTCGGATACAGCGGGCGGTTGCGCGGACTGCCCGGTGCCGAGGTCGACAAGCGGGCCACGCAGCTTCTCGACGTCCTCGACCTCGCCGGCGCGCAGCACAAGCTGGTCGTCGACTACTCGACCGGCATGCGCAAGAAGATCGGGCTCGCGGCCGCTCTCCTCCACAACCCCGAAGTGCTCTTCCTCGACGAGCCCTTCGAGGGCGTCGACCCGGTCTCCGCGCAGACCATCCGGGGCGTCCTGGAGCGGTACACCGCCTCCGGTGCCACCGTCGTCTTCTCCTCGCACGTCATGGAGCTGGTCGAGTCGCTGTGCGACTGGGTCGCCGTGATGGCGGCCGGCCGTATCCGCGCCCACGGCACGCTCGGCGAGGTACGCGGTGACCACCCCACCCTCCAGCGCGCGTTCCTCGACCTCGTCGGCGCGAGTGCCCGCGACACCGGTACCGACCTCGACTGGCTCGGCGGCGGCCGATGACGAGCGTGACCTCCACCGTCGTACGGCTGAAGCTGTCGCTGTTGCGCAACGGGCTGCGCCAGTCCGGGGGACGGCGGGCCGCCTTCGTCGTCTCCACCGTCGTCGTTCTCCTGTTCGCCGCCTTGCAGTTGCTCGGTCTCGTCGCGCTGCGCGGGCACGAGCACGCCGTCTCGCTGGTCGTGCTGCTCGTGGCGGTGCTGGGGCTGGGGTGGGCGGTGATGCCACTGTTCTTCCCCAGCGGGGACGAGACGCTGGATCCGACGCGGCTGGTGATGCTGCCGCTGCGGCCCCGGCCACTGGTGCGAGCGCTGCTCACGGCCTCGCTGGTGGGAATCGGGCCGCTGTTCACGCTGCTGCTGCTCGTGGGCTCGGCGATCTCCGTGGCGCACGGGGCGGCCGCGTTCGTGACGGCCGTCGTCGGGGTCGTCCTCGCGCTGCTGCTGTGCGTGGCCCTCGCGCGGGCCGTCGCCGCCGCCAACCTCCGACTGCTGACCAGCCGCAAGGGGCGGGACCTCGCCGTGCTGAGCGGACTGGTCATCGCGGTCGGCGCGCAGGTCGTCAACTTCGGTGCGCAGCGGCTCGGTACGTCCGGGCTCGGGGAGCTCGACCCGGCGGCCACGGTGCTGCGCTGGGTGCCGCCCGCCTCCGCGATCGGCATGGTCGACTCGGTGAGCGAGGGTTCGTACGGTGTCGCGGCCGCGCAACTCGGCGTGAGCGCCAGCGCGTTGGTACTGCTGGTGGTGGGGTGGGCGCGCAGTCTGACGCGGCTGATGACCGCGCCCGACGGTTCGACGCTCCAGGCCGCGGAGTCGGCCTCGCGCGATCGCGGAACGTCGACGGGTCTCGCCCGGCTGCTGCCCGCCGGGCGGACCGGCACGGTCATGGAGCGCAGCCTGCGCTACATCTGGCGCGACCCCAAGACCAAGGCGGCCTGGGTGACGTCCCTGGCGATCGGTCTGATCGTGCCGGTGTTCAACGCCCTCCAGGGCACCGGCTCGCTCTACTTCGCCTGCTTCGCCGCCGGGATGCTCGGCATCCAGATGTACAACCAGTTCGGGCAGGACACCTCCGCGTTCTGGATGGTCGCGATGACGATCTCGTCGACCCGGGACGCGTACGCCGAGCTCCGCGCGCGGGCGCTGGCCCTCCTGATGATCACGCTGCCGTACGCCGCTGTCGTCGTCGTGGTGACGACCGCGCTGCTGGGCGACTGGTCGAAACTGCCGGAGGTGCTGGGCCTGTCGCTGGCGCTGCTCGGCGCGATGCTGGCGACCGGGGCGTGGACCTCGGCCCGCTTCCCGTACTCCATCCCGCAGGAGGGCCACAAGAACGTGGCCCCCGGCCAGGCCGGACTCGCCTGGATCGCCATCCTCGGCGGCATGGTCTCCGCCGCCCTCCTGTGCGCGCCGGTGATCGCCCTGACGATCTGGCTCAACGTCTCGGCGGACGGCGACGCCTACACCTGGCTCCTGCTACCGGTGGGTGCCGCCTACGGGACGGCGGTCACGCTGCTGGGCCTACGGCTGGCAGCGCCGCGCACGGCGGAGCGCCTGCCGGAGATTTTGGCAGCGGTGAGCAAGGGCTGACGGTGCACCGTTGACGCCGGGCGCCTGCGACGCCGCACATGGGGCGCGGGGCTGTGCCGATATGCGGCTCCGCCGCGTGGGCGCGACCCGCCCCCGACACCCCGCAGTCGCCGACGCGCAGCAACCACGCAACTGATAAGGCGCCCGGCCCTACCGCGTGAGCACCGCATCGAGGAACGGCTCGATCGCCGCCCGCCAAGCCTCCGGCTGGTCGTAGTGGACGAGGTGGCCCGCGTCGGCGACCTCCGCGTACTGCCCGCGAGGCAGCACACGGACCATCTCCTGCGCCTCCGCGCGCCCCAGCTCGCCGTCGAGGCCGCGGACGACGAGGGCCGGGCACTGGACCTGGGTGAGTTCCTCCCAGTGCGCGTCGTAGACCCAGGTCTCGCGGGACTTGAGCATCTGCTCGGGCTCGAAGACGGGGCGCCAGCCGTCGGACGACTCCTGCATCACCTCGGCGTAGAACGCGCCCCGGGAGGGATTCGGCCGCTCCACCCAGGGGTCGTCCTCGCCGAACCACTTCCGCACGTCGGCGAGGGTGGCGAAGGGGGCCGGCCAGGACTTGAACCAGTCGGCCCACTCACGCTGCGAGGCCGCGCCGAGCGCGGAGGCCCGCATGTCGCAGATGATCAGACCGTGCACCAGGTCGGGGCGTTTGGCGGCGAGCTGCCAGGCGGTCAGCGCGCCCATGGCGTGGCCGACGAGGAGGGCCGGGGCGAGGCCGAGCTGCTCCAGGGCGGCCTCGGCGTCGTCGACGTAGGCCTCACGCGTGAAGGCGGCCCGCGGGGGCTTCGCGGACTGGCCGTGGCCCCGCTGGTCCAGCGCGACCGCTCGGTGGCGCTCGGAGAGCCAGCGGGCGGTGGACGCCCAGTGCGAGGCACGGCCCATCAGGCCGTGCAGTAACAGGACACCGGGCTCCCGCCCGGCCGCCTGGGCCGAGGTCTCGTCGACCGGTTCCGCCTGCCCCGGTAGGAGCTGCGCCGGATCACTCTTGGGAGGATCGCCGAACTCCCAGGCGGCCAGGCGTACGCCGCCCGCCCCGGTCACGTCGATGCGTCGCGCCATTGTTCTGGCACCCCCCTCGCTCCGCTCGGACCGTCGCTCCTGCTCGAGCCGACTGTCCCGTAGCGCGTCCTGTATGCCGTCGCTGCCGTGCCGTCGTGCCGCTTTCCCTGTCCTGCCTTCGCCGCCGTCACACGCGCCGCGCGCCTTTTCCTACCCCTTCTTGTAACGCACGGGCCGCGCGAAGCGTCACTGGCAGAGTATCGAATGCGTATTCGAGAATTGCACTCTCCGCTGCCAACACCCCTCGTTCGAGTGACCACCCACGAGGAATGATCGCCGCTGACGAGGGGAGATCTTCAACGGGAGGCGGGCCGCTCGGGGAAAACGGTCCGAGGGGAATGACCCTGGGAGCTCGGGGCTCCGGGTCAACACAGGGGAGGACAGGCCCCGGTGCCATACGGCACCGGGGCCCTCCTCTGGATCACGGCACATCCGCCCGACCCCCCTAGGTCATATGCCTCACGCGACAGCCTCGCACGCGGAGCGTCGAAGCGCTGCGATTCGACACAGGGAATCTTGGATTCGCCCGGTTCGACGGAACGCCACAACTGCCCCCGGCGCCCCAAGAGTTGGTGAGCCGACACCCAGCACCTGGCGACGAGGACGCTCAGCGCTCCGCGACGAGGACGCTCAGCGCTCCGCGACGAGGACGCTCAGCGCTCGGCGACGAGCGGGCTCAGCGCTTGGCGACGAACACGTGAGAGGCGACGTCCGCCTCCAGCTCGGCCGCCTCGCCGCCGCTGCCCACCAGCACACCGCCCGCCGACTCCGTCACGCTCACCACCGAGCCGGGCTGCACGCCCGCCCGACGCAGCGTGTACATCAGCTGGGCGTCCGTCTGGATCGGCTCGCCGATACGGCGGACGACGACCGTCTTGCCGTCCGTACCCGGATCGAGGTCGGCCAGCGACACCATGCCCTCGTCCAGGAAGGGGTCGGCGCCGTCCTTCTCGCCGAGCTCCTCCAGGCCGGGGATCGGGTTGCCGTACGGCGACTCGGTGGGGTGACGCAGGAGCTCCAGCACGCGCCGCTCCACGGCCTCACTCATCACGTGCTCCCAGCGACACGCCTCGGCGTGCACCTGCTCCCACTCCAGGCCGATCACGTCGACGAGCAGACACTCGGCGAGCCGGTGCTTGCGCATCACACGCGTGGCCAGCCGACGCCCCTCGTCCGTCAGCTCCAGGTGCCGGTCGCTGGCCACGGACACCAGTCCGTCGCGCTCCATCCGCGCCACCGTCTGGCTGACCGTCGGCCCGCTCTGGTCGAGGCGTTCGGCGATCCGGGCGCGCATGGGGACCACACCTTCCTCCTCCAGCTCGAGGATGGTGCGGAGATACATCTCCGTGGTGTCGATCAGTCCGGACATACGTGCCCCTCGATTAGCTCTGCCGAAGGCTGGACGGCTTCCGGCGCGTGCGCTGGCCCTGGACTCAATTCTGACGCATACCACCGACAACCGTGCCGTGCCGGTGCAACGAGAGAGTTACGTGGTCGTCGGCGTCGCAGGGCCAACCGTAAGGCCATCGCACCGGTCACCGTAGGGCCGCCCGCACCGGGTGTCGTATTGACACCGCAGTGGTCCAGACCGCACCGTGATCCGCGACACGGACACGGACACCGTCACACGGCGAAGGGGCCCCGCGGATGAGCGACAGCAAGCCGGCCGGTCAGTTCTTCGATGCCGCGATCACCCTGCTCCAGCGGGTCCGCGACGAGGAGGCCGAGAACATCGAGGCCGCCGGCACGCTCCTCGCCGACACCGTCGCCTCCGGCGGCCGGCTCTTCGCCTTCGGCGCCGGACACTCCTCCCTCGCCGCCCAGGACGTCGTCTACCGTGCCGGCGGACTCGCCCTGATGAACCTGCTCGCCGTCCCGGGCGTCGTCGGCGTGGACGTCATGCCGGCCACGCTCGGCTCCGCCCTGGAGCGGGTCGACGGCCTCGCGACCGCGGTCCTCGACTCCTCACCCGTGCGCGAGGGCGACGCCCTGCTGATCATCTCCCTCTCCGGGCGCAACGCCCTCCCCGTGGAGATGGCGATGACCGCCCGCACTCTCGGCGTGAAGGTCATCGGTGTGACGTCGGTGGCGTACGCCTCCCGGACGAGCTCCCGGCACACCTCCGGCACGCACCTGAAGGACCACTGCGACCTCGTCCTCGACTCCAAGATCGCGGTCGGCGACGCGGAACTCACCCTCGACACCGTCCCCGCCCCCTTCGCCCCCGCGTCGACGGTCGTCACCTCGGCCCTCCTCCAGGCCGTCGTGGCCACCGCCGCCGCCACCCTCGCCGACCGCGGCATCGAACCCCCACTCCTGCGCTCCGGCAACGTGGACGGCGGCCACGACTGGAACTACCGGATCATGGAGCAGTACCGGGACCGGATCTTCTACCGGCACTGAGCAGGGTCGCCTCAGTCCTTCCGCTCCCCCACCAGCCCCGACAGGTCCAGCGCCGTCGCGATACGTGCGGCCACGTCCTCCGCGTACGTCGCGTCGGACCGTTCGAACGCACTGCGGCCCGCACCACGCAGGAAGGTCACGACGCCCAGGGTCCGCCCGCGACTGCGCAGCACCGCGCACAGGGCGTGCACCGTGTCCGACGGCCACTGCCGGGCCCGGGCCCACTCACGCGCCTGTTCGGCCGGCACGGTACCGACGCCCGCCCGGACCGACCCGGACCGTGCCACGGACTGCAGCGCCGGATGGCCCTCGGCGTAGCGGACGGGCAGCCCCGCCTGCCCGGTCAGGGCGCTCGGCCCCGGCGCACCGGAGGGGGTCGCGGCGGCCCGTACCAGCCGTACCGGCCCCACGGTCTCCGCATCGGCCACCGGCCCGCCCGCCACCCGGTCGATGAGGGCGTGGTCGGCGAAGCCGGCGAGGGCGAAGTCCAGGTGGACGACGGCCGCCTCCGCCGGGTCCTCGCACTCGGCGGCCGCCCGGCCCGCCCGGTGCAGCTGGTTGGTGCGGAACCGCAGAAGTGCCGCCTCCTGCTCGCCCTGCTTGGCCTCGGTGACGTCCTGGAACAGCCAGCCGACCCCGAGCGGAACCGGTTCCTCGGCGAGCGGCGAGGCCAGCCGCAGGAAGCCGCTGCGCCAGCACCGCCGCTTGTCACCCTCGGAAGTGCGCACGCTCACCCAGATCTCGGCGGGCGCGGGCGGCGCACCCTCGGCCAGGACATGGGTGAGGGCGCTCTCCAGTTCCTCGACGCCCTGCGAGAGCAGGTCACCCAGCGGCCGCCCCAGCACGGACGTACGCCCGATGCCCAGGGCGCGGGCGGCGTGCGCGTTGACCACCGCCGGCCGCAGGTCCGCGTCGACGAGTACGACACCCCAGCTCGCGTCCTCGAACAGCGCCTCGCTGAGCGCGATGGACCGCTCCAGGTCGATCTGCGCGTGCACCTCGCTGAAGGCGCAGTACACGCCGGCCGGCTTCCCGTCGGGCCCGCGTACGGCCGCGGACTGCGTCCGTACCAGCACGCGCCCGCCGTCCTTCGTCACCAGCGCGAACTCGTACACCTGGCGCCCGGGAGCGTGCATGGCGGTCATCAGCCGCCCCTCCACCTCCTCGGCGTCCGCGCTGCGCACGGCCCAGCCGGCGAAACCGTGCCGGCCCACGGCCTCGGCCGCGCTCCAGCCGAGGATCCGTTCCGCCTCGCGGTTCCAGTGGGTCACGACGCCGTCCGCGTCGAAGGCGCAGAGGGCCGCGTCCATCCCGTCGAGCAGCGCGGCGAGCAGATCCGAGCCGTCCCGCTCCGGCTGTTCGGGCTCGTGTTGCTGCTCGCGCTCGGGCTCGTCCGGCCCCAGCTCGTCGGTGGTCCCACTACGTCGGGAAGCACTCACCTGGACCCCCTGCAGGCTGCGTCCGCACGTAAGACGCGTCGGTTCGCTCACTCGCCATCATTCAACTGGAACGTGACGCAGCACACATCAGATTCCCGCAAGATTGCAGAAATCGTTGTACGGCGAAATTCAACCCACCAGCCGCAAGGTCAGCCACGGGCCCGTCTCCCCGTCCAGCGCATACCGCTCGACCTCGACGAACCCACGCGCGCCGCGGGCGATGAGCCCTTCGATCTGCGCAGAGGAACCTCTTGGCTGCCGTTACTGAAGGTCCTGGGACTACGTCCGGTCAACGTCTCGAAAAAACGGTTGAACGGCGAGAAGACAGTTCTTAGGGTTGCTGGTACTTCGGAAGGGAGGTGGTTCGGCAGATGTATGCATACCGGACGGAAGAGGTGACTGCGGGCTAGAGCCCGTCGTCGTACTCGGTTCGGCGCCGGACCAGCGTGTGCTCCACACACGCAGCCGGCCAATCCAACGCAGTCACCCGACCCGCGGGCTGCCGGTACGTCCGGCCGGCTTCTCCTCGTGAGAGACCCAGCCCGCGGGTCGTCTGCGTTTCCTGGGCCCCGCCCGGCAGCTACCGGGAGATGTCCTCGTAGCCCTCGATCTGGCGCGGGTCGCGCGGGCCCGGGCCGATGTAGTGGGCGGACGGGCGGACGAGGCGGCCCGTGCGCTTTTGTTCCAGGATGTGCGCCGACCAGCCCGCGGTGCGAGCGCAGGTGAACATCGAGGTGAACATGTGGGCGGGGACCTCGGCGAAGTCCAGGATGATGGCTGCCCAGAACTCGACGTTGGTCGCCAGGACGCGGTCCGGGCGGCGGTTGTGGAGCTCTTCGAGGGCGGCCTTCTCGAGGGCTTCGGCGATCTCGAAGCGCGGTGCGCCGAGTTCGCGGGCGGTGCGGCGCAGGACGCGGGCGCGGGGGTCCTCGGCACGGTAGACGCGGTGGCCGAAGCCCATGAGGCGTTCGCCGCGGTCGAGGGCGTTCTTGACGTAGGCCTCGGCGTCGCCGGTGCGTTCGATCTCCTCGATCATGCCGAGGACGCGGGAGGGGGCGCCGCCGTGGAGCGGGCCGGACATGGCTCCTACGGCACCGGAGAGGGCGGCGGCGACGTCGGCGCCGGTCGAGGCGATGACGCGGGCCGTGAAGGTGGACGCGTTCATGCCGTGCTCGGCGGCGGAGGTCCAGTACGCGTCCACGGCCTTGACGTGCTTGGGGTCGGGTTCGCCGCGCCAGCGGATCATGAAGCGTTCGACGACGGAGTGGGCCTTGTCGATCTCGCGCTGGGGGACCATGGGACGGCCCTGGCCGCGGGCGGACTGGGCGACGTAGGACAGGGCCATGACGGCGGCGCGGGCGAGGTCCGCGCGGGCCTGTTCGGCATCGATGTCGAGGAGGGGTTTGAGGCCCCAGACGGGTGCGAGCATGGCGAGCGCGGACTGGACGTCGACACGGATGTCGCCGGAGTGCACCGGGATGGGGAAAGGCTCGGCGGGCGGCAGTCCGGGGTTGAAGGCGCCGTCGACGAGCAGGCCCCACACGTTGCCGAAGGAGACATGGCCGACCAGGTCCTCGATGTCGACGCCCCGGTACCGGAGGGCGCCGCCCTCCTTGTCCGGTTCGGCGATCTCCGTCTCGAACGCGATGACTCCTTCGAGTCCGGGTACGAAGTCGGACATCAGGCGGCTCCTCGTGATGTGTGCGACGGATGGCGCCCGGGGGATCCGCGGTCGTGTTCGAGACTCGCAGTCCTGGGCGGTCACCCCAGTGATTCCCCGTGCGGTCGGCGGTCACCCAAGCCGGGGTACCAATCGGGGTGGCCTCAGCACCCTATCTCCGGGTGCCACCTTTGAGGAGTGTTCGCGGCACTCAGTGCCACGGCCGGGTGGGGAACAGCGGGCCGTCGGAGCCGCCCGTACGGCAAGATGACCGGGTGACCGACCACGACGCCGCCTTCCTCGATCCCGCGGACGACCGGGCTCCCGACCCCGCTTCGATGCGCAAGCAGTACCGGGTGGAGGGGCTCGCCGAGTCCGAGCTGGCCGCCACTCCGGTGGAGCAGTTCGCGCGCTGGTTCAAGCAGGCCGCGACGGAGGCGCACCTCTTCGAGCCGAACGCGATGATCGTCTCCACGGCGGACGCGGAGGGCCGGCCCTCCTCCCGTACGGTGCTGTTGAAGCAGTTCGACGAGCACGGCTTCGTCTTCTACACGAACTACGACTCGCACAAGGCCCGCGACCTGGCGGAGAACCCGTACGTCTCGCTGCTGTTCCCGTGGCATCCGATGGCACGGCAGGTCATCGTGCGGGGCGTGGCCCGCCGCACCGGGCGGGACGAGACGGCCGCCTACTTCCGCACCCGGCCGCACGGCTCCCAGCTGGGTGCCTGGGCGAGCGCCCAGTCCTCGGTGATCTCCACGCGCGCCGATCTGGACGCCTCGTACGCCGAGCTGGAGGCGCGGTATCCGGAGGGTGAGCGGGTGCCGGTGCCGCCGCACTGGGGTGGTTTCCGGGTGGCGCCGCAGTCGGTGGAGTTCTGGCAGGGGCGTGAGAACCGGCTGCACGACCGGTTGCGGTACGTGGCGCAGGCGGACGGGAGCTGGCGGGTGGAGCGGCTCAGCCCGTGAGGGAGGCCCCCCGAGGCCCCGGCGGGAATCAGAGCTTGCCCATCAGGTAGGCCGTGCTGTGCCCGTCCAGGAACTCGGCCATGCGGGCGCGGAACTCCTCCGCGAGCGCGGGCCAGTTCCAGAACTCGAAGCCGAGGTAGGCGAAGGCCAGGGAGTTGTCGCTCCATCTCCAGGCGGAGAGGGGGACGGATTCGGCGCAGGCGGGGCACTCCACGTCGGCGCTGCCCGTCTCGTACCAGGTGCTGGTGGCGGTGCCGAAGCGTTCCGCGAGGCCGCCCTCCTCGACACTGGCTGTTGTGCAGCGTGGGCACGTCACCGTGTGCGGGCCGGGGCTGTTGAGGCTGTAGAAGATGTGGTGTTCGGTGTACACCGCGAGGCCTTCGGGTGCGCCGAAGCGGGCGTCGGCGACCGCCTTGTGCCAGTGGGGGCCCGGCGGATGGGCGGGCCTGTCGCCCAGGGCCCAGCCCGGTTTCGCGTCGGCGAGCACGATTCCCTCGGCCACGAGCCACTCCACCACGGGCAGGGCGAGGCTCGGTGCGTCCTGCGGGCTCGCGTCGAGGTCGACGATCGTCTGAAATGTGTCCCCCATGTCAGCCCAGCGTCTCCTCCAGCAGGCCCGCCCACTGCGCGACCACTCGTTCCCGGCGGCCCTGGTCGTCGGTGAGGAGGTTGGCGAGGCCGAGGCCGCGGGCCATGTCGAGCAGCCCCTGGACGGTTTCGCGGACGCCGGGCACGGACTCGTCGGCGCCGAGCAGTTCCACGGCTATGCGGTGGGTCTCGCGGCCCACGCGGGCCTCCAGCTCGGTCACGCGCGGGCGCAGCTGTTCCTCGTTGGAGGCGGCCACCCACAGGTGCAGGGCGGCCCGGAAGAGGGGGCCGGTGTAGAGGTCGACGAGGGCGGTGACGACGGCTCGTCGGTCGCCTGCGGCGCCTTGGGGGAAGAGGGCGCGCAGGGCGGTGGAGCGTTCCTCGGCGACGTATTCGACGGCGGCGGTGAAGAGGTCCTCGCGGGTGGGGAAGTGGTGCTGGGCGGCGCCGCGGGAGACGCCGGCGCGTTCGGCGACGACGGAGACCGTGGAGCCCGCCCAGCCGTGTTCGGCGAGGCAGGCCACGGCGGCTTCCAGGAGTCGTTGCCGGGTGGCGCGGCTGCGGTCCTGCTTGGGGACGCGCTCGCCGCGTTCGGCCCGTTCGACGCGGCCTTCGGCCGTGGTCACAGCACCCATGGGGGATCCCGTCGTTCGAGGAAGGCCGCCATCCCCTCGCGGGCCTGCGGGGAGGCGAACAGTCGGGCCGAGAGCGCGGTGAGGTCGGCCGCGTCCCGGTCGAATGTTTCCAGCACCCTAGCTGTGAGCAGCTGTTTCGTCTCGGCCAGGCTCTGCGGTGCGGCTCTGCGCAGGCCGTCGAGGATGGGGGCGAGTACGGCGTCCACGTCGTCGCCGGTGGCGGTGAGCAGGCCGACGCGGGTGGCCTCGGCGGCGTCGAAGCGTTCGCCGGTGAGGTAGTAGCGGGCGAGGGCCCTGGGGTCGGTGCGGGGCAGGAGCGGCAGGGAGATCACCGCGGGTGCCACGCCGATCCGTACCTCGGTGAAGGCGTAGGTCGACTCGTGGGCCGCGGCGGCGATGTCGCAGGCGCCGAGCAGGCCGAGGCCGCCCGCGCGGACGTGTCCCGTGACGCGGGCGACGACGGGTTTGGGCAGGTCGAGGATCTGGCGCAGGAGGTCGACCAGGGCGTCGGGGTGAGGAGGGTCGCGCAGGTCGGCGCCCGCGCAGAAGGTGCTGCCGGTGTGGGTGAGGACGATCGCGCGGACGTCGCCGTCCTTGGCGCAGTCGGTCAGGGCGTCGGCGAGTTCACCGACGAGGGCCGCGGAGAGGGCGTTGCGGTTGCCGGGCGAGTCGAGGCTGAGGGTGTGGATGCCGCGTTCGCGGGTGCGGCCGATGAGGGTCATGCCGGCTCCCTGAGCTGTCGGCGCAGGATCTTCCCGGAGGCGGCGCGTGGGACGGCGTCGATGAAGGTGACCTTGCGGACGCGCTTGTAGGGGGCGACGCGTTCGGCGACGTACATCATGACCTCTCCTTCGGAGAGGTCGGTGGCGGTGGGCTGGCGGACGACGTGGGCGTGCGGGACTTCGTTGCCGTCGTCGTTGTAGGCGCCGATGACGGCGGCGTCGGCGATGCCGGGGTGGGTGAGCAGGAGTGCCTCGAGTTCGGCGGGGGCCACCTGGAAGCCCTTGTACTTGATGAGTTCCTTGACCCGGTCGACGACGAAGAGCCAGCCGTAGGCGTCGACGTGTCCGACGTCGCCGGTGTGGACCCAGCCGTCGGGGTCGATCATGGCGGTGGTGGCGTCGGGGCGGCCCAGGTAGCCCTGCATGACCTGGGGGCCGCGGATCAGGATCTCGCCGGACTCGCCGACGCCCAGGTCCTTGTCGGGGTCGTCGAGGGAGACGATGCGCATCTCGGTGCCGGCGATGAGTCTGCCGACGGTGCCGGCGGGGGCGTCACGCATGGCGTCGACGGGGACGACGTGGGTGCCGGGCGACAGTTCCGTCATGCCGTAGGCCTGGCCGACGGGGGGCAGGCCCAGGCGCTGGGAGCAGGCGGCGGCGAGGCCCGCGTCGAGGGGGGCTGCGGCGCTGACGATGTACTTCAGCGACGACAGGTCGTACTGGGCGACGGCGGGGTGCTTGGCCAGGGCGAGGACGATCGGCGGGGCCACGTAGAGGCTGGTGATGCGGTGGTTCTGGATCGCGGCGAGGAACGTGTCCAGTTCGAAGCGGGGCAGAACGACGACGGTGGCGCCGAGCCGGAGCGGGGCGTTCATCAGGGCGGTCAGGCCGTAGATGTGGAAGAACGGCAGGACGGCGAGGACGCGGTCGCCGGAGCGGTCGGCGATGGCCGGTTCGAGCTGGGCGAGGTTGGTGGCGATCTGGCGGTGCGTGAGCATCACGCCCTTGGGGGTGCCGGTCGTCCCCGACGAGTACGGCAGGGCGGCGATGTCCCGCGCGGGGTCGATGTCGACCAGCGGTTCCGGGGCGGTCGAGGCGAGCATGTCGATCAGGGAGCGGTGTCCGGGCGCGCTGTCGCAGACGAAGATCTCCCGCACCCCGCCCGCGATCTCGGCGGCCCGGCGGGCCGTCTCCAGCAGCGGTGACACGGTGACGATCCAGCGGGCCGAGGAGTCGCCGAGCTGCTTGGCGAACTCCTCCGGGGTGGCGAGCGGGTGCACGAGGGTGACGGAGGCACCCGCGCGCGTGGCGCCGTAGAACGCGGTCGGGAAGGCGATGGTGTTGGGGCTGTGCAGGGCGAGGACGTCGCCCTTGCGCACGCCCGCCTCGGCGAGCGCGGCGGCGATCCTGCGGTGGAAACGGCCCAGTTGCTCGTACGTGAGGGTGGTGCCGTCCGTGCCGTCGACGAGCGCGGGCGTGTCACCGAACTCGGCCGCCCGGGCGAGGACGGCGTCATGGATGGGGAGTTCGATGGCGGGAACGTCTGCGTACTCGCTGCGGAACATGGGTTCCTCCTCGCACAACGGCGTGTCGGATCAGTACGGCCTGGGTCAGTACGACTTGGGCAGGCCCAGGGTCTGGTGGGAGACGTAGTTCAGAATCATCTCCCGGCTCACTGGGGCAATACGAGCCACACGCGCGGCCGTTATCAACGAGGCGAGGCCGAACTCGCGCGTGAGGCCGTTGCCGCCGAGGGTGTGCACGGCCTGGTCGACGGCCTTCACGCAGGCCTCCCCGGCCGCGTACTTGGCCATGTTGGCCGCCTCGCCCGCACCCGTGTCGTCCCCGGCGTCATACAGGTGGGCCGCCTTCTGCATCATCAGGCGGGCCAGTTCGAGGTCGATGTGCGCCTGGGCGAGCGGGTGCGCGATGGCCTGGTGGGCGCCGATGGGGGTGTTCCAGACGGTGCGGTCGCGCGCGTAGCCAACAGCCTGGGTGAGGGCATAGCGCCCCATGCCGATGGCGAAGGCGGCCGTCATGATCCGCTCGGGGTTGAGCCCCGCGAAGAGTTGCAGCAGGCCCGCGTCCTCGTCGCCGACGAGCGCGTCGGCGGGCAGCCGTACGTCGTCCAGGATCAGCTCGAACTGCTTCTCGGCGGCGTTCAGCTCCATGTCGATGGGTCGCCGCTGGAAGCCCTCTGCGTCACGCGGGACGATGAACAGGCAGGGCTTGAGGCGTCCGGTGCGGGAGTCCTCCGTGCGGCCGACGATCAGGGTGGCGTCGGCGACGTCGACGCCCGAGACGAAGACCTTGCGGCCGGTCAGCAGCCAGTCGGCGCCGTCGCGGCGGGCGGTGGTGGTGATGCGGTGGCTGTTGGAGCCGGCGTCGGGTTCGGTGATGCCGAAGGCCATGAGGCGCGTGCCGTCGGCGAGGGCGGGCAGCCAATGCTGTTTCTGGGCGTCCGTGCCGAAGCGGGCGATCACCGTGCCGCAGATGGCGGGCGAGACGATCATCATGAGCAGGGGGCAGCCTGCGGCGCCGAGCTCTTCGAGGACGAGGGAGAGTTCGGTGATGCCGCCACCTCCGCCGCCGTGTGCCTCCGGCAGGTTGACGCCGATGTAGCCGAGCTTGGCGGCTTCTTGCCAGAGCTCTGTGGGGTAGCTGCCCTCTTCGACGACCGTGGCGATGTAGTCCCGGCCGTAGCGCTTGCCGAAGGCGGCTACTGCTGCTCGGAGTGCCCTGTGCTCGTCGGATTCGATGAGAGTGGTCATGTGGGTGGCTCCTCATGGTGCGGGTTCGTCGTGGCTTGTCGCGCAGTTCCCCGCGCCCCTAGGGTCGGCCGCTCTCCACCACCGCCAGGAGCGCGCCCAACTCCACTTGCCGGCCGGCCGTCACCGGGAGGGCCGTGACCGTTCCCGTCACCGGGGCGGAAATGACGTGTTGCATCTTCATCGCTTCCAGCCACACCAGCGGTTCGCCCGCTTGGACACTCGATCCGGTGATGAGGCCGTCCGCGACCTTGACGACCGTGCCGGGCATGGGGGCCAGCAGGGAGCCGGGAGCGCGTTCGGCTGTCGGGGCGGGGAAGCGGGGCAGGGCGGTGAGCGTGGCTCCGTTCACGTGGATCTGGTCGCCGTAGCGAGCCACTTCGAACCTGCGCCGTACGCCGTCCGCCTCCAGGACCACCAGACCCGCGTCGGCATGGACGACATGCACGCCGACTGCCGTCAGGCCGTTCCTCGTGTGCTGGTAGCTGACCTCGTGTTCCTCGCCCGCCGTCGCGTAGCGCTTGGTCTGCGGCTGGGAGGGCAGGTTGCGCCAGCCGCCGAAGCGGGAGCGGCCATGGGCGTCGGCGAGGGCGGCGGCCAAGGGGGCGTAGGGGTCGGGGGCCTGGCGGGTCAGGTCCGGGAGGTGGCGGTCGTAGAAGCCGGTGTCCATGCGGGCGGTGGTGAACTCCTCGTGCCGCAGGGAGCGTACGAGGAGGTCGCGGTTGGTGACCGGGCCGTGGAGGGTGGCCCGTTCGAGGGCGCCGGCGAGTTTGCGGACGGCCTCCGCGCGGGTGGGGGCGTGGGTGACGGCCTTGGCGAGCATGGGGTCGTAGTGGACGCCGATGGAGTCGCCGTCCTCGTAGCCGGTGTCCAGGCGCACGCCGGGTACGGACAGGCGGTGCAGGGTGCCGGTCTGCGGGGCCCAGTCGTGGGCCGGGTCCTCGGCGTAGAGGCGGGCCTCGATCGCGTGGCCACGCGCGCGTGGGGCGTCGCTGTCGAGGGCGTGGCCTTCCGCGACGCGGAGTTGCAGGGCGACCAGGTCGATGCCGAAGACGGCCTCGGTGACGGGGTGTTCGACCTGGAGGCGGGTGTTCATCTCCAGGAAGTGCGCCTTGCCGTCGGCGACCAGGAACTCGACCGTGCCGGCGCCGACGTAGTCGACGGCTCGAGCGGCGCGTACGGCCGTCTCCGCCAGCTCCCGCGCGAGTTCGGGTGTCAGACCGGGCGCCGGGGCCTCCTCGATCACCTTCTGGTGGCGGCGCTGGAGCGAGCAGTCCCGGGTGCCGAGCGCCCAGACCGTGCCGTGGGTGTCGGCGAGCACCTGCACCTCGACGTGCCGGCCGTTGTCCACGTACGGCTCGACGAAGACCTCGCCGTCCCCGAAGGCGCTTGCCGCCTCGGCGCGCGCACCCTCCAACGCGTCGTCCAGCTCATCCAGCCGGCGCACGACGCGCATCCCGCGCCCGCCGCCACCCGCGGCCGCCTTCACCAGCACCGGCAGGTCGGCCTCGGTGACCTCGCGCAGCGGCTCGAGCCCCATCAGCTTCTTGGCGCGCGTCTTGGACGCCATCGCCTCGATGGCCTCCGGGGGCGGCCCGACCCAGACGAGCCCCGCGTCGAGGACGGCCCGCGCGAAACCGGCGTTCTCGGAGAGAAAGCCGTAGCCGGGGTGCACGGCATCCGCGCCGGCCGCGAGCGCCGCCTTCACGATCAGGTCGCCGCGCAGATACGTCTCTGCGGGCGCCGCCCCCGGCAGCCGTACCGTCGCGTCGGCCACGCGCGCGTGGAGGGCGTTTTCGTCGGCGTCCGAGGCGACCGCGACCGTCCGGATTCCCCACTCACGGCAGGTGCGGAAGATCCGGCAGGCGATCTCGCCCCGGTTGGCCACGAGCACAGAAGTGATCACTGAAGGTTCCTCACATCCGGAAGACGCCGAAGCCGCCCCGCACGCCCTCGAAGGGAGCCGTGTGGAGGGCGGACAGGCACAGGCCGAGGACGGTGCGGGTGTCGCGCGGGTCGATGACGCCGTCGTCGTAGAGGCGCCCGGAGAGGAACATCGGCAGCGACTCGGACTCGATCTGCTGCTCCACCATGGCGCGCAGGGCCGCGTCGCCCTCCTCGTCGTAGGGCAGTCCCTTCGCGGCGGCCGACTGCCGGGCGACGATCGACAGGACGCCCGCCAGCTGCTGCGGCCCCATCACCGCCGACTTGGCGCTGGGCCAGGCGAAGAGGAAGCGCGGGTCGTAGGCGCGCCCGCACATGCCGTAGTGGCCGGCCCCGTACGACGCCCCCATGAGCACCGACAGGTGCGGGACGCGCGAGTTGCTCACCGCGTTGATCATCATCGCGCCGTGCTTGATGATGCCGCCCTGCTCGTACTCACGGCCGACCATGTAGCCGGTGGTGTTGTGCAGGAACACCAGCGGGATGTCCCGTTGGTTGGCGAGCTGGATGAACTGGGCGGCCTTCTGGGACTCCTCGCTGAACAGGACCCCCCGGGCGTTCGCCAGCACGCCGACGGGATAGCCGTGCAGGGTCGCCCAACCGGTTGCCAGGCTCGTCCCGTACAGCGGCTTGAACTCGTCGAAGTCGGAGGCGTCCACGACACGGGCGACGACTTCACGCGGGTCGAAGGGCGTCCGCAGATCACCCGGGACGATGCCCAGCAGCTCGTCCTCGTCGTACTTGGGAGGCGATGCCGGGCCTGGATCCCCGTACGCCTTCCGGTGGTTGAGCCGGGCCACCACCCGTCGCGCCTGCCGCAGCGCGTCCCGCTCGTCGACGGCGAAGTGGTCCGCGAGCCCCGACACGCGCGCGTGCATGTCGGCACCGCCCAGCGACTCGTCGTCGCTCTCCTCCCCCGTGGCCATCTTCACCAGCGGCGGCCCACCGAGGAACACCTTCGCCCGCTCCTTGACCATGATCACGTGGTCGGACATCCCGGGGATGTACGCGCCACCGGCGGTCGAGTTCCCGAAGACGACGGCGACGGTCGGGATCCCGGCCGCCGACAGCCTGGTCAGGTCCCGGAAGATGGCGCCCCCGGGGATGAAGATCTCCTTCTGGGAGGGGAGGTCGGCGCCGCCGGACTCGACGAGGCTGATGCAGGGCAACCGGTTGGCGAGTGCGATGTCGTTCGCGCGGAGGGCCTTCTTCAGGCTCCAGGGGTTACTGGCGCCGCCGCGCACGGTCGGGTCGTTGGCGGTGATCAGACACTCCACGCCCTCCACCACACCGATACCGGTGACGAGAGCGGCACCGACGGCGTAGTCACTCCCCCACGCAGCCAACGGCGACAGCTCCAGGAAGGGCGTGTCGGGGTCGAGGAGCAACTCGATGCGCTCACGGGCCAGGAGCTTGCCCCGCTTGCGATGCCTGGCCACGTACTTCTCCCCGCCGCCCGTCAACGCCTTCGCGTGCTCGGCGTCGAGGTCGGCGAGCTTGGCCAGCATGGCCTCGCGGTTCGCCGCGTAGTCGGCACTGTGGGTGTCGAGCCGGGAGTCGATGACGGTCACAGCAGGGCCTCCGGGATGTCCAGGTGGCGGGAGCGCAGCCATTCCCCGAGGGCCTTGGCCTGCGGATCGAAGCGATGCTGGGCGGCGACGCCCGCGCCGAGAATCCCCTCGACGACGAAGTTCAGGGCACGGAGGTCGGGGAGTGTGTGCCGGGTGACAGGCAGGTGGCGGCTCTCGGGGACGAGTCGGCGGAACCGCTCGACGGTCAGCGCGTGGGCGAGCCACCGCCATGCCTCGTCCGTCCGGGCCCACACCCCCACGTTGGCGTCCCCGCCCTTGTCCCCGCTGCGGGCACCGGCGACCAGCCCGAGAGGGACGCTCTTCGTGGGCCCCGACGGCAGCGGCTCCGGCAGGGGCGGCTCCGGTACGTCGTCGAGTACGAGGTTCTCGGCGGGCGCGGGAACGGGAACGCGGCGCCCGTCGTTGAGTACGGCGACGTGCTCGACGTCGCCCTGGGAGACGTACGCGGCGTCGAACACGCCGTACGGCGAGCCCTTGCCGGGCGGGGCGAGCACATGGAAGCCGGGGTAACTCGCCAGGGCCAGCTCCACGGCAGCACCGCTCAGCGCCCGGCCCACGACGGCCTGGTCGGGATCGCGTACGACGAGTCGTAGGAGCGCGCTCGCGCTCTCCTCGGTGTCGGCGTCGGGGCGGTCGGTGCGGACGAGGTCCCAGCGCACTTCCTGCGGGCGGCACTTGGAGAAACCGTCGACCTCCATCTGCTCTCGCACCAGCGCCGCCTTGGCCTCGGCGTCGAGCCCGGTGAGCACGAAGGTGACCTCGTTGCGGTAGCCGCCGAGGCGGTTGCGCCCGACCTTGAGGGTCGGGGGCGGGGCCTCGCCGCGCACCCCCTCGATCCGCACCCGGTCGGGCCCGTCCTGGCTGAGCCGTACGGTGTCCAGACGGGCGGTGACGTCGGGTCCCGCGTACCGGGCGCCCCGGGTCTCGTACAACAGCTGGGCGGTCACCGTGCCGACGTCGACGAAGCCGCCGGTGCCGGGGTGTTTGGTGATGACACAGCTGCCGTCCTCCTGGAGTTCGGCCAGCGGGAAACCGGGCCGGCGTACGTCCCCGTCCCGGAAGAACGCGTAGTTGCCGCCGGTGGCCTGCGCCCCGCACTCCAGCACATGCCCGGCGACGACAGCGCCCGCGAGCCGGTCGTAGTTTGTAGGGGCCCAGCCGAAGTGGGCGATGGCGGGCCCGGCGACCAGCGCCGCGTCCGTGACCCGCCCCGTGATCACGATGTCGGCCCCCGCCCGCAGGCAGGCGGCGATGCCGTGGCCGCCGAGGTAGGCGTGGGCGGTGAGGTGGGCGGGATGACCGGCGGTGAGGTCGTCGCCCTCGACGTGCGCGACACGCACGGGGACGCCGAGTCGGTCCGCCAGCTGCCGTACCGCGTCGGCGAGACCGGAAGGGTTGAGTCCGCCGGCGTTGGTGACGAGACGGACGCCTCGGTCGTGGGCGAGGCCGAAGCACTCCTCCAACTGCCGGAGGAACGTACGGGCGTAGCCGGCGGAGGGGTCTTTCAGGCGGTCCCGCCCGAGGATGAGCATCGTCAGCTCGGCGAGATAGTCACCGGTGAGGACGTCGAGTTCGCCGCCGGTGAGCATCTCGCGCATCGCGTCGAAGCGGTCACCGTAGAACCCGGAGGCATTGCCGATCCGCAGGGTCACCGACCCACACCCTTCGGCACGCGACCGGTGCCGGGCGGCCCCGCGAAGACCTGCGCGATGTCGAACCACCGGTCGGCGTCGGCCCCTTCGGCACGCAGCGCGAGATCGTCGCGGTGGGCACGCTGGGTGACGAGGAGGCAGAAGTCCAGGGCGGGCCCGGTGACGCGCTGCGGGGCTCCCTCGGGGCCGTACGCCCACACCGCGCCGGACGGGGCGACGAGCTCGACGCGGAACTCATCGGCGGGCGGCTCGAGTCCGCGTACTCCGAAGGCGAAGTCCCGGGTCCGTACGCCGATCCGGACGATGTGCCGGAGGCGATCGGTGGGCGTGGGCGTCACCCCCAGCGCCTCGGCCACGTCCAGGCCGTGGGCCCAGGTTTCCATGAGGCGGGCGGTGGCCATGGAGGCGGCGGCCATCGGCGGCCCGTACCAGGGGAAGCGGACGCCGGGTGCCGACGCGCGCAGGGCGCTCTCCAGGGCTTCGCGCCCTGCCCTCCACCCGGCCAGCACCTCACCCGGCGGAAGCCTGGCCCCTTCCTCCGCCCCCTCGTCCACGAACGACTCAGGCGCCGCGAGTGCCCGCTCGACCAGCGCGCGGAAGCCCTCCTCATCGGTCACCGCCACCAAGGCCGAGCGGTCGGTCCAGGCAAGGTGCGCGATCTGGTGGGCGACGGTCCAGCCGGGCGCGGGGGTCGGCAGCGCCCACTGCTCCACACTCAACTCGGCCACCAGCCGGTCGAGTTCTTCGCTCTCCGCACGCAGGTCATCGAACACGGGTGTCGGATCGGACATGCGGCGAGCATGGCAGCGCCTTCAGAAACAAGCAAGCATGCTTGCATTAATAATCTGGCTTGGGTTTGGGGGGAGGGGGGATGAGGTGGGGCGGGTGGGGTGGGGTGGGATGCCGTGGGGCGGGTGGGGTGGGGTGGGGTGGGGTGGGGTGGGCTTTCGGGCGGGCGTCAGGGGGACCATGGGCGGCGGCGCCACGGGCTGCGGTTGCGTCGCTTACCTGGGCGTTTGACTCGAGGTGAGCGTTGGGTCCGCCCGCTTCTTGTCAGTGTCGTGCTTCCACGGCCCGCCTCAAGGGCGCTTCGCGTCGGCTGCGCCGATCGGCCTTCGGCCGACCCTTGACCCGGTCCGCTCCAGCACGGGTGAGAAGCGAGCGAGCGGACCCCACGCTCACCTCGCCAGCAGGCGTTCGCAGGAGCGTCGGTGCCAAGTTGATCAAGCCGGCGGTTGTGATCCCGGCCCCGAGGGGCGGGGGGGCGGGGGGGGGACGCCGGTGACCTCCCCTCCAAGTCCATCAACTACCCCTCACAACCACCGACGGCCGCCGGCGCCCGTGCGGTCGATGTCCTCAGCAGCGCCGGACCACGTCTCCATCGCCCGCGCCCCGAGTGCGCGCTTCGCGCAGCTGCCTGCACTGCGGTGGGACTACAGACCTAGGCTCCCCGCATGGTTCTCAAGTGGGCCGGATTCGCCGTGTTCGTCGTCGCCGTGTCGGGGCTGGGGTGGGGGATCGCCGGGTTCGTGGAGCACACCGGGTGCCCAGACGGCCGGAACCGGTGTGCGGGTTCGCCCGAGGTGCTGAAGTACTTCGCGGCGGTGATGATCTGTGGGTTCGGCCTGGTCCCGGGGTTCGGGTCGGCCATCCGGACGAACGACTGGCGCCCGGTGCTGGGTATGCCCGTGGGGGCGGTGATCGGGTCCGGGATCGCGCTGTGGCACGGGCGGAGCCTCGGGTTCTGGATCCTGGTGGGCGTCCTCCTGGTGGGGACGAGCGCGCTCACGCTCGCCATGCGTGCTGGGCTCGCGGCCCTCTCACCCACGAACCCGGCGAACCGTCCCCCCGAACGCTGACCGCGACCGGAACCGGGACCGAAACCTGAACCGGGACCGACCGGTCAGTTCCCCTCCAGTTTCGGCGCCTTCCCCCGCCCCACCTGCGTGCGCACCGCACCCATGCTCGCCGCGATGACGAAGGCGATGGCCGCCGCCTCCGTGGCGGACAGCGCCTGGTTCAGGACGACGAAGCCCGCCGTTGCCGCGATGGCCGGCTCCAGACTCATGAGGATCGCGAACGTCGACGCGGGCAGGCGGCGCAGCGCCAGCAGTTCGAGGGTGTAGGGCAGGACGGAGGACAGCAGCGCAACGCCCGCCCCCAACCCCACCGTCACCGGGTCCAGCAGCTTCGTGCCGGACTCGGCGATGCCCAGCGGCAGGAACAGCACCGCCGCGACCGCCATGGCGAGGGCGAGGCCGTCGGCCTGGGGGAAGCGGCGGCCCGTGCGGGCGCTGAAGAGGATGTACGTCGCCCACATCGCGCCCGCCGCCAGCGCGAAGGCGACGCCCACCGGGTCGAGGCCGGCGAAGCCACCGCCGCCGAGCAGGCAGACGCCGGCGAGGGCGAGGCCGGCCCAGAGGACGTTGATCGCGCGGCGGGACGCGAGGACGGAGAGGGCGAGCGGGCCCAGGACCTCCAGGGTGACCGCGGTACCCAGGGGGATGCGGTCGACGGCCTCGTAGAAGAGGCCGTTCATCGCGCCCATGGTGATACCGAAGGCGACGACGGTGCCCCAGTCGGTGCGGGAGTGGCCGCGCAGGCGCGGTCGGCAGACCACCAGCAGCACCACGGCCGCCACCAGCAGCCGCAGGGTCACCACGCCCAGCGCGCCCGCCCGCGGCATCAGGGTGACCGCCAGGGCGCCGCCGAACTGCACGGAGACGCCCCCGGCGAACACCAGACCGACGGGGCCGAGCGAGCGTCGACCGCGAGTGCCGCCGCCCGCTGCCGGGCTCGCCCCGGCGGCGACCGGTGCGGATGCGACCGGGGCGGGCGTTGCGGACGAGGAGGCGGCGTTGCGGGTGCTCACGGGCGTTCCAGTGCGGGTGCTCGGGGATGCGGTCAGATGCGCTCGGACAGGTTCATCTCGATGTACTGCGAAGTCTAGGGTAGTGGACTGTCGTCAGGTGCGTAAACCCATTTACCCCTGTACCTCTCTGTATCGCTGACGCTACCGCCGTGCCATATACACATCCAGCACCTTCTGCAGCACCCGGTTCAGCGCGAAGTCCCACTCCCCCAGGTACTCCACCGCCTCTCCGCCCGTCCCCGCCTTGAACCGGAGCAGTCCCAGCAGGTGGTTGGACTCCTCCAGGGTGTCCGTGATGCCCCGCAGGTCGTACACGGCGGCGCCGAGCTCGTGGGCGTCGCAGATCATGCGCCACTGCATGGCGTTGTTCGGCTGGACCTCGCGCTTGCGGCTGGTGGAGGCGCCGTAGGAGTACCAGACGTGCTCGCCGACCGTCAGCATCGTGGCGGCGGCGAGGACCTCCCCGTCGTGGTGGGCCAGGTAGAGCCGCATGCGGTCGGGGTCCTCGGCGGTGAGCGCGGTCCACATGCGCTGGAAGTAGGGCAGCGGGCGCGGGATGAACCGGTCGCGTTCGGCGGTCTCGGTGTACAGCTCGTAGAACGCAGGCAGGTCGTCCAGGCCCCCGCGGACGATCTTCACGCCCGCCTTCTCCGCCTTCTTGATGTTGCGCCGCCACTGCTGGTTCAGGCTGCGGTGGACCTCCTCCAGGCTCCGCCCCGCGAGCGGCACCTGGAAGACGTAACTGGGCTGCCCGGCCGCGAAACCGTCCTCGCCGCCCGGCTCGCTCTGCCGCCAGCCCGCGCGGCGCAGCCGGTCGGCCACGTCGACGGCGCGTGGTTCGTGCGATGTCGCCTCGGCGTCCCCCAGCCGACGCGCACCGGGATCGGCGATCGCCGCCTTGACCGCGTCCGCGCTCCACCTCCGTACGACGACCGGCGGGCCCATCTTCACCGAGAAGGCGCCCCGCCGTCTGAGGTAGGCGAGCATGGGCGCCAGCCAGCGGTCGAGGTCGGGCTCGGACCAGTCGATCACCGGGCCCTCGGGCAGGTAGGCGAGGTACTTCTTCAGCTTCGGCAGGGGGCGCAGCAGCACCAGCCCCACGCCCACCAGCCGCCCGCCCGCACCCGCAGTCGTACCCGCACCCGCACCCGCACCCGCACCCGCACCCGCAGCCTCACCCTCCTCGAACCATCCCAGGCTCTCCGCCCGCCAGTCCGGCTTCACGTCGCCCCAGGAGGGGATCTGCATGTGGCTGGCGGAGCCGCGGGCCGCGACGAAGGCCAGGTGCTCGTCACGGCCGATGGGCTGGACGCGGAGGGTCATGGGCGGGGCTCCTCAGGGGGCTGAGCTGTGGCTGAGCCGGGTGGCTGAGCCTGCCAGCCTATGAGCTCTCCCCGTCCGTCCCGGGGCGCGAACAGCTCCAGCGCGTCGGTACTCCCCGCTCGATCGGAGCCGAGGGCCACCCACCTCAGTCATCGGCCTCTTCCAACGCCTCCGCCAGCACCTCCGCCAGGTGCCTCCCCCGCACCCCCGCCAGCTGCTCCAGCTGCGTACGGCAGGAGAACCCGTCCGCCAGAACCACTGCCCCATCCGCCCTCTCCGCCGCGTCCCGCACCGACGGCAGCAGCTGTTCCTCCGCGCAGGCGCTCGACACCTCGTAGTGGCCCTGCTCGAAGCCGAAGTTGCCCGCGAGGCCGCAGCAGCCGCCGCTCAGCTCACCGGTCAGGCCCGCGGCGGCGCGCAGGCGGTGGTCGGGGGCGTCGCCGAGGACCGCGTGCTGGTGGCAGTGGGTCTGGCCGACGGCCGGGCGGTCGACGCGGGGCGGGGTCCAGTCGGGGGCGTGGCGCTCCAGGGCCTCCGCGAAGGTCAGCACGCGTGCGGCGAGGCGTGCCGCGCGCGGGTCGTCGTGCAGCAGCTCCGGCAGGTCCGTACGGAGGGCGGCCGCGCAGCTCGGCTCCAGCACGACGACCGGCGCGGAGGTCTTGAGGACCGGTGCCATCAGGTCGAGGGTGCGGCGCATCACCGCGCGGGCGCGGTCGAGCTGGCCGGTCGACACGTAGGTGAGGCCGCAGCAGACACGGCCCCGGCCCCGCAGAAGGGACGGGAGGGTCCTGGCACTCGGCGGCCCCGGCAATCGCACCGTCGGCGGCAGCACCACCCGCAACCCGGCCGCCTCCAGCACCCGTACGGCCGCCCGCCCCACGGACGGCGACAGGTGCTCGGTGAAGGTGTCCGGCCACAGGACGACCAGATCACCGCCGGCCGGGGTCCCTCCCCTCCCCCGCCACCACCCGCTGAACGTCTCCGAAGCCACCCGCGGAATCCCCCGCTCGGCGGCGATCCCGCCGAGCCGCTTCGCCACCCGCGCCAGCGGAGGCACGGAGGCGAGCGCGTTGACCACCGGTGCGGTACGACTGCGGGCCACCGCCCGCAGCCACACCGGCAGCCACCCCATGCTGTAGTGGGCGGCGGGGCGGCGGCGGCCGGCGTAGTGGTGGTGGAGGAACTCCGCCTTGTACGTGGCCATGTCGACGTCGACCGGGCAGTCGGAGCGGCAGCCCTTGCAGGACAGGCACAGGTCCAGCGCGTCCCTGACCTCCGTGGAGCGCCAGCCGTCGGTGACCAGCTCACCGGCGAGCATCTCGTGCAGCAGCCGGGCCCGCCCGCGCGTGGAGTGCGCCTCCTCGCCGGTCGCCCGGAAGGACGGGCACATCACGGCAGACCCGGACACCGACGTCGTACGGCACTTCGCGACCCCCACGCACCGGCGCACCGCGGCCGAGAAGTCGCCGCCGTCCGCCGGGTAGCCGAAGGCCACGTCGACGGGTTCACGGGGCAGGACGGCGAATCGGAGGTCGGCGTCGAGGGGGGCGGGCCGCACCAGCATCCCGGGGTTGAGGAGGTCGTCGGGGTCCCACACCCCCTTGGCCCGCTCGAAGAGGGCCACCATCTCCTCGCCGTACATCTTCGGCAGCAGCTCCGCCCGCGCCTGCCCGTCCCCGTGCTCCCCCGACAGCGAGCCGCCGTGCGCGACCACCAGCTCGGCCAGCTCCTCCGAGAAGCGGCGGAAGCGGCCGACGCCCGCCTCGGTCAGGAGGTCGAAGTCGATGCGGACGTGGATGCAGCCGTCCCCGAAGTGCCCGTAGGGCGTGCCGCGCAGGCCGTGGGCGGACAGCAGGCCCCGGAAGTCCCGCAGGTAGGCGCCGAGCCGGGCGGGCGGCACCGCGCAGTCCTCCCATCCCGGCCAGGCCTCGCTCCCGTCCGGCATCCTGGTCGCCGTACCGCTCGCGTCCTCCCGGATGCGCCACAGGGCGCGCTGCCCGGCCGCGTCGGTCACGATCAGCGCGTCGACGACGTCGGCGGCGCGCACGATCGCCTCCGCACGCGCGCGTGCCTCGCCCGGTGACTCCCCGCCGGTCTCCACGAACAGCCAGGCCCCGCCCTTGGGCAGTCCGGTCCTCGACGGCACCAGGTCGGCCGCCATGCCCTCCACCGTGAGCGGGGCGTACGGGAGCAGCCCGGCCGCGGCTTCGGCGGCGGCGCCCTCGTCCGCGTAGCCCAGCACGGCCAGCGCACGCGCGCGTGGCGCCTCGACCAGCCGTACGACCGCCTCCGTCAGCACGCCCAGCGTGCCCTCCGAGCCGCAGAAGGAGCGGGCGACGTCGGCGCCCTTCTCCGGCAGCAGCGCGTCCAGGGCGTACCCGGAGATACGGCGGGGCAGCTCGGGGAAGCCGGTGCGCAGGCGGGCCAGCTCACCGTCGACCAGTTCCCGCAGCCCGTCCGGGGCTCCGGCCCACCCCTGCCCGAGCCGCAGCCGCTGCCCACGCGCGGTGACGACCGACAGCTCGCGCACGCTGTCCGCGGTCGTGCCCCACGCCACCGAGTGCGAGCCGCACGAGTTGTTGCCGATCATCCCGCCCAGCGTGCACCGGCTGTGGGTGGACGGGTCGGGGCCGAACCGCAGCCCGTGCGGGGCGGCGGCGTCCTGGAGGCGGTCGAGGACGAGCCCCGGCTGTACGACGGCCGTGCGCGCGCCAGGTTCGAGCGAGACGAGCCGGTTCATGTACCGCGTGAAGTCCAGCACCACTCCCGTCCCCGTGGCCTGCCCGGCGATCGACGTACCGCCGCCTCTCGGCACGACCGGCACGCCGTGTGCACGACACACCTCCAGCACGGCCGCCACGTCATCGGCGTCCCGGGGGGCGACGACGCCGAGCGGGACCCGCCGGTAGTTGGAGGCGTCCATGGTGACCAGCGCCCTGGAGGTGACGTCGAAGCGGACGTCGCCTCGGACGGCCTCGCGCAGCTCGACCTCAAGATCCGTCATACGTCCAGCAAAGCAGTCTCACGCCGACACGAGCCCCGTCTCACCCGACGGACCACGTTTCGCCCAGGTTTCCTCACCGGCTAACCTCCAGAGCGTGGCTGAGATCCGGATTCCTGCTGACATCAAGCCCGCCGACGGTCGATTCGGCGCGGGCCCCTCCAAGGTGCGGGTGGAGGCGCTGGACGCCCTGGCCGCCACCGGTACGTCCCTCCTCGGCACCTCCCACCGCCAGGCCCCGGTCAAGAACCTGGTCGGCCAGGTGCGCGAGGGCATCTCCGAGCTGTTCCAGCTCCCCGAGGGCTACGAGGTGGTCCTCGGCAACGGCGGCTCCACCGCGTTCTGGGACATCGCGACGCACGGCCTGATCGAGAACAAGTCGCAGCACCTCAGCTTCGGCGAGTTCAGTTCCAAGTTCGCCAAGGCCGCCAAGCTCGCCCCCTGGCTCGCCGAGCCCACCGTGATCTCCTCCGACCCGGGCACGCACCCCGAGCCCGAGGCCGAGGCGGGCGTCGACGTCTACGCCTTCACGCACAACGAGACGTCCACCGGTGTCGCCGCCCCCATCAAGCGCGTGCAGGGCACCGACGAGGGCTCCCTCGTCCTCGTGGACGCCACCTCCGGCGCCGGCGGCCTCCCCGTCGACATCGCCGAGACGGACGTCTACTACTTCGCCCCGCAGAAGTCCTTCGCCTCCGACGGCGGCCTGTGGATCGGCGTGTTCTCCCCGGCCGCGATCGAGCGCGCCGAGCGCGTCCACGCCTCCGGCCGCCACGTCCCCGAGTTCTTCTCGCTCCCCACGGCGATCGACAACTCCCGCAAGAACCAGACGTACAACACCCCGGCCCTGTCCACCCTCTTCCTGCTCAACCAGCAGCTTGAGTGGATCAACGGTCAGGGCGGCCTGGACTGGTCGGTCCGCCGCACCGCCACCTCCGCCCGCACCCTCTACGGCTGGGCCGAGGACATCAAGTACGCCAACCCGTTCGTCGCCGACCCGGCCAAGCGCTCGCAGGTCATCGGCACGATCGACTTCACGGACGAGGTTGACGCGGCCGCCGTCGCCAAGGTGCTGCGCGCCAACGGCGTCGTCGACACCGAGCCCTACCGCAAGCTCGGCCGCAACCAGCTGCGCGTCGCGATGTTCCCGGCGATCGACCCGGCGGACGTCGAGGCGCTGACGAAGTGCGTCGACTACGTCATCGAGAAGCTCTGACGACGTCACGCGTACGTCGGTGAAGGGCGCCCGGTGATCACCGGGCGCCCTTCACGTCGTGAGACCGCCGTTGTCGGTCGTGGGACCGCCGTTGTCGTAGGACCGCTCCGCCCCCCCTGGTCAGCCCCGCTGGATGCCCGCCGCGTCGACGAGGATCCCCCTGCGGCCGTCCTGGGTCTGCGCGACGAGGGCGTCGCCGCGTTGCTCGACGGCCAGGTACCAGATGCCGGGCACCAGTTCCGTTACGGCCGTCATCGTGCCGTCCTCGCTGAAGAGCAGGCGTGGCTCCGGCACCGCGAACCAGAACATCAAGAAGTACGGGTTGGGCTGGGCCGCGAGCGCGTGGGCGACCTGCTGCGCGCCGAGCAGGGCCTCCTGGACGCGCTCGCGCGCCTCGTCGCGCCGGCGAACCGATCCGATGCCCTGGCCGGCGGACACGGCTGCCTGCGCGTCCTCCACGACGCTCCCTCGCTCGATACCGCTGGTGTCCAGCAGCAGTCCGCCGACGCCGTCCTGAGTCTTTACGACGAGAGCGTCACCCCGTTGTCCGACGGCCAAGTGCCAAATTCCCGTGACCAGTTCCCCCACCGGAGTCAGCGAGCCGTGCTCGCCCATGAGGGGGCGCTTCACCGGCACAGCGAACCAGAACGGCGCGAAGTCGGGCTCGGGCGGCGCCGCGATCGCCCTGGCCAGCATGTGCGCGACCGCCACCGTCGCAAGGGCGCGCAGCTCCGCCTCGATGCGTATGCGCTCCGTCTCCTGCCGCAGCCCTTCGGCCTTCTCCTCCAGGTCCGAGATGCGCTTCTCGACCTCCAGCTGACGGGCCGGCACGTCCTCCCGCTCCACCTCCGCGGCCCCGGCCATCGCCCGGTTACGGGCGATGGCGATCAGGCCGCCGCTGTTCCGGTTGCGCTGCTGCGGCAGCGGACGGGACTTGCTCGCCAGCTGCCGGTGGAGATGCCGGTAGAGGGTGTCCATGTCGAGCGGGTCGGGCCGGCCGGGGACGCCCTCCGTCAAGGCCGTGATCAGCTCACCCGTGAACGCCGTGTACCACTCCCCCGGCGGGGACAGTGCGGGACGGGTTTCGGCGGAGGCGGTGAGCACGCAGGTGCCGTCCACCGCGGCCTGGTCCGCGATGTGATCGCTCGCGCTCATCCGGCCGAGCAGGGCCCGTCCGCTGTAGCAGCAGTCCAGGATCACCACGATGCGCTGGGCGCGCCGCATCGGGTCCAGGACGGCCTGGCGCAGGTATTCGTACCGCAGCGACGTGTACGAGCGCTCGGGGTCCGATCCGGGAAGGGCGAGGCAGAGCTCGTCGCTGTGGGGATCTGTCAGTCCGTGCCCCGCGTAGTACACGATGAGGGTGTCCTGGGCCCGGCGGGCGCTCTCCAGGACGACGTCCAGCACCTCCTGGCCGCTCTGCGGCTGCGGGAGCACCGTGCAGGAACCGAAGGGCAGTCCCCATACCGCGGGGTCCGTCAGCGCCTGGCGCAGCCCGTCCAGGTTGCGGGCCACCGCGGGCAGGTTCTCCAATACGGAGTACTCGTGCACACCCACCAGTACGGCCTCGGATCGGACCGGGTCCGACAGCTCCGCCACGGCTACGTGCCGTCTGCGTTCGCAGAGCACCCGCCGCCCGCGATGTCGCTCTCCACCCGATCCGGCCCCTTTCCCCCGATCAGCCTCCGATTCTGCTCATGGTAGGGGCAGTCGTGCGGATCCACGGCTCGTTCCCGGGACCCGCACCCTGTTCGCCGACTGCGTCACGTCGCCACGCAGCTCACGCTCGGCACACCACCACCCCCGGGCGCCCCGCCGAAGCCGAAGCTCGCCGAACCGCCCGCCGGGACGGCGCCGTTGTGGTCGGCGTTGGCCGCCGTCACACTCGCCCCGCTCTGGGTGTACGACGCGTTCCACATGCTGGTGACCTTCTGGGCGCCGGGCCAGGTCCAGCTCACCTTCCAGGACTTGAGCGCCGTCGTGCCCGTGTTGGTCACCTTCACCTCGGCGTTGAAGCCGCCGCCCCAGTCGCTGCTGACGGTGTAGGCCGCGGTGCAGGCGGCCGTGCTCCCGCCGCCGTCGCCGCCACCGGGCGGGGTGGTCCCGCCGCCGGGGAAGCCCGGCGCCTTGATGCTCGTGAGGTACCCGTCCTTCACCGTGTCCACGGTCGACCAGTCGTCCTTCAGGATCCCGCCGGTGTCACCGGAGTTGGGGTTCCAGGACCAGAAGGTCCAGTGGAAGGAGTCGGAGCCGTATGTCGACGTCGGCCGCAGGTAGCTCACCAGCGCGGCCAGCCACTTCTGGTCGACCGTCGACTGGAGGGTCGTACCGAACTCGCCCACCCACACGGGGGCGATGTTCTGCTTGAAGATGTAGCCCCAGTACTTGTCCCAGATGCCTGGCATGTTGTTGGGGAACGTCGGGTCGCTGAACCAGCTCTGCTGGGCGACGCTGGTGGCGTAGTCGTGGGCGGAGTAGACGACCCTGTTGGGGACGTCGAGCTGGACGGGGTACTGGGCGACGCCCATCAGGTTGCCGCCCCACCAGCCGGAGACGCCGTTGAAGGTCTGCACGCCCTCGACGAAGATCAGCAGGTCGGGGTTGACGGACAGGACGGCGTTGCCGGCCCGTTGCGCCGCGAGGCGCCAGTCCCTCGTCGTGTCGCCGCAGCCCCAGCAGGCCGGGTCGTGCGGCTCGTTGTGCAGGTCGAGGCCGACGACGGTGGGGTTGCCCTTGTAACGGGTGGCCAGCGCCTTGAGGTTGGTGATCCACGTCGACTCCGGAACCGCCGAGGTGTACCAGAGCGCGGACTGGCCGCCGCCGTCGGGGCGGTGCCGGTCGAGGATGACCTTCAGGCCGTCCTGACCGGCGTACGCCACGATCTTGTCGAGGACCTGGAGGGAGTTCAGGCCCTGGAGGTCGGCGTTCTTGCCGCTGGAGAAGTCGATGCTGTTGGGGACGGCGCCGCTCTTGAAGATGTCGTCGCTGTAGGGGATGCGGAGGGTGTTGTAGCCCGTCGACCTGATCTGGTCGATCATGTTCTTGTAGTCGCGGGACCAGAGGCCGTGGACGACGTTGTTGCCGGTCTCGAAGCCGAACCAGTTGATGCCGGCGACGCGGACCGGCTGTCCGGCCGCGTCCAGGATCTGGCGGCCGCTGGTGTGCCAGTAACCCGCTCCGGCGTCCGCCGCGTCCACCGCGCGGGCCGTCTGGGCCGTGGCCAGCGGGATCAGCGGTAACAGGAGTGCGGCGGCGGCCGCGCACAGCGCTCTGCGCAAGGTGCGGAACATGTCGCTGCTTCCTCTCGGGAGGCGCGGGTCCGGAACGGGTGGGAGCGCTCCCACATCCCGCACCTCCCATGGAAGGCGGATCACATGAACACGTCAATACGCGTGACGTCATCAGACCCCGCGTGACATCACCCGACCACACGCCCGCCACCAGCAGCGCGTGCTGCTCGACCCAGGAGTCGCCACCACCGACCGGCGTCCCGAAGACGACGGCGGAGTTCTACGTGGCCCAGGCCCCGCTCCTGGAGAAGGTCATGGCCACCGGCGGCTACCCCGTCCTCGCCTCCCTCGCCGAGGACACCTGGAGCCCCGGCTTCGACCACTTCGAGTTCGGGTTGCAGCGGATCCTGGACGGGCTGGAGATGTTCGTCAGGGGGCGCACGGGTGAGGTGCCGTCAACGACGACGTCGGAACAGCCGGCTGAGCCCGAAGAGCGCGACGCAGGCGAGGACGACGGCCACGGCGCCGGTCTTGAGCGTGGTGGGGCTGCCGGTGTCGTCGCCGGACGCGCTGGAACTTCCCCCGTTGGACGGCGACTTGCCCGAACCACCACCGGGCGCGTCCTCCGCGACGACCGAACTGCCGGACCCCTCGCTGCCGTACATCAGCTTCGTCCCGTCGGCGGAGTAGCTCACGGACTCGCCCTGCCGTTGCAGGGGGACGTCGAGCTGCTCCAGCCGCTTCACCTTGCCGCCGTTCCAGTCGTAGTCGATGCCGCCGAGGTAGCCGCGTACGGCGAGCTGCTTGCCGTCCGGGGAGAGGGCGGCGTCGGTGGCCCACAGGTCGATGGGGGCGATGGGGCGGAAGATGTTCGTCCCGGAGGCGGAGAGCTTGGCGGGGCCCTCGTAGAGGTGTCCGCCGTCCTCGTTCTTGTCGATGATGTAGACGCGGCCGGTCTTGGGGTGGACGACGAGCGACTCGGCGTCCCGGGCGCCGTCCGAGTACTTCACGACGTACTGCGTCGCCCGGATCGTCTGGTCCTTCAACTCCTTGGGCTCGGGCAGCCGGTAGACCCACACGTAGGACCAGGAGCCGCCGAGGTTGTCGCCGATGTCGCCGACGTAGATCTCGTTGTTCGGCCCGATGGAGATGGCCTCGACGTCACGCGGGCGGCCCACACCGGTCATGGTGACCCGCGCGACTGTCTTGCCGGTGGCGCTGTCGACGGCGTACAGGTACGGGCCGTCGTCGCTGTCGTTGTGCGTCCAGTAGACACCGGGGTGGAGGTGGGAGGCGGCGAGGCCGCTCGACTCGGTGACGCGGGAGTCCTCGATGGTGAATCCGTCGTCGCCGGAGGCGGCGGGGGCGGCGACGGCGGGCCCTGCACCCGTGAGGACGACGAGAGCGGCGGCCGTGACCACACCGAGGAGTGCGCGCATGGGGTCCAGCTTGCCATCCCGGGTTGTGTGGGCGGGGTTAGCGCGTGGGCAACGGGTGGGCAGCCTCACACCCCAACTCACCGCCTGATCGTCCATCATGAGCGGATGCTCAGGTTCATGCCCGTCGGAGACTCCATGACGATCGGCAGCGCGGGCGAGCACACATGGCGGTACCGCATGTGGCAGCACCTGCGCGCGACGTACGACGCCCCGTTCGCCGTGGTCGGTCCCCGCGAGACGCTCTACGACAAGGCGACGGACGCGCCGACGTCGTACGAGTACGCCGACCCGGACTTCCCGCACGCTCACCTGGCAGGCTGGGGTGAGGGCTGGCTGCACATGGCTCCGGCCATCCGTGAGACGGTCTGCAGCTGCCGGGCGGACGTGCTGCTCGTCTCCCTGGGCCTGATCGACCTGGGCTTCTACACGAACGCGGAGCAGACGGCCGCCAACGCACGGGAGTTCGTCGCCGAGGCCCGTGCCGCCAACCCGCACATCCGTGTCGTCCTCCTCCCCGTGATCCCCAATGTGCGCGCCGAGTCCGACGCGCCCTTCGCCGCGGAGGTCGCCCGCTTCAACGAGCTGCTGGCCAAGACCGCGGCGAACCTCGACGAGCCGACCTCACCCCTGCTGCTGGCCTCGATCCCGGAGTCGTACGACATCCACACCGACACCTACGACGGCACCCACCCCAACACGAGCGGCGAGCACAAGCTGGCGGCGGCGTTCGCGGGGGCGATGCATCAGGCGTGGGGGCTGGGCGGGGAGTACGCGGCCGTGGAGCACGAGGAGCCGATGCCCCGCTCCGGGCACGCGACGCAGGGCCGCCCCCGGGGCCGCAGGCCGTCCCGCCTCTCCCCCAGGTAGCCGGGCCGGCCCCGCCCTGGCATATGCCACTCTCCCCGTGTCCTGGTCACCGTACGTATCGTTGTACTGCCCGGCGGCACTCGTCCATGGGGCCGCCGGGGAGGAGCGCCAAGATGACCGTCCTTGAAGACAGGATCACGATGGCCGACGCGAACACCCAGCGCCTGGACGAGTGGTTCGAGCGGCTGGAGCACATGCCCGTCCCCGAAGGATTCAGGGTCGAGATCGTCGGGGGCAACGTCTTCATGACACCGCAGCGGGACACTCACTGGGAGATCATCTTTCAGATCGCCTTGGCCCTACGCCACAGGTTCGAAAAGGGCGTGAGGGTCTTCTCCGACGTCCGCATCGATTTCCCCGGCCATGAGAACGGCTTCTGCCCGGACGTCGTCAAGCTCCGTGAGTCCGCCGAGAAGGACGACGAAGGCCGCTGGCGTCACGAAGACGTCGAGTTCGTCGCAGAGGTCATCTCGCAGGGCACGGCCGCCAACGACTACGGCCCGAAGAAGACCGCCTACGCGGTCGCCGAGGTCCCCGTCTACTTCATCGCTGATCCCTACCAGGGTCGGTGCTTCGTCTATACCGACCCGAAAGACGGTCACTACGTCACCAGCACGAGGGTCGACTTCGGCAGCGACATCGACCTGACGGGCACCGTCATCGACCTCACCCTCAAGACAGACGACTTCCCCCGCGACTGACCCCCCTTGCATAGAGCGCACTCCAAGCCGTTGGCTAGGTATTCATGAAGTACACGCAGCTCGGACGCACCGGACTCAAGGTCAGCCGACTCGTCCTCGGCACCATGAACTTCGGCCCGCAGACGGACGAAGCCGACAGCCACACGATCATGGATGCGGCGCTGGACGCGGGCATCAACTTCTTCGACACCGCCAACGTGTATGGGTGGGGCGAGAACAAGGGCCGCACCGAGAGCATCATCGGCAACTGGTTCGAGAAGGGCGGTGAGCGGCGCGACAAGGTCGTGCTCGCCACCAAGGTCTACGGGAACATGGCCGCCGACGGGCAGGCCTGGCCCAACCACGACAAGCTGTCCGCGCTCAACATCCGGCGGGCCGTCGACGCCAGCCTCAAGCGGCTGAAGACCGACTACATCGACCTGTACCAGTTCCACCACGTCGACCGGAACACTCCCTTCGAGGAGATCTGGCAGGCGATCGATGTGCTGGTGCAGCAGGGGAAGATCCTTTACGTCGGGTCCAGCAACTTTCCCGGCTACAAGATCGCCCAGGCCAACGAGATCGCCGCCCGGCGCGGCGGCACCATCGGCCTCGTCAGCGAGCAGTGCCTCTACAACCTCTCCGAGCGGCGGGCCGAGATGGAGGTCATTCCGGCCGCGCAGGAGTACGGGTCGGGGGTCATTCCCTGGTCGCCGCTGCACGGTGGGCTGCTCGGTGGCGTGATCAAGAAGGAGGCCGAGGGCGGGCGGCGTGCCTCCGGGCGGTCCGCCGACGCGCTCACCAACAGCTCCGTGCGGGCGCAGCTGCAGGCGTACGAGGATCTCCTCGACAAGCACGGGCTGGCGCCGGGAGAGGTCGCACTGGCCTGGCTGCTGACCCGGCCCGGGGTCACGGGGCCGATCGTCGGTCCGCGTACCGCCGAGCAGCTGGAGGGCGCCCTGCGCGCGGTCGAGCTGGAGCTGAGCGAGGAGCTACTGGCCGGGCTCGACGAGATCTTCCCGGGGCCCGGCCCCTCTCCGGAGGCCTTCGCCTGGTAACGCGGAGTGCCTGTCAGGGGCGCGGGGCTGTATCGATCTGCGGCTCCGCCGCGTGGGCGCGGCCAGCCCCCACCGGCCCGCAGGTCGACACGGCCCGCAGTTCCCCGGCCGACGCTCACTTCCCGAGCGCCGCCGCCAACGCGACAACAACGAACAGCAGCACGAGCGCACCGGCCATGATCCGGTTCCGGGTTTTCGGGTCCACGCCTTCGAGCCTAACCGGCCGCACCCAGGGGCCAGCGGGCGACCGGGGTGTAGCGGGGCTGCTCGCCCGGCACGCCGGACTTCGGCAGGTTGCTGCGGACCAGGGCCAGGTCCTGGACGGTCCAGGTGGTGCCGGTGAAGGGGGCGAGGGCGTCGACGTACGGGCGTACGGGGAAGGCGTCGCGGCTGCGGGCCACCGTGAGGTGGGGCTTGTAGCGGCGGTGTTCTCCCATCGGCAGGCCCGCCTTGCGTGCCGCCGCCTCTGATCGGTCGGCCAGCAGGCGCAGGGTGTCCAGGTCGCCGTGTGCCCCCGCCCACAGGGCCCGGCCGTGGCCGAACTGGCCGCCGCCCTGGAGGGAGAGGGGGAAGGGGGCGGTGCGGTGTGCGACGCGTTCCAGTCGGGTCGAGAGGTCGGGTACGGCCTCGTCGTCGACCTCGCCGTAGAACGCGAGGGTGAAGTGCCAGCCCGGGCGGCCGGTCCAGCGCAGGTCGGCCGCGCCGGGCAGCTTCTTCAGTTCGGCGATCTTCGCAGCCAGTTCGTCGGTCACGTCGGTCGGCGGGAGCACGGCGGCGAAGAGTCTCATGGGTGTCACCCTGCCACGTGCCCCCGCGCGGTCATGCCACCGTCGCGAGTCGGTCCCGCTCCTCCGGTTCGCGGGGGACGAAACGGACGTGGGGGTGGCCGCGGTTCCAGCCGACCGACAGGCGCAGTCCGCCCACCCGGGCCAGGACCAGGCCGATCGTCACGGCTGCGGCTGCGGAGATCGCGCCGCCCGCCGCCAGGCCCGCGCGGACGCCGTACGTGTCCGTGATCCAGCCCGCTATCGGGGCGCCGACGGGCGAGCCGCCCATGAACACCATCATGTACAGGGCCATCACCCGGCCCCGCATGGCCGGGTCGGTCGCCATCTGCACGCTGGTGTTCGCGGTGACGTTGACCGTCATGCCGAACATGCCGATGGGGACCATGAGCAGCGCGAACAGCCAGAGGGACGGGGCTGTGGCCGCGAGCAGCTCCATCGCGCCGAACGCCAGCGCCCCCGCGGTCAGCACCCGCATCCGGGCCGTGCCCCGGCGGGCCGCGAGGAGAGCGCCGGCGAGGGAACCGATCGCCATCAGGGTGTTGAAGAGGCTGTAGGAGCCGGCGCCGGCGTGGAAGACGTCGTCGGCGAAGGCCGAGAGGTAGACGGGGAAGTTGAAGCCGAAGGTGCCGATGAACCCGACCAGGACGATCGTCCAGATCAGCTCGGGGCGCCCGGCGACATAGCGCAGGCCCTCCCGCAGCTGGCCCTTGCCGCGCGGGGCACGCTGGATGACGTGCAGCTCGCGCGGGCGCATCAGCAGCAGGCTCGCGAGGGGCGCCACGAAGGAGAGGCCGTTGGCGAGGAACGCCCAGCCGGTGCCCACGCCGGTGATCATCAGGCCGGCGACGGCGGGGCCGACCAGGCGGGCGGACTGGAAGTTCGCGGAGTTCAGGCTGACCGCGTTCTGCAGCTGGTCGGGGCCGACCATCTCGCTGACGAAGGACTGGCGGGCCGGGTTGTCGACGACCGTGGCCAGGCCGACCGCGAAGGCGGCGACGTACACGTGCCACACCTGGACGTGGCCGGAGAGGGTGAGCAGCGCGAGCGCGACGCCGGTGACGGCCATCGCGGTCTGCGTGACGAGCAGCGTGCGGCGCTTGGGCAGGCGGTCGACGAGGACGCCGCCGTAGAGGCCGAAGAGCAGCATCGGCAGGAACTGCAGGGCCGTCGTGACACCGACGGCCGTGGAGGAGCCGGTGAGGCTGAGGACCAGCCAGTCCTGGGCGATGCGCTGCATCCAGGTGCCGGTGTTGGAGACGACCTGGCCGAGGAAGAACAGGCGGTAGTTGCGGATGCTCAGCGAGCTGAACATCGAGGACTTGCGCGAGCGGTCGGGGGTGGGCGGGGAGTCGTGGGTGTCTGGTGCGGGGGCGGAAGCTGCTCCGGGTCCCGTACTCAAGTAGGTTCGCCTCCTCTTTGTTTTGCTCGTTCGCCTACGGGGCGCCTTCCGCCGGTGTCGAGGGGGCGATCGTGCTCAGCCCTTCGGGCCTCCGCGCGTTCGCCCCTTCGACAACGGTGCGCCCTTTCGGCTCACTCGCGTGTTACTGCGCTTACAGGTGTGCGAGCTTCTCCAGTACGGGGGCGGCGGCGCGCAGTTTCGCCCACTCGTCCTCGTCGAGGCCGTCGGCCAGGGTTGCCAGGAAGGCGTTGCGCTTGCGGCGGCTCTCCTCGAGCATCGCCTCGGCCTGCTCGGTCTTCGTGACGACCTTCTGGCGCCGGTCCTCGGGGTGCGGCTCCAGTCGGACCAGGCCCTTGGCCTCGAGCAGCGCCACGATGCGGGTCATCGAGGGCGGCTGGACGTGCTCCTTGCGGGCGAGTTCGCCGGGGGTGGCGCTTCCGCAGAGGGAGAGGGTGCCGAGCACCGACATCTCGGTGGGGCTCAGCGATTCGTCGACCCGCTGGTGCTTGAGGCGACGCGACAGTCGCATCACGGCGGATCGCAGGGAGTTCACGGCGGCCGCGTCGTCGCCATGGGTAAGGTCCGGCATGTTCCTTAGCGTAACTCATTACCCTCCCTAAGGACCACCGGAGACACGCGGGAGCACGTGATACCGGCCACTGGACCCCCACTGTCACTCGTCCGGGTGATCCCACTGCGGAACGTAACGCGCTGCCCCGAAGCCTGCGGCGACCCTCTGCACATGGGGACCAGCGTGCTCAGCCTGCGAATAGACCACGACCTGCTGGAACGGCTTCGGGAACACGCCGCCAGACGAGGAATGAGCGTCCAGGACTATGTCGTCCGGACGCTCATTCGCGATGACTTCGACGAACGGTTCCAGACCGCCGTCGAGGAGACGGAGAAGTTCTACGGGCTTATGTGAGGCGCGATCGCGTCCATCAGGTCAGGCCCAGCGCCGGCATCAGGTAGTAGAAGGCGAACACGGCCGCCACGACGTACATCGCGGCCGGGATCTCCTTGCCCCGGCCCGCAGCCAGGCGCAGCACCACGAAGGTGATGAAGCCCATGCCGATGCCGTTGGTGATCGAGTAGGTGAACGGCATCATCACCATGGTCACGAAGGCCGGAATGGCGACCGTGTGGTCCGCCCAGTCGATCTCCTTCACCGAGCCCGCCAGGATCAGGAAGCCGACCGCGAGCAGGGCCGGGGTGGCCGCCTGGGAGGGGACCATCGTGGCGACGGGGGTGAGGAAGAGGGCGACGGCGAAGAGTCCGCCGGTGACGACGTTCGCCAGGCCGGTGCGGGCGCCCTCGCCGACGCCGGCCGTGGACTCCACGAAGCAGGTGGTGGCCGAGGAGGAGCTGGCGCCACCGGCGGCCACGGCGATGCCGTCGACGAAGAGGACCTTGTTGATGCCGGGCATCTGGCCCTGGGCGTCGGTCAGCTTCGCCTCGTCGCTGACGCCCATGATCGTGCCCATGGCGTCGAAGAAGCAGGACAGCAGCACGGTGAAGACGAAGAGGACGCCGGTCAGCACGCCGACCTTGGCGAACCCGCCGAACAGGCTGACCTCGCCGATCAGGCCGAAGTCGGGGGTGGCGACCGGGTTGCCGGGCCACTTGGGCGTGGTCAGGCCCCAGGACGGCACCTTGGCGACGGCGTTGATGACGACGGCGAGCACCGTCATCGCGACGATCGAGATGAGGATCGCGCCGGAGACCTTGCGGACGATGAGCGCGAGGGTGAGCAGGGCGCCGAGCACGAAGACCAGCACCGGCCAGCCATTGAGGTGCCCGTCGGCGCCGAGCTGGAGCGGCACGGTGGTCTGGGCGGCGTCCGGGATGCGGGAGACGAAGCCGGAGTCGACGAGGCCGATCAGCATGATGAACAGGCCGATGCCGATGGAGATCGCCTTGCGCAGGCTGTAGGGGACGGCGTTCATGACGCGCTCGCGCAGACCGGTGGCGACGAGCAGCATCACGACAAAGCCGGCCAGGACCACCATGCCCATGGCGTCCGGCCAGGACATCCGGGGGGCGAGCTGAAGGGCGACGACCGAGTTCACACCGAGGCCGGCGGCGAGGGCGATCGGTACGTTGGCGATGACACCCATGAGGAGAGTGGTGAACGCCGCTGTCACGGCCGTCGCGGTGACCAGCTGGCCGTTGTCCAGATGATGCCCGTACATGTCCTTCGCGCTGCCGAGGATGATCGGGTTCAGCACGATGATGTACGCCATCGCGAAGAAGGTGGCAAAACCGCCTCGGACCTCGCGGGCGAGGGTGCTGCCCCGCTCGGAGATCTTGAAGTAGCGGTCGAGTGCGCCGTGTGCGGGCGCGCCGCCCGGTTGTTCGGGCGCGGGAACCTTGGCGGGGGCCGAGGTGGGCATGCGTGACCTCATCACCATCGGACTTCCCCCAGGCGCCGTTGGCGTTTCATACGAACAGAAGTGACTGGAAACAAACTGTTTCAGTATGAACATATGAGCCGGGCAATGCCATCTCCGCGCGTAGATGTGATCGCCTCGTAAGCTGTCCCCATGGCGAAGTGGACACCCCAGCACGAGGCGCCGGAGCCCCTGGAGGGCCCCGTGGTCGCCACCATCACCGGCGGCACCATCCTGTGGTTCGTCCTCTTCCTCGTTCAGCTCCCCTTCTACGGCTGGTTCGCCGACCACGACCACACCTGGTGGGTGTGGACATGCCTGGCGGGGGCGGGTCTCGGACTGATCGGCATCTGGTACGTCCGTAAGCGGGACGCGGCGATCAAGAGGGCGACGGAACTGCAGTCGGCCGTCGAGTAGCCCGCGTACAACCACCGCACGACATCCGTCCTCCCCTGGTCGGATCTTCCGCCCACTCGGCGGGTGAAGCCCCAAATCCGCACGTACCGTCGAATGCATGACGCATATCGACGCGGGCGCCGAACTCGACCCCGTGCACCCCGTGCCGGTCCCCTCCGCCCCGGCGAGCGGGCTGACCACGGCCCAGGTCGCGGAGCGCGTCGCACGTGGGCAGGTCAACGACGTGCCGGTGCGCAGCAGCCGGTCCACCGCCGACATCGTCCGTGCGAACGTCTTCACCCGGTTCAACGCGATCATCGGCGTGCTCTGGCTGATCATGCTGTTCGTCGCACCGATCCAGGACAGCCTCTTCGGCTTCGTGATCCTCGCCAACACCGGCATCGGCATCATCCAGGAGTGGCGGGCGAAGAAGACCCTGGACTCGCTGGCCGTGATCGGGGAGGCGCGCCCGACCGTACGACGGGACGGCACCGCCGCCGAGGTCGGGACAGGAGACATCGTCCTCGACGACCTGATCGAGATCGGGCCCGGCGACAAGGTCGTCGTCGACGGCGTCTGCCGCGAGGCCGACGGACTGGAGATCGACGAGTCGCTGCTCACCGGCGAGGCCGACCCCGTCGTCAAGCGGCCGGGGGACCAGGTCATGTCCGGCAGCTTCGTCGTCGCCGGTGGCGGGGCCTTCCAGGCCACCAAGGTCGGCCGCGAGGCCTACGCCGCCCAGCTCGCCGAGGAGGCGTCCCGCTTCACCCTCGTCCAGTCCGAGCTGCGCACCGGAATCTCCACGATCCTCAAGTACGTGACGTGGATGATGATCCCGGCCGCGATCGGCCTGGTCATCACACAGCTCGTCGTGAAGGACCACGACCTCAAGGACTCCCTCGCCCGGACCGTAGGCGGCATCGTGCCCATGGTCCCGGAGGGGCTCGTCCTGCTCACCTCCGTCGCCTTCGCGATCGGCGTCATCCGGCTCGGCCGGCAACAGTGCCTCGTCCAGGAGCTCCCCGCCATCGAGGGCCTCGCCCGCGTCGACACGGTCTGCCTCGACAAGACCGGCACCCTCACCGAGGGCGGCATGGACGTCATGGAGCTGCGCCCTCTCAACGGCAGCGACGAGTCGTACGTACAAAGGGTCCTCGGGGCGCTCGGCGAGTCCGATCCGCGGCCAAACGCCTCCCTCCAGGCGATCATCGAGGCCTACCCGGACACCGACGACTGGCGCTGCACCGAGTCCCTGCCCTTCTCCTCGGCCCGCAAGTACAGCGGCGCCACGTTCAACGAGGGCAACGGGGAGAGCAGTACGTGGCTGCTCGGGGCGCCCGACGTCCTCCTCGCCGACGACGATCCCGCCCTCGCCGAGACCGACCGGCTCAACGAGCAGGGCCTGCGGGTGCTCCTGCTCGCCCGCGCCCACCACGACCTCGACCATCCCGGCGTCGGCGACGGAGCGAAGGCCGCCGCCCTCGTCGTACTGGAGCAGCGGCTGCGGCCGGACGCCGCCGACACCCTGCGCTACTTCGCCGAGCAGGACGTCCACGCCAAGGTGGTCTCCGGCGACAACGCGGTGTCGGTGGGAGCGGTGGCGGGCAAGCTGGGGCTCGCCGGCAGCACGGTCGACGCGCGCCGGCTGCCCGCCGACACGAACGACATGGGGCGGGCTCTCGACGAGGGAACCGTGTTCGGGCGGGTCACCCCGCAGCAGAAGCGGGACATGGTGGGCGCCCTGCAGTCGCGCGGGCACACCGTCGCGATGACCGGCGACGGCGTCAACGACGTCCTCGCCCTGAAGGACGCCGATATCGGCGTCTCGATGGGCTCGGGCTCCGAGGCCACCCGGGCCGTCGCGCAGATCGTGCTCCTCAACAACAGCTTCGCCACCCTGCCGTCGGTGGTGGCGGAGGGGCGTCGGGTCATCGGCAACATCACCCGGGTGGCCACGCTGTTCCTGGTGAAGACCGTCTACTCGGTGCTGCTGGCCGTGCTGGTGGTGTGCTGGCAGGTGGAGTACCCCTTCCTGCCCCGGCACCTCACGCTGCTGTCCACGCTCACCATCGGCATCCCCGCCTTCTTCCTGGCCCTCGCCCCGAACAAGGAACGGGCCCGGCCCCACTTCGTCCGGCGGGTGATGCGGTACTCCATCCCGGGCGGGGTGGTGGCCGGCGTGGCGACCTTCGTGACGTATCTGCTGGCCCAGCACCACTACACCGGCAGCGGCGCGCTGGACGCGGAGACCAGCGCGGCGACGCTGACGCTGTTCCTGATCTCGATGTGGGTGCTGGCGATCATCGCCCGGCCCTACACCTGGTGGCGGATCGCGCTGGTGGCCGCGATGGGCCTGGCGTTCCTGTGTGTGCTGATGGTGCCGTGGTTGCAGCACTTCTTCGCGCTGAAGCTGGTCGGTGTCACGATGCCGTGGATCGCGGTGGGCATCGCGGTGGTAGGGGCGGCCGCCCTGGAACTGGTGTGGAAGTGGGTCGACCGCCGCTTTCCCGTCTAGGACCGGCTGGGCGTCAGCGTCCTACTGCACGTCGACGAAGTCACCCGCGGTGGTGATCGCCGGGGTCGTCGAGGTGCCCGCGAAGCTGTAGCGGAAATAGCCGTCGGTGGACGCCTTGACGGTGGTGCTCAGGTTGCCCGTCGAGTTCGTCTTGATGGTCTTCAGCGTGGTGTAGGTGTTGGTGCCCTTCTTGCGGAACTGGAGCTTGACCGGCTGGCCGGTGTAGCCGTGGTACTTGAAGTCCTCCCAGTTGGCGCGGGCGAGCTTGCCCGTGACCGTGATGGTCTTGCCCTTCTTCACGGGCTCCGGCGCGGCGTTGACCGTCAGGGTCGAGTTGCGCTGCACCCGGTGGGTGGCCTGGTAGTCGTTCCAGTAGACGTTGGTCCCGTCACCGGCGAGCACACCCGTCGTGACGTGCCAGGTACCGGCCAGCAGGTTGGCGTACAGGTCGTAGCCCGGGGTGGCGGTGATGCTGAGCTTGCAGGTCGACGTGGTCGCGCTGGACGCGGTGCAGTCGGCGGCCTCCGCGTCGGACACCAGCGCGCCGTCGTACTCGCCCTCCCCGGGGCCCTCGCCGTGCCACAGGTCGATGTAGGCGTCGGCTATGCCGCTCGGGTGGCTCGCGGTCACGGAGACCGTGAAGGTCTTGGCGTAGGTGGTGCCGACGACGATGTTCTTGCCGCCGTTGATGGTCACCTTGGACACCTTGGGCAGCTCGTCGGGCCGCACCCCGCTCACCGAGGACTTGCCCGGCGACACACCCCAGCGCTCGGCGGCGGTCGGCTTGGACACGCCCGCGTCGCCCTGCGGGTCGGCCTGCGCGGCCGGCACGGCGAGGGCGGAGAGAGCCAGAGCGCCCGAGACGGCGGCGACGGTGGCACGAATGCGCATGTTCCCCCCACTGAAGAGGGGCCCCGACGGCCGTCGTTCGCACGACTCGTGATCACGTCGGGGCCCGAATGATCGCGGAGTCCATTGACTCCGACTGATCAGATGCACAGCGGGAATGAAAGGTTGTACAAGTCGTGAAGATTCAGTGGACGGAACTTTACGACCGTGCCGTGCCCGCCGGTGTGACCCCGCGGGCACGGCAGGTGGTCAGTCGAACCAGCGGTCCCGTGCCAACTCCCCCGTCCTGGACGGGTCCTCCAGCAGTGCCGCGACCTCGAAGCGGCGGGGCCACTGGCCGGCCGCCCAGGCGAGTCCGGCGGCGACGCCTTCCAGGGTCGACGCGTGCAGGACACCGTCGTTGGTCAGCCGCCAGTCGATCTCCACGCCGTCGACGACGAGTTCCTCGTGTTCGACGTACGAGGACGGGGTCCGCGGGCCCAGCAGCACCCGCACCGGCTCCGGTACGTCGTGCTCGGTGCCCTCGGAGTCGACCTCGCCGGTGACGGACTCGCTCAGCCGCCGCACCTGGAACAGCTCGGCCAACTCGGCGGCCCGCGACGGCCGTACGGGCAGCAGCGGCACGCCCGTGGTGAACGGCAGCAGGTCGGGCGAGTCGACGACCACGGCGTCGGCCGCGTCCACGACCTCCACGCGCCCGTCGACCACGGCCCGCAGCTCCTCCGGCAGGGTCACCTGCTCGGGGTCCAGCTCGGCCAGCGCACCGTAGAGGCCGTGCAGTTGGGCGGCGGTGACGGGACGCTCCGGGTCGGCGAGCCGTTCGAGCAGCTCGGCGGCGCCGCCGGGCTCGTCGAGCAACGCTGCCACGGAGGTGCGTACGCCCAGCGCCCGCAGCACCTGCTCGTCGTCGAAGCCGGTGGCGTCGGCCTCGTCGTACAGACCGCGCAGCAACGGGTCACCACCGGCCGCGAGAAGACCGGCGGGCCGACGGCCGTCGAGCACCGGGTGCCCGCGCAACCACCAGGCCGCGTAAGGCCGTACGACCTCATGCGTGCCGTCGGGGAGCAGGATGCGGACCGGCTGCGTGAGGGCGTCGCGCAGCGGCGGCTGGGCGAGCAGGGCGAGGGCCTGGGGCCAGCGGTCGTCGTCGACGAGGTCGAGGTCGCGCACGGCGACGAGTTCCGTCGCCACCGGCGGTACGGGTGTGTCCGGGAACCGGTCGAGGATGTCCTCGCACCACACGTCGACGGCGTCGAGGAGCCCCGCGTCGTCGGGCTCGGCGAAGTCGCCCTCCCGGGGCTCCAGTTCGTCCGGGTCGAGGACGACGTCCGTGGCGCGGACGAGGGCGAAGTCGGCGAGCACACCACAGGCGGCCAGCGGCTGTTCGCCCCACTTCTCGGCCAGCTCGGCGTCCACGGAGGCGAGTTCGTCCTCGCGGATGACCTGGGCGAAGGGGCTGCCGGGCAGGACGAGTTCGCCCGCCGGGGACAGCTCCCCGTCCTCGTCGGGCAGGGCGAGGGCGCCGAGCCAGGGCTCGTCACCGGGTTCGAGGCCCGCGTCCCGGACCAGGGCGAGAACGGTGTCCGCGAGCTCCTCGGCGTCCGGGGCGTCCTCCTCCCAGCTCACCCCGCCCTCGTCGTCGAGGGAGGCGGCGACGGCCGCGCGCACCTGCGGGGTGGTGAGGACGGCACGCGGGGTCGCGGGCAGGGCGCCGAGCTTCTCCAGGAGCGGATGGGCGGCGTCCGCGTGGGCGACCTTGAGGCCGAGCCGGGCGAGGACGTCCGAGTCGACACGGGCCGCCTCCGCGGTCGGCAGCAGGACCTGCCGGGGCCCGATGGTGGTCCGACGGTCGCCAAGCGGCACGGGCAGCCCGGACAGCCGGTCGGGGTCGACCCCCGCGAGGCTGTCGTAGAGCCGCCACCACCAGCCGGGCTCCTTCTCCAGACCCGCCAGCCGGTCGATCGCGTCGGTGAGCGGAACCCGGGCCACACCCAGTGTGCGCAGCTCCACCCGGCGTTCGAGCCCGGCGGGCAGAAGGGTGGGCAGCACCTCGGCGAGAACCCGCACGGTGTCGGCCCCGGCGCCCTCGACGACCTCGGCGTCCCTGGGCCGCAGCGACTCGGGCAGGTCGTCGCTGTCGTCCTTGCCCGGCTCGACGGCGGGCGGCAGGAAGGAGGTCCGCGGCAGCCGTTCGAGGATCGCCTGGCGCAGCGCGCCGTCCAGCTCGCCCTTCCCCAGCGGGCCGGGGACGAGGTCGATGATCCCGGCGGCCACCGGCCGCCAGTCGGCGAGGAGTTCGGCGTACGCGTCCGCCGCCCGCTGCACGAGGAAGTCGGTCAGCGGGCCGGGCGCGGCATGGCGACGGGTGGTGTCCAGCGGGAGGGACGCGATGAGCAGCGCGGGCACGCCGAGGGGCTCCTCGCTGGGGGTCGGGGCGTGCACGACGGGGCTGGTACGGGGCCGGGCCGGGCTGCCGTCGGAGTCGACGGGCACGGCCCAGGTGACGGACCAGTGGGGCCGCAGCCGCTCCTCGACGGGCCGGTCGGCAAGGAGCTCGGTCGTGAGCGCCCCGTGCGCGACGGCGGTACGCCAGTAGTTGATCCCGTCCCGCGAGTCGTCCACGACGGTGAAGGCGCCCTCGGTACGTCGGCTGAGGGTGCGGGGGCTGCCGTCGCCGATCTCGACGACGACCTCCTCGAGCCCGGGGAGGGCGAGGAGCAGGGCGTCGTCGACGGAGTTGAGAAGCCGTTCGGCGAGGTCGGCGGCCGCGGTGTCGCGCAGCGGGAGGATGACGACGGTGTCGTACGTCTCCGGGGCGCTTCCCTCGGCGGCGAAAGGCAGCCGCAGCAGCGGCACGTGCCCGTCGCGGCGCCGGATCTCGTCCCCCAGGCCCGGGCTGTGGCGGGCGGTGTCGGCGGCCAGCTCACGAGCCTCGGCGAGAGACCAGCGGATACCGCCGTGCCGCCCGATGACGGCGGGTTCGTCCGTCACCGCGAGAACGGCGGCGAACCCGACCCCGAAACGGCCGACCGCGCCCTCACCGGTGTTCCTCTTCGCCGAGGCACGCAGGGTGGCAAGCGACTCGACACCGGCCGCGTCGAGGGGAGCCCCGGTGTTGGCGGCGACGAGGACACCGTCCCGAAGGGTGAGCCGAAGCCGCCCCGGCACACCGGCCCTGGCCGCCGCATCAGCGGCATTCTGAGCAAGCTCCACGACGAGCCGGTCCCGATACCCCCCGAGGACAAGATCCTCCTCGGCATTGGCGTCCTCACGGAAACGCGCGGGGCTGGTGGCCCAGGCGTCCAACACACCGCGCCGCAGCCGCGCCGTCCCGAACGGATCGGCCCCCTCGGCCGCCGGCCGCACGAACTTGCTCACGTTCACTCTCCTCATCGGCGTGGGCTTGAAGGTACCGCGAGCCGAAGAGACGGCAAATCGAGAAGAGGCACGCCACCAGTGGAGGATTCGTGCCACCCCCCAAGCGGCGCCCGCAGGGGACGCGCCGGGCCCCATGGCCCAAGCCCTCCACTCACAAGCCCACCGCTTACGGGCCCACCGCTTACGAGCCCGGCGCGCCCCACCCCACCGACCCTCACCTCACCGACCCGCAGGCCGCCGAGCCGACCCGGCGTGCAGGCGAGGCGCGACCGCGCCCCCGAAGCCCCGGCCGGGAAGGCAGCCCGCCCAAGGGCCCGCCCACCTGGGCCACCCGCTCTTCCGGGCCGCTCGCTCGCTTCTACCCCGTGCTGGAGCGAGCCGAGTCAAGGGTCGGCCGGAGGCCGATCGGCGCAGCCGACGCGAAGCGCCCTTTACTCGGGTCGCGGAAGCACGACACTGGCCGGGAAGCGGGCGGCCCAGCCGTCACGCCCAACGCCCAACGCCCAACGCCCAACGCCCATCACAATCAGGCAACAACGCGAGAACGCAACGCCTACGAATGCCCCAGCTCCGCCGCATCCTCGTCGGCGACCGCCGGGACCGACCCCGAATCCGCCGCCGGTCGCAGCGGGAACGGGTCGACGCGGGTCTCGTCGATCACCGGCGGAGCCGGGCGCGGCGGCTTCGGCATGACCGCTGCCTCGGAGTGGCCGCCGCAGCCGTATGCCAGGGACACCACGCGACCGTCGGCCGGGGCGAACTCGTTCGCGCAGACGCCGAAGGCCTGGCTGAGTGAGCCTCCGACGGGGACGAGGAAGGCGCAGCTCGCGCAGGTGGCGGGCGCTGCCTGGGCCATCGGCGTCTGCGCGCCGAACGCCTCTTCCCAGCGATCGGCGGCGGTGTGCAGCCCGTACCGGGACAGGACGCGCGCGCGGCGCAGGCCGAGCTCCTCGGCCACCGCGGCGATCGAGCCCCGGGTGGGAGCCGTCGTGAGGTTCGCGGGCGGCCCCGCTGTGACCTCCGCGTCCTCGGCCTCCACCAGCTCCGCCATCTCGTCCGAGACGGCCGAGCTCGGCACGGGCTCGTCCTCACCGGAGTAGCCGGGCTCCAGGCGGAGATCCTCCGCGTCCGTGGGGAGGAGGTCGCCGGGGCCCATGTCGCCGGGGCGGAGGCGCTCGCTCCACGGCACCCACTCCGGTGCGAGCACGGCGTCGGGGCCGGGGAGCAGGACCACCTCGTCCAGCGTCACGATCTTGGCGCGCGAGGCGCGGGCCACCGTGGCCGCCCAGCGCCAGCCGCGATAGCCGAGCTCCTTGCACTCGAAGAAGTGCGTGACCACGCGATCGCCCTCGGACACCAGCCCCGCGTGCTCGCCGACGACGCCGGGCGCCGCGGCCTCCTCGGCGGCGGCGCGGGCGAGGTCGACGGCCTCGGCGCACAGGCGGTCGGGGGTGCGGCTTCGCGTTGTCGCTGCGCTCACAGGTATCGCTTCTCTCCTACGCCGTCTCTCGGTGCGCCGGCCTGAAGGCGGCGGGTGCGGACGGAGCGGACCAGGGGGCCGCGTCGACGTCCGCGCCCGATCGCGCTCGGGCACGCCTGCTGTCATCCATTCTGCGGGATGCCGGGGAGGCGCGCGGCCGAGAACAATCGCCACGGCGCGCTACGCACGCTACCTGTTCGCCGCCGTTCGGCCTACACCGACGGGCTTCTTCACCCCTCTTCGAAGATCCCCGTGCCGCTTCCCGCCACATTTGTACGCCGCTGCCTCCGCTGGACGCCGCTCCCTCCGCACAAAAATCACACCCGAACCACTCCCGAGTCACCCCCGCCCCGCCAAGAGCCCACCCAAGCCACCCCCGCGCCCGCCAAAAGCCCGCCCAAACCACCCCCGCCCCCGCCAAGAGCCACTCCCGCTCCACCCCCACCCCCCACGAAACCGCACCTCCATACGTGCGCCGAACGCACTACGCGCGCCCATCTCGGGGCACTATGACGGAGTGGCAGCCGCGAGAACACCCCAGGGCGCCACCGGAATCGGTGGGGACAAGGGGCACAAGGGGAGCAGCCGGGGCAACGGTTCGGGCCGGGTCGGTGGGACCGTCCGGGCGCTCGGGCGTGCCCTGCACTTCCCGGTGACCGGCACGGCCCGCGGTATCCGCAAGGCGACCCATGCGCACGGTGCCGGTGAGTCCGGCCTGGGCAAGCTGATCGAACTGCACGGAGTGAACGGCGCCGGCGATGTGATGATCACCGTCGCGCTCGCCTCGACCGTGTTCTTCTCCGTCCCCACCGACGAGGCGCGGGGGCGCGTGGCGCTCTACCTCGCGATCACCATGGCCCCGTTCACGATCCTCGCCCCGGTGATCGGCCCTCTCCTGGACCGTCTGCCGCACGGCCGCCGCGCGGCGATGGCGGGCGCCATGTTCGCCCGCGCCCTGCTCGCGCTGGTGCTGTCCGGCGCGGTCATCACCGGCAGCATCGAGATGTACCCGGCCGCGCTCGGCGTGCTCGTCGCGTCGAAGGCGTACGGCGTGGTGAGAAGCGCGGTCGTGCCACGCCTGCTGCCGCCCCGCTTCTCCCTGGTGAAGGCCAACTCGCGGGTCACCCTCGGTGGCCTCCTCGCCACCGGGATCGCGGCTCCCATCGGTGCCGGGCTTCAGGCGATCGGCCCGCGCTGGCCGCTCTACGGCGCCTTCGTGATCTTCATCGCGGGTACGTTCCTGTCGTTCTCCCTGCCGCCGAAGGTCGACTCGGCCAAGGGCGAGGACACCGCCCTGCTCGCGGCGGACGAGCAGCATCTGCACGGGCCGCACCGGCAGCCGGTCAAGCGCCCGGGCCTGCGGACGGTCGGCATCGCCGTCACCCACGCCCTGGGGGCCAACGCGGGCCTGCGCTGCCTGTCCGGCTTCCTGATCTTCTTCCTCGCCTTCCTGCTGCGCGAGCATCCGCTGAGCGGGCAGAGCGCGGCCGTGTCGCTGGGCATAGTGGCGGTGGCGGCGGGCACGGGCAACGCGCTCGGTACGGCGGTCGGGGCGTGGCTGCGGACCCGTACGCCGGAGATCATCATCGTGACGGTCGTGGCCGTGGTGCTGGGCGTCGCGCTGACCGCCGCGATCTTCTTCGGCGCGTTCCTGGTGGCGTGTCTGGCGGCGGTCGCCGGTTTCGCGCAGGCGCTCGCCAAGCTGTCCCTGGACGCGCTGATCCAGCGGGACGTGCCCGAGCAGGTGCGTACGTCGGCGTTCGCGCGCTCCGAGACGCTGCTGCAGGTGGCGTGGGTGCTCGGCGGCGCGATCGGCATCGCGATGCCGCTGAACGGCCCGCTGGGCCTGGCGGTGGGCGCCGGCATCGTGGCCACCGCGTGGCTGACGACCGTACGGGGGCTGCTGCGCTCGGCCCGGCTCGGTGGGGGGTCACGGACCCGCGTGGCGTAACACACTGCGATGCCGCACCCCACGTAGGGAGAGGGCTGGACGTGCCCGATAGCCTTCGGCCATGACCTCGATGCTCCGCGGCGCAGCCGCTCACGGGCACCGCGCCGTGCGACGCCGCCGCGCCGTCGCCGCCGCCGGCGCCGTTTCCGCCGGACTGCTCGTCCTGTCGGCCTGCGACCAGCCGACCCCGCAGTCCACGATCACCGTCGGCAGCTCCTCGGTCAGCGAGGAGGCCACCTGCGGTGGCCAGGGCGACGCCCTGAACGCCGCGGACCTGGCGAAGTGCCTCAAGGACTCCGACGTCAAGTCGATCTCGGTCGACCCGGACGAGACCGTGCGCATCGGTGTCGACCCCGATGTGGCGGAGAAGCGCTGGACGATCCTGTTGAACGGTCAGCAGCTGACCGAGGACAGCGACAAGACCTACCGCACGATCCCGGGCAGCGTCTTCTTCAACGCCCAGTACGGCGCCCAGGGCGACTCCACGCTGCTCTCCATCCGGGCGGGTGACGGCAAGAAGGAGAGCCAGGCGGTCACGGGTCTGTGGTCCTTCAAGCTCAAGAAGGACGACTGATCGCTGCCGCTGGGCTTCGCGTGCTGGTGGCCACCGCGGTTCCTGCGGAAAGGGACGCGGTGGCACAGGCCTTTGCGGGCGCCGGCCGTGAGGTGCGGCTGCCCGGCGTGACCGTGCACCGCGTCGGTGCGGGGTACGACCTGCTGGCCGCGGGCGTCGGCCCCGCCCTGGCCGCCGCTTCCACGGCCACCGCGCTCACCGCGGCGGCCCTCGACGGCGTTCCCTACGGCCTGGTCGTGTCCGCCGGGATCGCGGGGGGCTTCCCGTCCGACGCGCCGGTCGGCTCCCTCGTCGTCGCCGACGCGATCACGGCCGCCGACCTGGGCGCCGAGACCGCGGACGGCTTTGTTCCGGTGACGGAGCTGGGCTTCGGTACCGTCACCCACCGTCCACCGGATTCACTCGTACGGGAGACCGCGGCCGCCACCGGGGCGCGTACCGGCACCGTGCTGACCGTCTCGACGGTGACCGGGACCGCCGAACGGGCCGCCGCGCTGCGCGCCCGTCACCCCGCCGCCCTCGCCGAGGCCATGGAGGGCTTCGGGGTCGCCGAGGCCGCCACCGCGCACGGTGTGCCCGTGCTGGAGATCCGCGCGGTCTCCAATCCCGTCGGCCCGCGCGACCGCGCCGCCTGGCGCATCGGCGACGCGCTCACGGCCCTGACCGAAGCCTTCGGGAAGCTCACGCCCGTACTGGAAGGTTGGAAGTGGCATGACCAGTGAGCCCCTGCAGATCGCGTACTCCCCCTGCCCCAACGACACCTTCGTCTTCGACGCCCTCGCCCACGACCGCGTCCCCGGCGCTCCCGCCCTCGACGTGACCTTCGCGGACATCGACGTCACCAACGGCATGGCCGAGCGCGGCGAGTTCGACGTGCTGAAGGTGTCGTACGCCGTGCTGCCGTACGTCCTCGGCGAGTACGCGCTGCTGCCGTGCGGGGGCGCGCTGGGCCGGGGCTGCGGGCCGCTGGTGCTGACGCGGGAGGCGGACGTCGACCTCGCGGGCCGTACGGTCGCCGTGCCGAGCGAGCGGTCGACGGCGTACCTGCTGTTCCGTCTGTGGGCCGCGGACATCGTCCCGGACGGAGTCGGCGAGATCGTCGTGATGCCCTTCCACGAGATCATGCCCGCCGTGCGGGACGGAAAGGTCGACGCGGGCCTCGTCATCCACGAGGCGCGCTTCACCTACCAGAACTACGGGCTGCACAAGCTCGCGGACATGGGCGAGCACTGGGAGGGCACGACCGGGCTGCCGATCCCGCTCGGCGCGATCATCGCCAAGCGGTCGCTGGGGGCGGACGCCCTGAGGCTGCTCGCCGACTCGATTCGTACGTCAGTACGCGCGGCCTGGGACGACCCCGAGGTGTCCCGCCCGTACGTCATGGAGCACGCCCAGGAAATGGACCCGGCCGTCGCCGACCAGCACATCGGGCTGTACGTCAACGAGTTCACCGCCGACCTCGGCGAGGACGGCTACGCGGCGGTCAGGGGACTGCTGACACGCGCGGCGGCCGAGGGACTGTTGCCGCCCCTCGGCCCGAACGCACTCGACTTTCCGTAACCGGTCTACACGTCCAACTGGTCGGCGACCGCGCGCAGCAGGCCCGCGATCTTCTTGCCGGAGACCTTGTCGGGGTAGCGGCCCTTCTCGAGCATCGGCGTGATGTTCTCGAGAAGGGTGGTCAAGTCCTGCACGATGGAGGCCAGTTCGTCCGGCTTCTTGCGCTGTGCCGCAGCGACCGAGGGCGTCGGGTCGAGGATGACGACCGAAAGGGCCTGGTCGCCGCGCTGTCCGGCGACGACGCCGAACTCCACTCGCTGTCCCGGCTTGAGAACCTCGACTCCGGCGGGGAGGACCGAGGAATGGACGAAGACGTCACCGCCGTCGTCGCGGGAGAGGAAGCCGAAGCCCTTCTCGCTGTTGAACCACTTGACCTTGCCGGTGGGCACGTCTGTCCTCGTCCTCAAACTCGTCGGAAAACTGCTTATCAACGCACTGGGGCGGGTCGTCGGGACCCGCCGGTACCAAGGCTAATGGTCTGCGGGCGGGTGACAAGACGTCACCCGGTTGTTCCTTCGCGCAGGGAACTACCCTGGTCGAGTGCGTGACAAAACCCAAACGAATTCCGCCGCTCCCGGTGACCGATTGATCCGAGCCGGTGCCGTCGTGTTCTTCATCGGTACGGTGGCCACTCTCGTCACTGTGGCCCCGCTCCTCCTCGGTACGTCACCTTTTCCGACGTACATGTTCGGACTGAGCATGCTCATGGGCGTCGGGTTCCTGCTGGCCGGCGCCGGAGTGCTCCAGTCGATCGCGGCGGGCCGGCGTCAGGCGCGCGGCGCGTCGAGGTAGCCGGCGAGCCACTCGGGGAACGCGGTCAGGTCCGTGAGGACCACGTCGGCCCCCAGCGCGTGCAGTTCCTCGGCCCCGTACGGGCCGGTCGCCACGGTGACCGAGAGGGCACCGGCCGCGCGGGCGCCGCGCACGTCGCCCTCGTGGTCGCCGACGTAGACGCCCGCGCCGTGCTCGCGCAGCGCCTGCGCCTTCTGCTCGGCCCACAGGTCGCCGACCACCACGTCCGGTGCGATGCCCAGGTGCTCCAGGTGGAGCTTGGCGTTGGGCTCGTACTTGGCGGTGACGACGATCGCCCGGCCCCCCGCCGCCCGCACGGCGGCTATCGCCTCCCTCGCGCCCGGCAGCGCGGGTGTCGCGGCGATGGCGACGCCCGGGTACATCGCGCGGTAGAGGTCCGCGGTGGTCTCCACCTGCTCGGCCGGGAACCAGTTGCCCAGTTCCTGCGCGAGCGGCGGCCCGAGCCGCGTGACGGCGAGGTCGGCGTCGATGTACGTCCCGGTGCGCTCGGCCAGCGCGGTGAGGCAGGCGTGGATTCCGGGCCTGGAGTCGATGAGGGTCATGTCGAGGTCGAAGCCGACGGTCAGCGCGGGTGAGCTCGTGGAGGCCATATGGGCCATTGTGCCGAGGCGCTCCGCTACCTCTGCCGCTGGGACCGCCACACCAGGAACAGCGCCGACGCGACGGCCGCTCCGCGCACCACCCACGGCCAGGTCTGGGCGACCGCCTCGTTCATGTGCCCCTCGGCGATGGGGGTGCCCCAGCGGCCGTCGGTCCGCCCCCACAGCCAGACGAGCCCGGCGGTGACCGCGAGGCCCGGCAGGCCCATCACCGCCCACTTCGCCTCCGCGGGGGTCAGCCGGCGGGAGGCGTAGGCGATGAGCCAACCGAGGATGAGCACGAACCAGTTGCCGAGCACCGCGCCGGCGACGAGACAGGCCGCGGCGAGCAGGAGAAGGGGGTTGCTCCAACCGCCGGACCGCAGCCGGGGAAACCGGCGCCGCACGACGACCGCCTCCTCGACCACCTCGGGAACCTCGGCGTCCTGCTCCACGGCGGCCTTCGCCGCGGCCTCCTTGGACGGCTCCTTCGGCTCCTTCGCCTCCTTCGGCGGCGGGGGCTTGAGCAGATCGGGAATCTCCACTCCGCCGACGAACCCGGGCACCTCGTCGCCGAGACCGAAGGGGTTGCCACCGTCGGACTGCCACCAGTCCGGCCGGCTCGCCCCGTCCCCCCACTCCTGCGCGCTCGCGAGATGCGGCGGGGACGGGCCGTCGGACGCCGGGCGGCTCGGCGGGGCGGGACGCGGACGGGGCCGCGGTACGACCCGCCGGATGCCCTTCGGCCGCTCCTCCCGCGTCTCCCCGTCACGCTGTACGGGCACGGAGGGGGCCGGCGCCTGCGGGACGCTCTCCGCTCCACCGGCCGCGGCGGTGACGACGTCGTCGGGGCTGCCGAGGCGGTCGACGATGCGGCGGACGGCCGCGGGGCTGTCCACGGTGGCCTTGGAACGGCGCCGGTCGATCTCGTTGCGCAACTCCGAGACGAGCCGCATCCGCGCGGCCGACGGCAACTGCCGCTGCTGAGCCACGTCCCCGACGCGACTCAGATACTCGAAGACGACCTGGTCACTCTCGATCCCCACGAAGCCCCTCCGGGGCGGGTGCGTTGGATTACCCGTGGGGACGAAGGTAGCGCAGGTCAGCATCTCTCAGCCTGTCCGGCGTTTGAGGACGAGGCCGTTCAGGCCGAAGCGGGGGTCTGGGGGCGCCGCCCCCAGGGACGCCGCCCCGGACGGAGCCGCACGCACTCGGCCCAACCGCCGGAGGCAACCCGCTAACGTTGACCGGATGAGCAGCCCGGCTACACCGCCCCGCTCCCTCGCGGAAGCGCTCCGCAGGGACGACGTCTCCCTGGCCGCCCTCCTGCGCGCCCGCCCCGACCTCATCACCCCCGTCCCCACCGACCTCACGCAGCTCGCCACCCGCGCCGGCACCCGCGCCTCCGTCGTCCGCGCCCTGGAACGCCTGGACCGCTTCGCCCTGCAGACCGCGGAGGCCCTGGCCGTGGCCCCGGACCCGGCGACGTACGACGAACTGCTCGGTCTGATGGCCGGTGACGACCGCGACCCGGCCGTCACCGCCGCGCTGCCCTCCGCCCTGGCGACCCTGCGCGTGCAGGCCCTGGTCTGGGGCGGCGACGACCGCCTCCGTCTCGTCCGCACCGCCCGTGAGCTGCTCGCTCCCTCTCCCCAGCACCCCTCTCCGACCGGCCTTGGCCCGACGGTGCAGGAGGCGACCGCGGGCATGTCACCGGGCCGGATCCAGGAGATCGTCGCCACCGCCGGGCTGCCCTCCACGCACGACGCCGTCTCCGCCGTGGCCTCGCTCACCGCCCTGTTCACCGACCGGGCGCGCATGGCCGCGCTGCTCGCCGACGTCCCCGAGGAGGCGCGGGAGGTCCTGTCCCGGCTGGTGTGGGGCCCGCCGTACGGCCAGGTCACCCACGACCCGGCCCCCCACCTGCGCCGGCTCCTGGATCGCGGCCTGCTGGTGCCGACGGCGCCGGGGACGGTCGTACTCCCCCGCGAGGTGGCGCTGCACCTGCGGGCCGGCCGCGCCCACGTCGAACCCGAGCCCCTTCCTCCCTCGGTGGAATCGGCGGTGGCGCACCGTCCGCAGATGGTGGACGCGACGGCGGCCGGGCAGGCGTACACGGCGCTGGCGACCATGGAGGAGCTGCTGAAGGACTGGGACGAGGGCGGGCCCGCGGTGCTGCGGGCGGGCGGGCTCAGCGTGCGCGACCTGAAGCGGACCGCGGTCGCCCTCGACGTGTCGGAGCCGATCGCCGCCTTCTGGGTCGAGCTGGCGTACGCGGCCGGGCTGCTTGCCTCGGACGGGGAGGCCGACGAGCGGTACGCGGCGACACCGGCGTACGACGAGTGGCTGGAGCAGCCCGCGGCGCAGCGCTGGGCGCGGCTGGCCGAGGCGTGGCTGACGGCGACCCGTACGTCCGGGCTGGTCGGCGGCCGGGACGCGAAGGACCGGGCCCTGTCGGCGCTGGGCCCCGGGCTGGACCGCTCGGCCGCGCCCGAGGTCCGACACCGCGTTCTGACCCTGCTGTCGGCCCTCCCCGAGGGCGCTGCCCCGGCCGCCGAGTCGGTCCTGGCCCGCCTCCGCTGGGAACGCCCCCTGCGCGGCCCGCAACAGGAGGACGACCTGCGCAGCCGCCTCGCCCGGTGGACCCTGTCCGAGGCGGAGCTGCTGGGCGTGACCGGCCGCGGCGCCCTGTCGGCGCACGGGCGGGCCCTGCTGGGCGTACCGGCTTCCGGCGCCGGCTCACCGGAGACGGAACCCACCGGCCCCGGCGACAAGCTCCCCGTCCACCACCACCGCCCCGCGCCCCCGGACTTCCTCTCCCCCGCCGAGCAGGCCGTGGCCTCGGCGGCCGCAGCCCGGCTGCTCGCCCCGCTCCTGCCCGAGCCGCTCGACCACGTCCTGCTCCAGGCCGACCTGACCGCGGTGGCCCCGGGCCCGCTGCGACGCCCGCTGGCCGACATGCTGGGTGTCCTCGCGGACGTCGAGTCGAAGGGCGGGGCGACGGTGTACCGCTTCACGCCCGCCTCGGTACGCCGTGCCCTGGACGCCGGCCGGAGCGCCTCCGACCTGCACGCCTTCCTCTCCGCGCACTCCCGCACCCCGGTGCCGCAGCCGCTGGCGTACCTCATCGACGACGTGGCGCGCAGGCACGGCCATCTCCGGGTGGGCGCGGCCTCGGCGTACGTGCGCTGCGACGACGACGCCGTGCTGAACGAGATCCTCGCCGACAAGCGCGCCGCCGCTCTGCGTCTGCGCCGGCTCGCCCCCACCGTCCTGGCGGCCCAGGCCGATCCCGCGACTCTCCTCGACGGCCTGCGCACGATGGGCTTCGCGCCCGCCGCCGAGTCCGCGGAGGGCGACGTCCTGATCACCCGCGCGCACGCCCACCGCACCCCGCCCCGCACGGCTCCCGAGCCGGTCCCGGACGGCCCGCCGGTTCCCGACGCCACCCTGCTCGCGGCCGCGATCCGCGCGATCCGCGCCGGCGACCTCGCCTCGACCACCCCGCGCAAGCCCACCTCCGCCGACCCGATGCCGGCCAGAGGCGGACTCCCCCGCACCAGCTCGGCCGAGACCCTCGCCACCATGCAGGCCGCCGTCCTCACCGGCGACTCCCTCTGGGTCGGCTACGTCAACGCCGAGGGCACCGCCAGCCAACGCGTCATCGCCCCCGTCCGCGTCGAGGGCGGCTTCGTGACGGCGTACGACCACACCGCGGACGAGGTCCGCACGTACCCGCTGCACCGGATCACGGGGGTGGCGGAGCTCGCGGACGACTGACGGTGATCGTTCGCCGATGAGGCAGACTGGACGTTTGACCGTTGGGAAAGGGTGTGCCGCGCGTGAACGGACCGCTGATCGTCCAGTCCGACAAGACCCTGCTGCTGGAAGTCGACCATGAGCGGGCCGACGACTGCCGTCGCGTCATCGCGCCGTTCGCGGAGCTGGAGCGGGCGCCGGAGCACATTCACACGTACCGGGTGACGCCGCTGGGGCTGTGGAACGCGCGGGCGGCGGGGCATGACGCCGAGCAGGTCGTGGACGCTCTGGTGGAGTACAGCCGGTATCCGGTGCCGCACGCGCTGCTCGTCGACATCGCCGAGACGATGGACCGGTACGGCCGGCTGACGCTGAGCAAGCATCCGGCGCACGGGCTGGTGCTGACGACCACCGACCGGCCGGTGCTGGAGGAGATCCTGCGGTCGAAGCGGGTCGCTCCGCTGGTCGGCGCCCGGATCGACCCGGACACGGTCGCCGTGCACCCCTCCGAGCGCGGGCAGATCAAGCAGACGCTGCTGAAGCTGGGCTGGCCCGCCGAGGACCTCGCCGGGTACGTCGACGGCGAGGCGCACGCGATCGAGCTGGCGGAGGACGGGTGGGCGCTCAGGCCGTACCAGAAGCAGGCCGTGGAGAACTTCTGGCACGGCGGTAGTGGGGTCGTCGTCCTGCCCTGCGGGGCCGGCAAGACGCTCGTCGGCGCCGGGTCGATGGCGCAGGCGAAGTCGACCACGCTCATCCTCGTCACCAACACCGTCTCGGCCCGGCAGTGGAAGCACGAGCTCGTGAAGCGGACGTCGCTCACCGAGGACGAGATCGGCGAGTACAGCGGGACGCGGAAGGAGATCCGGCCCGTCACCATCGCCACGTACCAGGTGCTGACGACGAAGCGGAAGGGGGTCTATCCCCACCTGGAGCTTTTCGACTCGCGGGACTGGGGGCTCATCGTCTACGACGAGGTGCATCTGCTGCCCGCGCCCGTCTTCAAGTTCACCGCCGATCTCCAGGCGCGGCGGCGGCTGGGCCTGACGGCCACCCTCGTCCGTGAGGACGGACGCGAGTCGGACGTGTTCTCGCTCATCGGGCCGAAGCGGTTCGACGCGCCGTGGAAGGAGATCGAGGCGCAGGGGTACATCGCGCCCGCCGACTGCGTGGAGGTACGGGTCAACCTGACCGACTCCGAGCGGCTCGCGTACGCGACCGCCGAGACGGAGGAGAAGTACCGCTTCTGTGCGACGACCGCGACGAAGCGGAAGGTGACGGAGGCGATCGTGCGGAAGTTCGCCGGGCAGCAGATCCTCGTCATCGGGCAGTACATCGACCAGCTGGACGAGCTGGGTGAGCATCTGAACGCACCCGTGATCAAGGGCGAGACGTCGAACGCCCAGCGGGAGAAGCTGTTCGACGCCTTCCGGGAGGGCGAGATCAGCGTGCTGGTGGTGTCGAAGGTGGCGAACTTCTCGATCGACCTGCCGGAGGCGACGGTCGCCGTCCAGGTGTCGGGGACGTTCGGGTCACGGCAGGAGGAGGCGCAGCGTCTGGGGCGGGTGCTGCGGCCCAAGGCCGACGGGCACCAGGCCCACTTCTACTCGGTCGTGGCACGGGACACCATCGACCAGGACTTCGCGGCGCACCGCCAGCGCTTCCTGGCGGAGCAGGGGTACGCGTACCGGATCGTGGACGCGGACGAGATCCTCAACGGGGGGTGACCCCGGGGGTCACCTGCGGCGGACGCCGGCTTCCTCGCCGTACTCCCCGAGGATGACCACGTCGAAGGCGGCGCCCGCGAACACCTTCACGGCGCGCAGGGCGTCGCCGAGGCGGTGGTGGTGGCTGCCGGTGAGGGGGCTGGCGCCGGACGGGCGGCCCGGTGCGGTGGCTGGGGTGAAGGTCGCTGCACTCATGTCTCCATGGTGGGTTTTCGGACATAAGAACGGCATCGGTCTCCGGGCCGAAAGTCCGTCGTCGCCGCGTAGTACTTCCGAGGGAGCCGTTCCCCCGGGGGATGAGGGTGGGACCCCTAGGGGATGAGGCGCCCCGCACAGAAAATCCGGTGCGGGAAAAACCGGTGCGGAAAACCGGTGCGAAGAAACGGTGCGAAGATCCGGTGCGAAGAACCGGTGCGGAAAAAACCGTTGGTTTCTCGGTCCCCCGCTCACCTACAATCTCCGCTCTTGCCCGCCTCCCTCACGGAGTGCAGCCGTCCGGACGGAAACCGGTCGGCATCCCGTAGCGCCTGTCCCGTAGGTCCTTCCGGAGGCACCCCCTTGTCCACGCGCCTGTCCGTCGACGATCCCCTCTCCCGTGAGCGCTCCCACCTCGCCGCCTCCCGTGCCGCCCTGCGGGCCATGCGGGAGGACGTCGAGGCGCTCGACATCAGCGACGTCACCGCGAACTGGGTGAACGCCCAGATCCTGGAGCGCCAGATCCAGGAGCGCATCAAGGCGCTGGCCGACCTCAGCCACACCCCGCTGTTCTTCGGCCGGCTCGACTACCTGCACGCTCCCGGCGCGGACCAGGCGGAGGGCGCCGAAGGGGAGCGCTTCTACATCGGGCGTCGGCATGTGCACGACGGCGGGGGCGACCCGATGGTCATCGACTGGCGCGCGCCGGTCTCGCAGCCGTTCTACCGGGCCTCGAAGAAGGACCCGATGGACGTCTCCCTGCGCCGCCGCTTCGGCTACACGGCCGGCGACCTCACGGCGTACGAGGACGAGCACCTCTCCGACCCGGCCGAGGTGGCGACGACCAGCAAGCTGCTCCAGCAGGAGATCGAGCGGCCGCGTGTGGGTCCGATGCGGGACATCGTGGCGACGATCCAGCCGGAGCAGGACGAGATCGTGCGCGCCGGGCTCTCCGGCAGCGTCTGCGTCCAGGGAGGTCCCGGCACCGGGAAGACCGCCGTCGGCCTGCACCGTGTCGCCTACCTCCTCTACGCCCACCGCGAGCGGCTCGCCCGCACCGGCACCCTCGTCATCGGGCCGAACCGGTCCTTCCTGCACTACATCGAGCAAGTGCTGCCCGCCCTGGGTGAGTTGGCGGTCAAGCAGGCCACCGTCGACGACCTGGTGGCCCACGTGGAGGTGCGGGGCACGGACGACGCGGCGGCCGCGATCGTGAAGGGCGACGCGAGGATGGCCGAGGTGCTGCGCAGGGCCGTCTACGCGCAGGTGACCATGCCCACCGAGCCGGTCGTCGTCGTGCGCGGATCGAGACGGTGGCGGGTTCCGGCGTACGAACTCGAGGACGTCGTCCGTGAGTTGCTGGACCGGGACATCCGCTACGGCGCCGCCCGCGACGCCCTGCCGCAGCGCATCGCGCACGCCGTGCTGGTGCAGATGGAGCGGTCCGGGGAGGCGCCGGACGACCGGGTGCAGGACGCCGTGGCCCGCAACAGCGCGGTGAAGGCGGCCGTGAAGGCGGTCTGGCCGGCCGTCGATCCGGCGAAGCTGGTGCTGCGGCTGCTGACGGACGCGGAGTTCCTCGCCGAGCACGCGGAGGGGATCCTCACCGAGGACGAGCAGAAGACGGTCCTGTGGGCGAAGCCGGTGCGGTCGGTGAAGTCCGCCAAGTGGTCGGCCGCCGACGCGGTGTTGATCGACGAGGCGACGGACGTCGTCGAGCGCACGCACTCGCTGGGACATGTGGTCCTGGACGAGGCGCAGGACCTCTCCCCCATGCAGTACCGGGCCGTCGGCCGCCGCTGCACCACCGGCTCCGCGACCGTCCTGGGCGACCTGGCGCAGGGCACCACCCCGTGGGCGACCCGGAGTTGGGACGAGGCGCTGTCCCACCTGGGCAAGTCCGACGCGGTGATCGAGGAGCTGACGGCCGGTTTCCGTGTGCCGACGGACGTCATCACGTACGCCTCCCGGCTGCTCCCGGACATCGCGCCCGGACTGGCCCCGGTCGCCTCGGTGCGTGAGAACCCGGGCTTCTTCGACCTGCGGCCGGCCTCCGGGGAAGGCGAAGTCATCGCCGCCTGCGAGGAGTTGCTGCGCAACGAGGGCTCTACGGGCCTGATCGCGGCCGACGCCCGCGTCCCGGCACTCGCCGAGACACTCACGGCGGCCGGGATCCCGTACCTCTCCCCCGGCGAGGAGACCACCCGGGAGACCCGCCTGACCCTCGTCCCGGCGTCACTGGCCAAGGGTCTGGAGTACGACTACGTGGTCCTCGACGAGCCCCAGGCGGTCGTCGACGGCGAGCCGGACGAACGGACGGGCCTGCGGCGCCTGTACGTGGCCCTGACCCGAGCGGTGTCGGGCCTGATCGTCACCCACGCGGCTCCGCTCCCTCCCCAGCTCGCCTAGTGTCCACGTCCAGCACCCTCCGCCACTGAGCCACCGCCGCCGCGGAGACCGGTCCCGCCCAGCCGCCCGGGCGGGCCGCGCCGCCGATGTGAAAGGCGTCGACGCCGGCGGCGAGGAGGGGCGGGACGTGGTCGAGGCGTAGGCCGCCGCCCACCAGGATGCGCTGCTCATAGCCGGGCTCCCCGCGCCGTGCCGCCTCCGCGAGGAGCGTGGGGAGGCCGTCGTCGACGCCGGTGGCCGAGCCGGCGGTGAGGTAGGCGTCGAGGCCGGGGAGCCCGTCCAGTTGTTTGCGGAGCGCGTCGCGGTCGGCGGACCGGTCGATCGCCCGGTGGAAGGTCCAGGGGCATCCGTCCAGCACGTCGACGACCCGCTCCACCGCGTCCAGGTCGACCCCGCCGTCCGCGTCGAGGAACCCGAGCACGAACTCGTCGGCCCCGGCGTCCCGCACCTCACGCGCGACCCGGACGAGCCGTTCGACGTCCCCCGCCGCGAACCCGTCCGCGAGCCGCAGCATCACACGCGGTGGGATGTCGACGGCGGCGCGGATGCCGGCCACGGTCCGCGGCGACGGGGTGAGTCCGTCGGCCGCCATGTCGGTGACCAGTTCTAGGCGGTCCGCGCCTCCGGCCTGGGCGGCGACCGCGTCCTCGACGTCGAGGGCGATCACCTCCAGGACTGCACGCTTGCTCATGGGACCCCATTCGTCTTCGTCGGGATTCGTCTTCGTCGGGCAAACCTGGCCCTACAGGTCTAGTCCAATTCTGTCCAAGACTACGCCTACGAACCCGGCCCCCCGAGAAGACGTGCGGTTCCCTCAGAAGATGTTCAGCTCCCCCTCCTCCGCCCCCGCCAGCTCGTACGACGCCCCCGCCACGGAACGCCCCGCGTACAGCCGTACGAGCGTGGCGGCCTCGCCGATGAACCGTGCCGGAGTCCGGTCCCCGGCAACGCCGCCCAGCCGCAACGGCTCGTCCACGTCGTCGAGGTCGGCCTGGAGCGGCACGTGCCCCTTCACCCGGGTGGCCCGGGCCAGCAGGGCCAGCGCCTCCGGCAGCCCCGCACCCCCGTACGCCCCCGGCTCACCGAACGCCTCCCGTACGTCACCGGCGTGCACCCACTCCCCCAGCGCGATCATGTCCAGCACCCCGTCCGCCTTGGCGATCACGGGCCCCGCCTCGGTCATCCCACGCTCCAGCTCGTCCACGACCCGCGCGTTCGACCACTCGGCCCGCTCGGCGATGTCCCGGTCGTTGGCCTCGGGCGAGAACACCCCCTTCTCGAACCGGCTCTCCACCACCCGCGTCAGCACGGCCGAACAGTGCGCCAGCACATCCCGCACGCTCCAGCCGGGACACCCGGCGACCGGCAGGTCGAAGTCCGCCTCGGACCGCGCCCGCAGCAGCGGTACGAGGAGGTCCCGCTCGGTCACCAGGAGCCGTCCGGGCAGCTCGGGGTCGCGTACGTCGTGCACCTCAGTCGTCGTCATGGGCCCAAGCTAGGGCGCGCCGGATGGGCACGCGGGAGAATGGGAGGCATGGCCGATTTCGACGCCCTGCGCACCCGATTCGCCCGCGCCCTGCAAGGAGCCCGCGGACCGGCTGCCGGCCCGGACCCCCTCCCCTACGCAGACAACCTGATCACCCGCTGGCAGGAGCCGCAGCGCCGCTACCACACGCTCGCGCACCTCACCGCGGTCCTCGACCACGTCGACGTACTGGAGGAGCACGCGGACGACCCGGACGTCGTCCGGCTGGCCGCCTGGTTCCACGACGCCGTCTACCTCCCGGACCGCTCCGAGAACGAGGAGCGCTCCGCCCGCCTCGCCGAACGCGCCCTGCCCGAGGCCGGGGTGCCCGACGCGAGGGCCGCCGAGGTGGCCCGGCTGGTCCGTCTCACCGTCACCCACGACCCGGCCGACGACGACCGCGACGGGCAGGTGCTGTGCGACGCCGACCTGGCGATCCTGGCGTCGCCGCCGTCCGCGTACGCCGCGTACACCGCCGCCGTCCGCGAGGAGTACCACTTCGTCCCGAACGAGGCCTTTCGCGCGGGCCGCGCCGAGATCCTGCGCCAACTCCTCGCCCTGCCCCGGCTGTTCAGGACGCCGTACGGCGAGGACAAGTGGGAGGCGACGGCCCGTCACAACCTGCGGAGCGAGCTGGAAATTCTGTCGACCTGAGGACACGGCCCCGCCTACCCTCGCAGCATGCGAGACATGGGCGGGGAACGCGTTGAGGAAGCCGTGGCGAGCAGCCTGGCTCTGCTGCGGACGGCGGCGGACCGGGACTGGGAGGGGGCCGGGGCGGGGCGGCTGGAGTGGAGTTGTCGGCGGACGGCCCTGCACATGGCCGAAGCCCTGATGCGCTACTCCGCTCAGCTGGCGGGACGCAGGGAGGAGCGGCACGCACCCTTCGCGCTGGCCGTCGACGAGGCGAGCAACGCGGAGCTGCTGCAAGTCGTCGAGACGACACAGCGGCTGCTCTGCGCCGTCATCCGCACCACCCCGGACGAGGTGCGCGCCTTCCACCCGTTCCCCTTCGGCAGCGCCAACCGTGACGGCTTCGCCGCCATGGGTGTCGCCGAGGTCCTGCTGCACACCCACGACATCGCCGAGGGCCTGGGCCTCGCCTACGAACCGCCCGCCGAGCTGCCCGAGTTCGTCCTCACCCGGATCTTCCCGCACGTGAGGCCCGACACCGACCACTGGCGCACGCTGCTGTGGGCCACCGGCCGCGGCGACCTGCCCGACCGCGCCCCGGTCACGGAGTGGCACTGGAACAACAACCTCGTGATCCCCGCCGACCGCCTCACCCTCCAGGGCGTCACGCCCGCGGCCGCCGCCGACCTGAGCGCGGGCGGCGACGGCGGGTTCGAGTGGGTCGAGAGCGGGCCGTTCGAGGGCACGCGCGAGGCCGCCGGGATGCTGCTGAAGGCGTACGAGGCGGGCGTACACCGCCCGGAGTGGGGCGTGTTCGTCCTGGTCCGGCGGGAGGACGGCCGCGCGGTCGGCTGCATCGGCTTCCACGGCGCGCCCGACGAGGAGGGCCGCGCCGAGGTCGGCTACGACATCGCCGAGGCCGCCCGCGGCCACGGCTACGCGACCGAGGCTTTGCGCACACTCGCCCGCTGGGGGCTGGCACGCGACGAGGTGACAACGCTCATCGCGGTCATCGACCGAGGCAACACCCCCTCGCGGGGCGTGGTCTCACGCGCCGGATTCGTCGAGGCCGGAGAGGACGAGGAGGAGGTCGTCTACGAGCTTCGGGGCTGACGGGCTGACGGACTGACGGACTGACGGGCCCGCAGTTCGACTACGAACTGCGCGGCTGACTCCGCTGATCGCTGCGCCGCCTGCGCAGCCCCGCGCCGAGCAGCAGCCGCACCACCTCGCGGCTGCTGACCTCGACCGCGCCGGCGCGCACGGCGTCCGCGTACCGGTGGGCGGGGATGTCGTAGTGGTCGCGCTCGAAGGCCCGCGGGGGCACGCCCATCTCCGCGGCGAACAGGTGCAGTTCGTCGTACGAGACGTCGCTGACGAGGTGGGACCACATCCGGCCGTGGCCCGGCCAGCTCGGAGGGTCAATGTAGACGGTCACGACGAGGACGCCCCGCCCGTCGCCGACCCCAGCGCACCGACCGCGGCGACCTTCACGCCCGCCTTGTGGCACACCCAGTGCGGGTCGGGCCCGAGTTCCGGCTCGACGTCGAGGGCGTGCGGATCGCCGGAGCCGCACACCGGGCACAGCGGCCAGCGCCCGTACTTCTCAAGCAGCGCGTCCTGTACGTCCTGTGCGACCAGCCCGGCGACGTACGCCACACCGTCCGGCCACTGCTCGACCCACCAGCGCCGCTGCACGACCGAGTCCTCGACCATGGACACCACATCCGCGGCGGCGACCTCGTTCGCGGCGAGATCGGCGAGCACGAGGGCGCGTGCCGCGTGCAACGCCTGCTCCAGAGGGCTGATGGGATCCATGCACCCATTGTGCGCACTCTTGACCACAACACGGGTCCGAAAATATCTTTCATAGTGTGACCCGTGACATGAAGGAAATTTTCGGCAGCGGCCGTCCCGGAGGCGCGCCGCCCGCCCCCGCCGCCCTCGCGGCCAAGGTGCGCACGCTCGCCCCCTCCATGACCCGCTCCATGCAGCGCGTCGCCGAAGCCGTCGCGGGCGACCCGGCCGGCTGCGCCGCCCTCACGGTCACCGGCCTCGCCGAACTCACCGGCACCAGCGAGGCCACCGTCGTCCGCACCGCCCGCCTCCTCGGCTACCCCGGCTACCGCGACCTGCGCCTCGCCCTCGCCGGCCTCGCCGCCCAGCAGCAGTCCGGGCGCGCGCCCGCCATCACCACGGACATCTCCGTCGACGACCCCATCGCGGACGTGGTCGCGAAGTTGGCGTACGACGAACAGCAGACCCTCGCCGACACCGCCGCCGGCCTCGACACCGCGCAACTCGGCGCGGCGGTCACCGCGGCGGCGGGCGCGCGGCGGATCGACGTGTACGGCATCGGGGCCTCCGGTCTCGTCGCCCAGGACCTCGCCCAAAAGCTCCTGCGCATAGGGCTCATAGCCCACGCGCACAGCGATCCGCACCTCGCCGTCACCAACGCGGTGCAGCTGCGCGCGGGTGACGTCGCGATCGCGATCAGCCACTCCGGGTCGACCGGCGACGTGATCGAGCCGCTCCGGGTCGCCTTCGAGCACGGGGCGACGACCGTCGCGATCACCGGACGCCCGGGCGGGCCCGTCACCCAGTACGCCGACCACATCCTCACGACCTCCACGGCCCGGGAGAGCGAACTGCGGCCGGCGGCGATGTCGTCGCGGACCAGTCAGCTGCTCGTCGTGGACTGCCTGTTCGTGGGGGTGGCGCAGCGGACGTACGAGTCCGCGGGGCCGGCACTGGCGGCGTCCTACGAGGCGCTGGCGCACCGGCACCGGCGGTAGACCGAGGCAAGCTCCAGCCACCTGCACCTGCAACCCGCACCCGCACCCGTGAGAAACCGGAAAGAGCTGTCCCCATGCCCCCTGCCTCCAACTACCGCGACCTCCGTACGGAGTTGGACTCGCTGACCACCGAATCCTTCCGGCGGGAGCTCGCCGACATCGACCAGCTCCCCACCCTCGACATCGCCCGCCTCATGAACAACGAGGACGCCACCGTGCCCGCCGCCGTGGCCGAGCGGTTGCCGGAGATCGCCGCCGCGATCGACGCCGTGGCGGAACGGATGGCGCGGGGCGGGCGGCTGATCTACGCCGGTGCCGGGACGGCGGGGCGGCTCGGCGTGCTGGACGCGTCCGAGTGTCCGCCGACGTTCAACACGCGGCCCGGTCAGGTCGTAGGACTCATCGCGGGCGGGCCGCAGGCCCTGGTCGCCTCCATGGAGGGCGCGGAGGACTCCAAGGAGCTGGCGGAGGCCGACCTCGACGCGCTCGGGGTGGGCGCCGACGACACGGTGGTCGGCGTCTCGGCCTCCGGCCGCACCCCGTACGCCATCGGCGCCGTTGCACACGCCCGGGCCCGTGGCTCCCTGACCATCGGGCTGGCCTGCAACGCGGGCAGCGCGCTCGCGGCGGCCGCCGAGCACGGCATCGAGGTCGTCGTCGGCCCCGAACTGCTCACCGGCTCCACCCGGCTGAAGGCGGGCACGGCACAGAAGCTGGTGCTCAACATGATCTCGACGATCACGATGATCCGCCTGGGCAAGACGTACGGGAACCTGATGGTCGACGTACGCGCCTCCAACGACAAGCTGCGCGCCCGCTCCCGCCGTATCGTCGCCCTCGCGACGGGCGCCGCGGACGAGGAGGTCGAGGCGGCGCTGGCGGCGACGGACGGCGAGGTGAAGAACGCGATCCTGACCCTGCTGGCCGACGTGGACGGCCCGACGGCTGCCCGCCTCCTGGAGGAGTCGGGCGGCCGCCTGCGTACGGCGCTGGCGAGGGCGACGGGCTGAGCGGGTCAGGGACGTCTTCAGCATCACTGACCGCGTGAGCGTCACTTCCGCCGGTAACCCGACACCTGGGCGATCCACTTGATGAAGTCACCGGGGTCCTGGTCGGCGCCGTGGCCGCCGTCCCAGTAGTAGGACGTGTTGACGTCGTCGCCGAGATTCGTGAGCCGGGTGGCCAGGTTGGCGACGACGGAGAGCGAGGTGTCGCTGTCCTTGGGGCCGCTACCAGCAGTCCTCGACCTACTCTTGGGGAGCCACCGTCGAGCTCCCTGTCCCCGTGGACATCACCCTCGACACCGAGAAACTCAAGGACTACGCCGACTGACATGAACCACGCCCAGCTCACCGCCCTAGGCCGCGCCCTCCGTCTCCTCGGCGAACATGGAGAGGCCCTGACCACCGACACGCCGGACGCCAAGTTGCACGAGGTCAAGGCGGATCTGCGGCGGGCGCTGGATCTGCTGGACGAGAGTGTCGCCGGCGCCGCGCCCACCACCCGGTGCGCCGAGCATCCGCACGGGCCCGTCGACGAGGCTGCCCCCGACCTGTGCCTGCTGTGCGAGACGCGGCGTCGTGCCGCCCGGCGGTCGGAGTTCAACGGGGGCTACGGCCAGCCCCGGCCCTCCGAGTCGCCTTCCCCCTCGCCCTCCCGTTACGGCACCAGCGCCGACCGCCCCCAGCCCCAGCAGCGGTGGCTGGCGGAGCTGTGGAACGGGCGGGAATGGCAGCTGTGCGGTACGCCGCGCCGGGACCGGCGCGAGGCCGAGCTGTACATCGCCGCCCAGCGGCGCGGATCCCGGCCCGCGATGGCGTACCGACTCGTGCACGAGTTCACCGACTACGAGGTGCTGCGGGTGTGGGGGACACCCGTGCAGGTGGACATCGAGCCGATGGGGAATCTGTAGTCCCCCTATGACGCCTCAGCCCCCTGTTACGCCTTCACCGCCGACGCCTCCGCGGATTCACCCGCATCCGTCGGCGCCCCTGCCGTAGGCGTCGCCCGCCCCGCCTCCGTCCGCTGGCGCGGGATGAACGACGCCACCGCGAAGGCGAGCAGGGCCGCGCCCGCGCCGAGGGCCAGGACCGTGCGGAAGCCGTCCTTCGAGGGCAGGGCGAAGCCGCCGAAGTCCGTGGTCATCTGAGCGAGGATCACACCGGCGATGGCGCTGGCGGACGAGGTGCCGATGGACCGCATGAGGGTGTTGAGGCTGTTCGCCGCGGCCGTCTCGGACGCGGGTACGGCGCCCATGATCAGGGCGGGCATCGAGCCGTAGGTGAAGCCGATGCCGGCGCCGATGACGCAGGACACCAGGACGAAGTGCCAGACCTCCGACATCAGCGCGATGTTGATGAGGTAGCCGGCGGCGACGATCAGCGCGCCGATCATCAGGGTCACCTTGGGGCCCTTGGCCTTGGAGACGGCGGCGGAGACGGGGGCGGTGGCCATCATGACCAGGCCGGACGGTGCCATGACCAGGCCGGCGGCCAGCATCGACCTGCCGAGGCCGTAGCCGGTGGCGGCGGGCAGCTGGAGCAGCTGGGGCAGGACGAGGGACATCGCGAACATCGCGAAGCCCACGGCGATCGACGCGAGGTTGGTGACCAGCACCTGGCGGCGGGCAGTGGTGCGCAGGTCCACCAGCGGGGCCTGGATCCGCAGTTCCCACCAGCCCCACGCGAGCAGTACGACGACGGCGGCGGCGAACAGGCCGAGGGTGGTGCCGCTGGTCCAGCCCCAGTCGGCGCCCTTGGAAATCCCGAGCAGCAGACAGACCAGGCCGGTCGCCATGCCGAGGGCGCCGACGAGGTCGAAGCGGCCGCCGGTGCGGACCTGGGACTCGGGTACGAAGAGGACGACGAGGACGGCGGCGACGGCGCCGAGGGCGGCCGACGTCCAGAACAGCACGTGCCAGTCGAAGTTCTCGGCGATGAGCGCGGCGGCCGGCAGGCCTAGGGCGCCGCCGACGCCGAGGCTGGCGCTCATGAGCGCGGTGGCCGAGCCGAGCCGTTCGGCGGGCAGTTCGTCGCGCATGATGCTGATGCCGAGCGGGATGACACCGGAGGCCAGGCCCTGGAGCACACGTCCGAGGATCATCGGGGTCAGGGACTCGCTGAGGGCGGCCGTGACCGAGCCGGAGACCAGCAGGGCCACGCTGACCAGCAGCATGCGGCGCTTGCCGTACATGTCTCCGAGCCGGCCCATGACGGGGGTGGCGACGGCGGCCGCGAGGAGGGTGGCCGTCACGGCCCACGCCGTGTCGGAGGCCGAGGCGTTCAGCAGCTTCGGCAGTTCGGGGACGATCGGGATGACCAGGGTCTGCATCAGCGCGACGACGATTCCGGCGAGGGCCAGGACCGCGACCACCGCGTTCGACCGCGGCGGGGCTATTCCCCCGGCCTCGGCGGGGCGGGCAGGAGCGTCGGGCATGGAGGGGCCTCCGTCGGGTGTGCTCTGGGAAGAACCGTGTACTTGACCGAGGCAACCTTAAGTCACTTGCTTGACTTAACCAAGAGGATCAGGTGAGCGCCACCGGGGCAGGAGAGGCCGCACATGACAAAGGCCGGGGCGCCGCCCACGCGACACCCCGGCCCAGCCTTCGCTCCGAAGCCCCCAAGCCCCGAAGCCCCGAAGCCCCCAAGCCTCGAACGCTCCGAACAGCTCCGAACAGCTCCGGACAGCTCCGGACAGCTCCGAACAGCTCCGAACAGCTCCGAACAGCTCCGAACAGCTCCGAACAGCTCAGCTAAGCGTCTGCAGCGCCGTCGGCTCGTACGCCGTCAGCTCGTCCAGCCGCCCGCCAAGCACCTTCGCCGCCCACTCCGGGTCCTGGAGCAGGGCGCGGCCCACGGCCACCAGGTCGAACTCGTCGCGCTCCAGGCGGTCGAGGAGGTTGTCGAGGTTGCCCACCTCGGCGCCCTCGCCCGCGAAGGCGCGCAGGAAGTCGCCGTCGAGGCCGACCGAGCCGACGGTGATGGCGGGCTTGCCGGTGAGCTTCTTGGTCCAGCCCGCGAGGTTGAGGTCGGAGTCGTCGAACTCCGGGGCCCAGTAGCGGCGGGTGGAGGCGTGGAAGGCGTCGACGCCGGCCGCGGCGAGCGGGGCCAGGATGGCCTCCAGCTCCTCCGGAGTTTCGGCGAGACGGGCGTCGTAGGCCTCCTGCTTCCACTGGGAGTAGCGGAAGAGGACGGGGAACTCCGGCGAGACCGTCGCGCGGACGGCGGCGACGATCTCGGCGGCGAACTGCGTACGGGCCACGGGGTCGCCGCCGTAGGCGTCGGTGCGGCGGTTGGTGCCCGACCAGAGGAACTGGTCGATGAGGTAGCCGTGGGCGCCGTGCAGCTCGACGCCGTCGAAGCCGCTGCGCTCGGCGGCCGCGGCGGCCTCGGCGAACGCGCCGATGACGTCGTCCAGGTCGCGCCGGGTCATCGCGTTGCCGGTGCCCTCGGTGCCGTCGAGGCGCAGGCCGGAGGGGCCGACGGCGGGGGCGTCGGCGTAGGGCGGGGCGCCCTGCTTGCGGACCATGCCGATGTGCCACAGCTGCGGCACGATCGTGCCGCCGGCCTGGTGCACGGCCTCGGCGACCGCGGCCCAGCCCGCGAGCTGCTCGTCGCCGTGGAAGCGGGGGACGCGGTCGCTCTCTCCGGCGGACGCGTGGCCGACGTAGGTGCCCTCGGTGACGATCAGGCCGACGCCGGCGGCGGCGCGGCGGGCGTAGTAGGAGCGCACGTCCTCGCCGGGGATGCCGTCCGGGGAGAAGTTGCGGGTCATCGGGGCCATCACGATGCGGTTCGGGACGGTGAGGCCGTTCAGTGCGAGGGGCCGGGAGAGGATCTCGGCCGCGCGGGAGGCTGCGGTCGGGGGGACGTTGACGGTCACGCGGGGACTCCTCGGGAAAACCGGACGGTATGTGCACATGCAAGAAGTGCGGTCCTACGCGTCAACCGCCCCGCCCGCCACCTCCATCCCGGCACGGGGCGCAACCCCATGTGATCCCGGACACGCATGCCCGAGGGGATCCCGAACGCGTACGCCCGAGGGATCCCGGACACGTACGCCCGAGGGACCCCGGACACGTACGCCCGAGGGACCCCGGACACCTACGCCGAGGGACCCCGGAAAACGCCCGAGGGCGGCACCCCCTGTCTCCAGGGAGTGCCGCCCTCGGCACGGAAGGGACGGTTCCGATCCTCGGGGAGGATCAGAAGTCCATGTCACCGCCGGGCATACCGCCGCCGGCCGGGGCAGCGGACTTCTCCGGCTTGTCGGCGATGACGGCCTCGGTGGTGAGGAACAGCGCGGCGATGGAGGCGGCGTTCTGCAGCGCGGAACGGGTCACCTTCGCCGGGTCGATGATGCCCTCGGCGATCATGTCGACGTACTCACCGGTCGCGGCGTTCAGGCCGTGGCCGACCTGGAGGTTGCGGACCTTCTCCACGACGACGCCACCCTCGAGACCACCGTTGACGGCGATCTGCTTGAGCGGGGCCTCCAGCGCGAGCTTCACGGCGTTGGCGCCGGTCGCCTCGTCACCCTCGAGGTCCAGCTTCTCGAAGACGGAGGACGCCTGGATGAGCGCCACGCCACCGCCGGCGACGATGCCCTCTTCGACGGCCGCCTTGGCGTTGCGGACGGCGTCCTCGATGCGGTGCTTGCGCTCCTTGAGCTCGACCTCGGTGGCGGCACCGGCCTTGATGACCGCGACACCGCCGGCGAGCTTCGCCAGGCGCTCCTGCAGCTTCTCGCGGTCGTAGTCGGAGTCGCTGTTCTCGATCTCGGCGCGGATCTGGCTGACGCGGCCGTTGACCTGGTCGGAGGAGCCGGCACCGTCGACGATGGTGGTCTCGTCCTTGGTGATGACCACCTTGCGGGCCTTGCCCAGCAGGTCGAGGGTGGCGTTCTCCAGCTTGAGGCCGACCTCCTCGGAGATGACCTCGCCGCCCGTGAGGATGGCGATGTCGCCGAGCATGGCCTTGCGGCGGTCGCCGAAGCCCGGGGCCTTGACGGCGACGGACTTGAAGGTGCCGCGGATCTTGTTGACGACCAGGGTCGACAGGGCCTCGCCCTCGACGTCCTCGGCGATGATCAGCAGCGGCTTGCCCGACTGCATGACCTTCTCCAGGAGCGGGAGCAGGTCCTTGACGTTCGCGATCTTGGAGTTCGCGATCAGGATGTACGGGTCGTCGAGGACGGCCTCCATACGCTCCATGTCGGTGGCGAAGTACGCCGAGATGTAGCCCTTGTCGAAGCGCATACCCTCGGTGAGCTCCAGCTCCAGACCGAAGGTCTGGGACTCCTCGACGGTGATGACGCCTTCCTTGCCGACCTTGTCCATGGCCTCGGCGATGAGCTCGCCGATCTGGGTGTCGGCGGCGGAGATGGAGGCCGTGGAGGCGATCTGCTCCTTGGTCTCGACATCCTTGGCCTGCTCGAGCAGGGCACCGGAGACGGCCTCGACGGCCTTCTCGATACCGCGCTTGAGGGCCATCGGGTTGGCGCCGGCGGCTACGTTGCGCAGGCCCTCGCGGACGAGCGCCTGAGCGAGGACGGTCGCGGTGGTCGTACCGTCACCGGCGACGTCGTCCGTCTTCTTGGCGACTTCCTTGACCAGCTCGGCGCCGATCTTCTCGTACGGGTCCTCGAGCTCGATCTCCTTGGCGATGGACACACCATCGTTGGTGATCGTGGGGGCGCCCCACTTCTTCTCGAGGACGACGTTGCGGCCCTTGGGGCCGAGCGTCACCTTCACGGCGTCCGCGAGCTGGTTCATGCCGCGCTCGAGGCCGCGCCGCGCCTCCTCGTCGAACGCGATGATCTTGGCCATGTGAAGTGGTCCCTCCAGGACTGGGGGTGATTCCTTCGGACCGCGCCCGCGCCCGCGACGGACGGCTCGCCTGCCTGGTGGTTCCTTGCCCCATCCGGCCTGCGGGCCTCACCGACCCGGTCCTTCGTTGTCACTCTCACCTTCAGAGTGCTAACGCAATGATTAGCACTCGCCCCTGTCGAGTGCAAGCGCCTCCACCCGATCCGCAGGTGAACGGCCGAGGGTCGGGGCGCCCGGCGACGTCCGGGCAGACCGAAGGGCTCGTACCCCGGGAGGTACGAGCCCTTCGAAGATGCACAGAAGAACGTCGCTGCGTCGGCGCGTGCTTCAGCCGGCCGCGAGTCGGACCATGTCCGCCTGCGGCCCCTTCTGGCCCTGCGAGATCTCGAAATCGACCCGCTGACCCTCTTCCAGGGTGCGGTATCCGTCCATCTGGATCGCGCTGTAGTGGACGAAAACATCCGCACCACCGTCGACCGCGATGAAGCCGTACCCCTTCTCCGCGTTGAACCACTTGACGGTGCCCTGAGCCATGCCTAACTCCCCTATTACTGGCCCTTGCACAGATCCACACTTCGCGGATCCGGGTCAGACCTCACCCCCCGCCTTGGTTGGGGGCGTGCGCCGGAACGCGTCGACCGCGGCTGAATGTATCTGTCCAACTGCCGTCTGCAACAGGTCAATCGGACGAGAATTCCGGGCATGGCCGGTCGGGGATTTGCCGAGAATTCACCAGAACTCAGGGCAAGTCGGGCCCCACAAAAGGAGCAAATGACGCAAAAGAACCACACACTTTGGCTACTTCTCATCGCATGTGGAGCCAGAACTGATATGCGCCCGGCACGCGGAAATCGGCGCCTTCCCCAACTGTACCGCGCTCAACCACACAGAATTGCCCCCTCCGCTTCTCTCACGGAGGGGGCAATTCGATGAACTCACGGTAACGTGCGTTACCGACGGTAATGATCAGCCTCCGGCAACCGCCGGAATGATGGAGACACCGGCACCGTCCGGGGTGGCCGTCTCCAGCCCCTGCTCGAAGCGGACGTCGTCGTCGTTGACGTACACGTTGACGAAGCGGCGCAGCTTGCCCTGGTCGTCGAGGACGCGGGCCGCGATGCCCGTGTGGTTCTTCTCCAGGTCGGCGATGACCTCGCCGAGGGTCGCCCCATCAGCGGCGACCTCGGCCTGACCACCGGTGTAGGTGCGCAGGATGGTGGGGATGCGGACGGTCACGCTCATGCGAGGCCAGCCTCTCGGAAGGAGTCCAGGTTCGGGCGGATGGTGGCGGTGAGGCCGGTCCCGGCCACCGCGTCGAGGGTCTTGAGTCCGTCGCCGGTGTTGAGGACGACGGTGGTGAGGGCCGGGTCCAGCAGGCCGTTCTCGATCAGCTTGCGCGCCACACCCACCGTCACGCCACCCGCGGTCTCCGCGAAGATGCCCTCCGTCCGCGCCAGCAGCTTGATCGCGTCGACGACCTGCTCGTCGTTGACGTCCTCCACGGCCCCGCCCGTACGCCGCGCGATGTCGAGGACGTAGGGGCCGTCCGCCGGGTTGCCGATGGCGAGGGACTTGGCGATGGTGTTCGGCTTCTGGGGCCGGACGACGTCGTGACCCGCCTTGTAAGCGGTCGACACCGGCGAGCAGCCCTCGGCCTGCGCACCGAAGATCTTGTACGGCTTGTCCTCGACGAGCCCGAGCTTGATCAGCTCCTGGAGCCCCTTGTCGATCTTCGTCAGCTGCGAGCCGGAGGCGATCGGCACGACCAGCTGGTCCGGGAGCTGCCAGCCGAGCTGCTCGCAGATCTCGTACGCCAGGGTCTTGGACCCCTCCGCGTAGTACGGCCGCAGGTTGACGTTGACGAAGCCCCAGCCCTCGCCCGCCGGGTCGCCGATCAGCTCGGAGCAGAAGCGGTTCACGTCGTCGTAGTTGCCCTCGATGCCGACGAGCTCGCCGCCGTAGATGGCGGCCATGACGACCTTGCCCTGCTCCAGGTCGTGCGGGATGAACACGCACGAGCGGAAGCCGGCGCGGGCGGCCGCGGCGCCCACCGCGCCGGCGAGGTTGCCGGTGGAGGAGCAGGAGAGCGTGGTGAAGCCGAAGGCGCGGGCGGCCTCCAGGGCCTGGGCGACGACGCGGTCCTTGAAGGAGTGCGTCGGGTTACCGGAGTCGTCCTTGACGAAGAGCTTGCCGGCGTCGACGCCCAGCTCGCGGGCCAGGTTGTCGGCCTTCACGAGCGCGGTCCAGCCGGGGTTGATGTTCGGCTTGTCCGCCACGTCGGCCGGGACGGGCAGCAGCGGGGCGTAGCGCCAGATGTTCGCGGGTCCCGCCTCGATCTGCTTGCGAAGCTCCTCCGTGTCGTAGGAGGAGAAGTCGTAGGCGATCTCGAGCGGGCCGAAACACTCCTCGCACGCGAAGACCGGGCCGAGCGGCACGCGGTGGCCGCATTCGCGGCAGCTCAGGGCCGCAGCGGGACCGAGGTCGACGGTAGGATTCGTGGTGGTTGCAACAGTCTGCACAGCCATGTGAGGCGAGGCCCTTTCTCCTCATCTTCCTCACGACGCATCTCGCCGTGAGACGGATTTGGCACCTTCCCAAGCCGGGAGCCTCGCGGAACGATCAACTGTGCTCGCACAGCGATCAATACGAGAGCCGACTGGAGGGTTGCCGGGGCTTCATCGGGCCGTATCCCTCTGCCCCTCTGGATGAGCGGTATTCGGTTGTGAACGGCGGTGACCGCGGACATGCGATGGTCATCGGCGTTGCTCAAGACTGTAACCGAAGGCCGGGACAGTTGAGATAGTCGTCCGAACCGCGAGACAACCGTGAGGAGCCGCAGACTGTGCTGGAAGAAGTCGAGCGCTGGCTGAGGACCCGGTCCTGGTCCGTGACCGATCGCCCGCTCCACCAGATCCTGGCCGCCAAGCAGCGCACGGGCCAGTCGGTCAGTGTCGTGCTGCCCGCGCTCAACGAGGAGGAGACGGTCGGCGACATCGTCGCCGTGATCCGCCACGACCTCATGCAACAGGTCCCGCTGGTCGACGAGATCGTCGTCGTCGACTCGGGATCCACCGACCGCACCTCCGAGGTGGCCGCCGCCGCGGGCGCCCGGGTCGTCCACCGGGACGACATCCTCCCGCGCGTCCCGGCCGTGCCCGGCAAGGGCGAGGTGCTGTGGCGCTCCCTGCTGGTGACCGGCGGGGACATCGTCTGCTTCATAGACGCCGACCTGAAGGAGTTCTCCTCCGACTTCGTCTCCGGGATCGTGGGCCCGCTGCTCACCGACCCGGACGTCGATCTCGTCAAGGGGATGTACGACCGTCCGCTCGGCACTGAGTTGAATTCGCTCGCCTCCGGCAAGACGGCCGGTCAGGGCGGCCGGGTCACGGAGCTCATGGCGCGCCCGCTGCTGAACATGCACTGGCCGCAGCTGGCCGGGTTCGTGCAGCCGCTCGGCGGCGAGTACGCGGCCCGCCGCTCCCTGCTGGAACAGCTTCCCTTCCCCGTCGGCTACGGCGTGGAGCTGGGCATGCTGGTCGACTCCCTGCACCTGGTCGGGCTCGACGCGCTCGCCCAGGTCGACGTCGGCGTGCGCAAGCACCGCCACCAGGACGGGCAGGCACTGGGCCGGATGGCCGCCGCGATCTACCGCACCGCGCAGCTGCGGCTGGCCCGCGGGCATCTCATCCGTCCCTGCCTCACCCAGTTCGAGCGGGGCGAGGACGGGTTCGAGCCGCGCACGTACTCCGTGGACACGGAGGAGCGGCCGCCGATGACGGAGATCGCGGAGTACGCCGCCCGCAAGGTCGCGTAACACCCGCCGGACGGCCGTATACGGACGTCCACGAAGCGCGATCGTACGTTTGAGCGTTTCCGGGCTGGGCTAGGTTGTGGCGTATGGCGTCAACCAACGGTGCTGCTCAGGTGCTGGTCGCGTCCAACCGCGGCCCGGTCTCGTACGAGGTGCGCGAGGACGGCTCGCTCCACGCCAAACGGGGTGGCGGCGGGGTCGTGTCGGGCCTGTCGGCCATCGACCCGGACGCCGGCGCGCTGTGGGTGTGCTCGGCGCTGTCCGACGGCGACCGGGAGGCGATCCGGCGCGGGGTGGGCGAGCACGGCGTACGGATGCTGGACATTGCGGCGGACGTGCACGCGGACGCGTACAACGGCATCGCGAACTCCGTGCTGTGGTTCGTCCACCACATGCTGTACCTGACTCCGCTGGAGCCGGTCTTCGACGCGGAGTTCCGGCGCCAGTGGGCGTCGTACGAGGCCTACAACCGTGCGTTCGCCGAGGCGCTGGCGGAGGAGGCGGCCGAGGGTGCGGCGGTCCTGGTGCAGGACTACCACCTCTGTCTCGTCCCCGGCATGCTCCGCGAACTCCGCCCCGACCTGCGCATCGGTCACTTCTCGCACACGCCGTGGGCGCCGCCGGACTACTTCGCGATGCTCCCCGAGGACATCCGTTCGCAGCTGGTGCTGGGCATGCTCGGCGCGGACCGGCTCGGGTTCCTGACCCATCGGTGGGCGTCGGCCTTCGCCGCGTGCGCGGAGGCGACGGACCCCCAGATCGTCGGCCGGCAGGGCGATGAGGGGATCCGGGCCACGCTCGAGTACGCGCGCGACTGGACCCGGCCCGGCCACCGCACGCGCATCTCCGTGCACGGCCTCGGCGCGGACGCGGAGTTCCTGCGCAAGCGGGCGCACGAGGCGGACGTCGACGAGCGGATCGCTGCGCTGCGCGAGGAGATCGGCAGGGCGCCCGACGGCGGCGCCCGCAAAACCATCGTCCGGGTCGACCGGACCGAGCTGTCGAAGAACATCGTGCGCGGGCTGCTGGCGTACCGGCAGCTGCTGGAGGACCACCCCGAGTGGCGCGAACGGGTGGTGCACGTCGCCTTCGCCTACCCCTCCCGCCAGGACCTGGCCGTCTACCGCGACTACATGGCCGAGGTGCGGCGGCTGGCGGAGGAGATCAACGAGCAGTACGGCACCCCGGGCTGGACCCCGGTCCTCCTGCACCTCAAGGACGACTTCGCCCGCTCCCTGGCCGCCTACCGCCTCGGCGACGTGGCCCTGGTCAACCCCATCCGGGACGGCATGAACCTCGTCGCGAAGGAGGTGCCGGTCGTCTCGGACGCGGGGTGCGCGCTGGTGCTGTCGCGGGAGGCGGGCGCGTACTGGGAGCTGCGTGAGGACGCGATCACCGTCAACCCGTTCGACGTGATGGAGACCGCGCGGGCGCTGCACGAGGCGTTGTCCATGCGGCCGGAGGAGCGGGCGGAGCGGACCAAGCGCCTGGCGGCCGCCGCGACCGCGCTGCCTCCGACCCAGTGGTTCCTGGACCAGCTGAACGCGCTGCGCGAGGTTCAGTCCAGCTGATCCGCCAGCGCCCGCAGCAGGTGTACGACCCCTGCCGGGCCGTCGACGACGAGGTCCGCGCGCTCGGCCAGTTCGGTGACCTCGGCGCTGCCGCTGCACACGAGGAGGCCGGGGGTGCCGTCGGAGCGGAGCTTGTCGACGGCGGCGAAGGCGGGGAGGTCGCCGAGGTCGTCGCCGGCGTAGAGGACGGCCTCGGCGCCGGTCTCCCGTACGTGTTCGAGCAGGGCCACGCCCTTGTCCATGCCGGGCGGCCGGAGTTCGAGGACCAGCCGGCCCGGTTCGACGATCAGTCCGTGGCGGGTGGCGAGGTCGGTGAGGGGTTCGCGCAGGGCGTCGAACGCGGCCTGTGGGTCGTCGGCGCGACGGGTGTGGACGGCGACGGCCCGTCCCTTCTCCTCGATCCAGGTTCCGTGCGAGGCGCCCGCTCGCTCGATGGCCCGCGGCAGCTCGGCCCGGACGGCGGCGACGCCGGGGTGCGGCTCGGGGGCGGTGACGGTGCCGCCCTCCCAGCGCTCGGCACCGTAGTGCCCGAGCACGACGAGCCGCTCCAGCCCCGCGACCGAGTCGAACCCGCCGTGCCGCACGGCCACGTCGGCCGGCCTGCCGGTGATCACCGTCACGGCGGCGACCTTCGGTGCGAGTGCGGCGAGCGCGGCGAGCGCGTCCGGGTGGGCCCGGGCCTGCTCCGGGTCGGCGACGATCGGCGCGAGCGTCCCGTCGAAGTCCAGCGCGATCACCGCCCGGCGGGGGTGCGTGAGGATCGCGTTCAGTCCGTCGCGGCCGGGTGGGGTGGTGGGGGTGGGGACAGAGGAGATGGCTTCCGTGGAGTCCTTGTCGTGGCTGCCCATACGGCGACCTTATCGGGGGTGGGGTGGAGCGGGGGCGGTTCAGCGCTCCGCCCGCTTCCCCTCCCGTATGCGCCGCAGGCGATTGACCGTCACCGGGTCGTACGCCAGTGCGCGTGGGTCGTCGAGGAGGGCGTTGAGGAGTTGGTAGTAGCGGACGGGGGCCAGGCCGAGTTGTTCGCGGATGGCTCGTTCCTTGGCGCCGGGGCCGGAAAAGCCCCGGCGTTCCAGGGCGAGGATGTCCTGTTCGCGTCGGCCGAGCTCGGTCATGTCCGCCACCGTAGCCCGGGGCACTGACAGGCAGCTACTGTCCGCTGTCCGCCGCCGTCGCGGTCGCCTGGAGGCGGCTCAGGACGGTGGCGGGGCTGCCGCCCGAGGTGACGGCCTGGCCTATGCGCTGCTTGACGGCCGCGTTGACCTCGGCCCAGGAGGTCTTGGCGACGGGGTAGAGCGCGGACAGCGGGAGTTCCTCGAGGAAGGGCCGCAGGTCCTTGTCCTCCTCGTCCGTCGACATCGCCGCCGACGCGGACTCGGTGACGGGCAGCAGGTCGTAGGTGCGCGAGAAGGTGAGCACGTTCTGCTTGCTGTAGACGAAGTCGAGGAACTCCCCGATCTGGTCCTGGTGCCCGTTCTTCTTGAACGCCATCATCCAGTCGGCGACCCCCATCGTCGCCTTGCTCGCGCCGTCCTTGCCCGGCATCGGCACCATGCCGAACTTCACGCCCTTCGCCGCGGCGGCCTTCATGAGGGACGGGTGGCCGTTGAGCATGCCGACGTCCCCCGCGGCGAACGCGGCGAACGCGTCGGCCCGGTTCAGCTTGCCGGGCGCGACCGGCCCGGTGAGGCCCTTGCTGACGAGTTCGTCCTTGAGCCAGGCGAACGTCTCGACGTTCTGCGCGGAGTCGAGGCTGTAGGCGCCGATGGTCTCGGTGTAGCCGCCCCCGCCGCTGAGCAGCCACTGCATGGTCTCGGCCTGCGCCTCCTCGGGCCCGAGCGGCAGCGCGTAGGGGTACTTCACGCCCTCCGCCTTGAGCGCGGCCGCGTCGCCGGCGAGGTCGTCCCAGGTCTTCGGCGGGGTGAGGCCGGCCTCGTCGAAGAGGGTCTTGTTGTAGAAGAGCAGGCGCGTGGAGGCCGCGAACGGCATGCCGTACTGGATTCCGTGCACCTGCCCCGCGGAGGCCAGCTGGGATTCGAAGTCGGCCTGGGTGGGGATGGAGAGCACGTCGCCGGCCTTGTAGAGCAGGCCCTCGTCGGCGTAGTCGGCGTACGCGCCGATCTGCGCCATGTCGGGCGCGTCGCCGGCCTTGACCATCTCCTTGACCTTGCGGTCGACGTCGCTCCAGGAGTAGACGCTGACCTCGACCTTCACGTCCGGGTGCTGGTCCTCGTACTCCTTGACCAGCGAGCCCCAGTACTTCTTGGAGCTGTTGCCGGCGCTGTCGCCGTAGTCGGCGGCGACGAGTCTCAGGGTGACGTCGTCGGATCCTCCGGTCAGACCGCAGCCCCCGAGGGCCGCCGTCATACCCAGTGCGGAGATCACCGCGATCGTTCCTGTCCTGCGCCGCTGCACTGCTGCCCCAACCCTGCTGTCTCGCCGTTCAATAAGTGAACCATAAGGTCTACACCACGCGAGTGGACTAGACCTCTTGCGGGTCGGCGGGCCACACTGTCCCCGTGAGACATGTCATCGCCCTCGATGTGGGCGGCACCGGGATGAAGGCCGCCCTGGCCGGGCCGGACGGCGAACTGCTGCACCGCGCCCGCCGGGCCACCGGGCGCGAGCGCGGCGCGGACGCGGTCGTCGCCGAGATCCTCGACTTCGCCGCCGAGCTGCACGCGTACGGCGTACGGCACCTCGGCGAGCCCGCGGTCGCCGCCGGCGTGGCCGTCCCCGGCATCGTCGACGAGGCCCACGGCGTCGCCGTCTACGCGGCCAACCTCGGCTGGCGTGACGTCCCGCTGCGCGAGCTGATCAGCGCCGAGCTGGACCTTCCGGTCGCCCTCGGGCACGACGTGCGCACCGGCGGTCTCGCGGAGGGCCGCATCGGTGCGGGGCGGGGCGCCGACCGGTTCCTGTTCGTGGCCCTCGGCACCGGTATCGCGGGTGCCATCGGCGTCGACGGCCGGGTGGAGGCGGGTGCGCACGGCTTCGCGGGCGAGATCGGTCACATCGTCGTACGACCGGGCGGGGCCCCCTGTCCGTGCGGACAGCGCGGCTGTCTGGAGCGGTTCGCGTCCGCGGCGGCGGTGAGCGAGGCGTGGGCCGCGGCCGGCGGCGACCCGGACGCGGACGCGGCGGACTGCGCGAAGGCCGTGGCGGCCGGCGACCCGGACGCCGTACGGGTGTGGCAGGAGGCCGTGGACGCGCTCGCCGACGGCCTGGTCACCGCGCTCACTCTGCTGGACCCGCGCACGCTCATCATCGGTGGCGGGCTCGCCGAGGCGGGGGAAACCTTGTTCACACCGCTGCGGGACGCCGTCCGGCGGCGGGTCACCTTCCAGAAGCTGCCGGGAATCGTCCCCGCGGCGCTGGGTGACGCCGCCGGCTGCCTGGGCGCGGGGCTCCTCGCCTGGGATCTTCTGAACACTCCTACGACTCCCGCGGAGGTAACCACCTGATGGCCCTGACCAAGGTTCTCGCCGGTGCCCAGGTGGTCATGCCCACCAAAATCGTCCCGGGCGGCCGCCTGATCGTGGAGGGCACGCGCATCGCGCAACGCGCTCCCGAAGACGCGCAGGTCGTCGACGTGAGCGGGCACTGGCTGGTCCCCGGCTTCGTCGACCTGCACAACCACGGCGGTGGCGGCGCGTCCTTCTCGGGCTCGGTCGAGGACGCGCTGACGGCCATCCGCGCCCACCGGCTGCACGGCACGACCACGCTCGTCGCCTCGACCGTCACCGACGACATGGACTTCCTCGTCAAGCAGGCCGGGCTCCTTTCCGAGCTGGCCGAGCAGGGCGATCTCGCGGGCGTCCACTTCGAGGGGCCGTTCATCTCACCGTGCCGCAAGGGCGCGCATTCCGAGAGGCTGCTGCGCGACCCGGACCCGGCCGAGGTGCGCAAGCTGGTCGACGCGGCGCGCGGCCGGGCGGCGATGATGACGCTGGCCACCGAACTGCCGGGCGGCATCGACTCCGTACGGCTGCTCGTGGAGCACGGGGTGATCGCGGCGGTCGGGCACACCGACGCGACGTACGAGCAGACGGTGGAGGCGATCGAGGCGGGCGCGACGGTCGCGACGCACCTGTTCAACGCGATGCCCGCGCTCGGCCACCGCACGCCCGGCCCGATCGCGGCCCTCCTGGAGGACGAGCGCGTCACGGTCGAGCTCATCAACGACGGCACGCATCTGCACCCGGCCTCGCTCCAGCTGGCGTTCCATCACGCGGGCGCGGAGCGGGTGGCGTTCATCACCGACGCGATGGACGCGGCCGGCATCGGTGACGGGCACTACATGCTCGGCCCGCTGGAGGTCGAGGTCAGCGAGGGCGTCGCGCGACTGGTGGAGGGCGGCTCGATCGCGGGGTCGACGCTGACGCTGGACCGCGCGTTCAAGCGGGCGGTGACCGTCGACGGGATCTCCGTCGAGGACACGGTCGCCGCCCTCTCCGCCAACCCGGCCCGCCTGCTGGGCCTGCACGACCGCATCGGCTCCCTCGACCCGGGCAAGGACGCCGACCTGGTCCTCCTCGACGCCGACTTCGCCCTCAAGGGCGTGATGCGCCACGGCGAGTGGGTGGTCGATCCCCAACTGGGCTGATACGTCCGCCAGTCACGAGACGGTGGCCGACCCGTGCTCTGGGCCGACCGCCGTCTCTTTGGCATGATCGACCCTCCGGACAGATGGCAGGCGCACGCACTCGGGGGAGGTCGGCACGGTGATCCTCACGGTCACGTTGAACACCGCTCTCGACATCACCTATCGCGTGCCCGTGCTGCGGCCGCACGGCTCGCACCGGGTCTCCGCGGTCGTGGAGCGGCCCGGCGGCAAGGGGCTGAACGTGGCCCGCGTACTGGCGGCGCTCGGGCACGAGGTGACGGTCACCGGCTTCGTGGGCGGCGCGACCGGGCGGGTGGTCCAGGAGCAGCTCGCCGGGGTGCCCGGAGTAGGGGACGCGCTGATGCCGGTCGCCGGTGCGACGCGGCGCACGATCGCCGTCGTGGACGAGCGGACCGGCGACACGACCCAGCTCAACGAGCCAGGACCGGCCGTCATGCCCGCCGAGTGGTCCGCCTTCCAGGAGGCCTACGAGGACCTGGTCCCGGCCGCGTCGGCGGTGGCCCTGTGCGGCAGCCTGCCGCCGGGGGTGCCGGTGGGCGCGTACGCGGGCCTGGTGCGCACCGCCCGCACCGCGAACGTGCCCGTCCTGCTGGACACCGGCGGTGAGCCGCTGCGCCGGGGGGTCGCCGCCCGCCCGGACATCGTCAAGCCCAACGCCGACGAGCTCGCCGAACTGACAGGCTCCCACGAGCCGTTGCGTGCCACCCAGGACGCGCGTCGGCGGGGTGCCCGGGCCGTGGTCGCCTCACTCGGCCCCGAGGGCCTGCTCGCCGCGGCTCCGGAGGGCCGCTGGCGCGCCGTCCCGCCCGCCCGTGTCCACGGCAACCCGACGGGCGCGGGCGACTCGGTGGTCGCGGGCCTGCTGTCGGGCCTCGTGGAACACCTGCCCTGGCCGGACCGCCTGGCCCGCGCGACCGCCCTGTCCGTGGCGACGGTGCTGTCCCCGGTGGCGGGCGAGTTCGACCGGGCGGTGTACGAGGAGCTGCTGGGCCGGGTGGCGGTGACCGGGGAGGTCACCGCCGCGTAGGGCCTCGGCTAGCGCTTGACCTGGCCCTTCTTCAGGTACAGCTTGTCGAGGAGCACATTGCACTTGTCGCCGTTCTCGCAGGAGAGCGTGAGCGTGTTGGTGCCCTGGGTGAGCGTGGGCCAGGCGTAGGTGGTCGTCCAGCCGTGCTCGAAGTCGCCGTCCTTCACGTGCGTGTAGTTCTCCAGCGGCATCGGGCTGCCGAACTTCTTGCCGTTGACGGTGAGCGTCATCGCCTGGTCCTCGCCGGCCGTGCTGTAGTGCGCGAACAGGGTGTAGGCGCCCTCTGACGGGATGCCGTCGACGCTCCAGGTGACGGAGTTGCCGACCTGGTTGAGGTTCACGTAGACGCCGCCGCCGGACTCGGCGCCCTTGACGTCCGAGGCGAGCGCGGCGCTGCCGCCGAGGCGCAGGGCCTTGGCCTCGACCTTCGGCAGCTCCTTCTGCTTCTCGTCGGTCTTGCCGCTGCTGCTCGACGGGCTGGGCTCGGAGCCACCGCTCTGCTGCTGGGTCGGCGTGGAGGCGGCGGCGTTGCCGGTCTTGTCGTCCTTGTCGGAGTCGCCGTTCATCATGGCGATGCCGATGCCGATCACGACTGCGGCGACGACCGTGATCGCGCCGATGAGCAGGCCCTTGGTGTTGGGGCCGCGGCCCCGGCCACCGCCGCCGTGCGACGGCTGCTGGCTGGTCTGGGCCCCGCCGGGGAGTGTCTCGGGGGCGGCGTAGTGAGCGTTCGGCTGGCCGTGCGCTCCCTGCTGCTGCACGGTCTGGGCGGGCTGGCCGTACTGCCCGGTCGGCGCCTGCTGCCCGTACGGGCGCTGGCCGACCGGCCGGACCCTGTTGACCGAGTTCGGGTAGCCGTAGCCCCCGGACGGCGGCTGGGCTCCGTTGGCCTGTCCGTCGGCGTAGAGGTAGCCGAACGGATCGTCGTCCTCCGGCGTGCTCGCGCCGTTGTTGCCGGGCGTCATCCCTTCGTACTCCTCAACAGGTGCGGGGCGGATGCGGTACGCGTTCGTGTACGTGTGGCAAATGGCGAGCCTACCCGCTCCAGCTGACCCAAACGGGTGACTCGGACCGCATCAACTCGCTGACCTGGGATTCATCCCGCGCGTCTGTGTTGTTTGGGACGAGATCGTTTCTCGACGTACATCCGCTCGTCAGCGGACTTCAACACTTCGTCCGCGGTCATCCCACAGTGTGCCCAGCCGATGCCGAAGCTGGCGCCCACGCGGACGGCCCGGCCCTCGGCGCGGATGGGCTGGATGATCTCGTTGCGCAGCCGTACGGCGAGGTCCTGGGCGTCGGCCCGGCCGAGTCCGTCGGCGAGGATCACGAACTCGTCGCCGCCGAGCCGGGCGACGGTGTCGCCGTCGCGGACCTGGTTGCTCAGGCGCCGGGCGACCTCGATGAGGACGGCGTCGCCCGCGTTGTGCCCGAAGCGGTCGTTGATCGACTTGAAGCCGTCGAGGTCGCAGAAGAGGACCGCGAGCCCCTTGGTGCCGTCGTCCATCTCGCCCTCGGGGGCGACCGTGTGGACGTGGTGGTCGTAGGCGTCGAAGGACTCGGCGCTCGGCGGGAAGTCGAAGGCGGGGTGGCCGAAGGCCGCGTCGTGGGACTCCAGGACTGCCGGGTCCGCCGACTGCGGCCGGCGACAGAGACGGGCGGACAGCCTCGAGCGCAGCTCGGCGGAGTTCGGCAGGCCGGTGAGGGAGTCGTGGGAGGCGCGGTGGGCGAGCTGGAGCTCGCGGCGCTTGCGCTCCTCGATGTCCTCGACGTGGGTGAGCAGGAAGCGGGGCCCGTCGGCGGCGTCGGCGACGACGCTGTTGCGCAGGGACACCCACACGTAGCTGCCGTCGCGGCGGCCGAGGCGCAGCTCGGCGCGGCCGCCCTCGGCGGAGGTCCGCAGCAGGGTGCCGATGTCCTCGGGGTGGACGAGGTCGGAGAACGCGTAGCGGCGCATCGCGGAGGCCGGGCGGCCCAGGAGGCGGCACAGGGCGTCGTTGGTGCGCAGGATCCTGCCGTGCTGGTCGCCGCCCATCTCGGCGATGGCCATGCCGGAGGGGGCGTACTCGAAGGCCTGCCGGAAGCTTTCCTCACTGGCGCGCAGTGCCTGCTGCTCCCGTTCGAGGCGGACCAGGGCGCGTTGCATGTTGGCACGTAGACGCGCGTTGCTGATGGCGATGGCTGCCTGGAACGCGTACATCTGCAACGCCTCGCGTCCCCACGCGCCGGGGTGGCGTCCGTTGCGCGGCCGGTCCACGGAGAGCACGCCGATCAGCTCGCCGCAGGAGCCACCGCCCGGCGCGGCGGGTGTGTACATGGGCGCGAAGAGCCGGTCGGAGGGGTGCCACTCGTCCTCGAAGCGGGGCGCGGGCCCGTCGGTGTACCACTGCGGGACGTCGTCGTCGTCGAGGATCCAGCCCTCGGTGTGGGGTATGAAGACCAGGTCGCCCCAGGTCTCGCCCATGCTCAGACGGCGCTCCCAGGACTCGCGGGAGCCGACGCGGCCGGTGATGAGGGCCTCGGCGGCCGGGTTGCCCGAGAAGGCGGCGACCACGAGGTCGCCGTCGGGGCGTACGAGGTTGACGCACGCCAGTTCGTACCCGAGGGCGGTGACGACTCCGTCCGAGACGGTCTGCAGTGTGTCGGCCAGGCTGCGGGCCGTGTTCATGTCGGCCATGACCTGGTGCAACTGTCGCAGGGACGCAAGACGGACGTAGGGTTCCGACTCGGTCTCCATGCTCGCCCTCCCCCCCGAGACCTCGCAGCGAATCAAGGGTTCTCTTCGGCATATCGTCCTAGCAGCTTTCCCTGCCACTGAATCACAGCGCGCTCCCCACTCGGTACACAGGGTCAACAATTAATGGCTCTTGTGACTCAAGTCACAGGAGAACGTGAACAATTGAGTGGGGGTTTCTGTGTTTCCTCTGTGTGTTTACTCGAGGAAAGGTTTGCGGGCTTCCGACTTCCGCCTCGGGTCCTAGGACTCCGCTCGGCCGGAGGTCCGATGCGCACCGCAAGGGCACGACACTAGCGTTCCCGGTGTGCTGAACACCCACCCCACCGTGCCCTCGCCCGCCGCCCCCGCCGCCTTTGGGCATGCTGAGGGGGTGAGCAACGAAGAGTTCCGTGCCGCCATGTCGCGGCTGGCCGACGGTGTGGTCCTGGTGACCGCGCTGGAGCCGCCGCTCGACCCCGACGACCCCGACGCCCCGCGCGGCGAGGACGCCGGCATGACGGCGACGGCCTTCCTGTCGGTCTCCCTGGATCCGCCGCTGGTGCTGGTCAGCGTGCGCGAGGGCTCCCGCATGGACGACCTGCTCGACGAACAGCCCCTGTGGGCGGTGTCGGTGCTGTCCGAGAGCCAGCGGCACATCGCCGGCCGCTTCGCCATGAAGGGCCGCGTCAGCGACCGGCTGCTCTTCGCGGACATCCCGTACGAACGCGGCGAGGAGTCCGGCGCGCCCCTGGTGAGCGGCGCCCTGGCGACCCTGGAGTGCCGCACCGAGCAGCGCGTGGCCGCCGGGGACCACACCCTGGTGATCGGCCGGGTGCTGACGGCCCGCGTACCGAGCGCGGAGGGCGGGCCGCTGGTCTATTTCCGGGGCCGTTACCGGCATTTGGCGTGAGGACGGAGAGCGGACGGAGGGGACGGAGAGCGGACGGAGATGTCGGCGAGGTCGGAAATCCCTTGGCAGCGGCGTGAGTTCGCCGCCTAGGGTGCGCGCATGATCACATCCGGACTGCGTCTCGAAGAAATCACACCCGGGAATTTCGAGGCCGCCACCGCCATTCGGGTCCGCCCCGACCAGGAACACGCGGTCTCTCCCGTGACGCAGTCCCTCGCCGAGGCCTACGTCCATCCCGCCGGCGTCGCCTGGCCGCGTCTGATCGTCGACGACGACCGTCCCGTCGGTTTCCTCATGGCCTTCCTCGACATCGACTGGCGCGGCGACGGCACCCTCTTCCGCTCCGGCCTGTGGCGCCTGAACATCGCGGCCGACGCGCAGGGCAGGGGCTACGGCCGCTTCGCCGTCGACTCCGTCGCCACCGAGATCCGCCGCCGCGGCGGCAAGGAGCTGTACGTCACCTGGCACCCCGGCCCGACCGGCCCCGAGGGCTTCTATCTGGGGCTGGGCTTCCGGACGACGGGAGAGACCAGCGGAGACCAGACGGTCGGGGTACTGGAACTGCCTTGAGGACCTGGCCCAGTGCCCTTGCCTGTTGGGGCCCTAGGCGAGGGCGATGTCGAGCCGGGCGAGCTTCTCGGGGTCCGCGACGATGTCGATCACGGCGATCCGGTCCCGCACCAGGGCGAAGCTCAGCGTGCGCGCCGGGCGGCCGTCGACCAGCACCACGACGCCCGTGACGCCGTCGACGAGGGCGGGCTGTGCGACGCCGGCGAGGTGGGCGAAGCGCGCCGCGCCTGCCGCCACCGCCGCCGCGCCCGCGGTCAGCCCGGCCTCGCTGCGTGCGACCACGTCCGGGTCCAGGACGGCGAGCAGTCCCTCGAAGTCCCCGTCCCGCGCGGCCGCCAGGAACGCGTCGACGACCTCGCGCTGCCGGGCCAGGTCGGTGCCGGGATCCGGGGCACCCTGCACCCGGCGCCGGGCCCTGCTGGCGAGTTGCCGCGCCGCCGTCGGCGTACGGCCCACGATGTCGGCGATCTGCTCGTACGGCACCGCGAACAGGTCGTGCAGCACGAAGGCGAGCCGTTCGGCGGGCGTGAGGGTGTCGAGGACGACCAGGAGGGCGGCGCCCACGGTGTCGGCGAGCAGCGCGTCCTGCGCGGGGTCGGGCTCGGCGGACGGCGCCGGGGTCCAGGTGTCCAGGGGCTGCTCGGCGCGGGACTTGCGGGAACGCAGCATGTCCAGGCAGACCCGGCCGACGACCGTGGTCAGCCAGCCACCGAGGTTGTCGACCTGCCCGACGTCGGAACGGCTCAGCCGGAACCAGGCCTCCTGCACCGCGTCGTCGGCCTCGGCGAGCGAGCCGAGCATGCGGTTGGGCGACGGCACGCAGGTGAGGGCGGTGTGCCTCGAAGCGATCGGCCAGGAAGTCGCTGCCGTTGTCGGTCATGGGATGCGGTCCTTCGTCCGTCGGGATGTGCCGTCATCTCCTTGACGGACGGCGAACGAGGAATGTGACAGCACGGGGGATCCCGCGGGCGCTACCAGTCGCGCCCCGACCGCCCCCGCTTGGTGTCCGAGCGCTGCTTCTTCTCCCGCAGCCGTCGCTCGTTGATCCCGCGCGGAATCCGCGTCGCCCTGCGCGGCTTGGGCGGGGGAGCCGTCGCCTCGGCGAGGAGCGCAGCCAGGCGGACGGCGGCGGTCTCGCGGTTGCGCCACTGGGACCGGTGCTCGGAGGCGCGGACGCTGATCACCCCGTCGACGAGGCGCCCGGCCAGCCGCTCCAGTGCCCGCTGCTTCCACACCTCGGGCAGCGCCTCGGTCCCCGCCAGGTCGAAACGCAGCTCGACCTGCGAGTCCGTGGTGTTCACATGCTGGCCACCCGGACCGGACGAGCGCGAGAAACGCCACAGGAGCTCGGCCTCGGGCAAGGAGACGGAGCCGCGGATGAAGTACGGACCGGACATGCCGTCCATGTTCCCTGTTCTGTCCGGTCCACGTCACGCGAATATCCCGGGTAGGCCATGCGCGGGACGTCGGGTAAAGAAAGTAAAGCGCCTGGAACTGTGACACCCCTCTCGGCGTTCATAGGGGTAGCTGTAGCTTCATGCCGTACTGCGGTACTGCCGTACGTAAAACGAGGAAAGGACTCCCGAACCATGGCTGTAAGCCTGTCCAAGGGTGGCAACGTCTCGCTCACCAAGGAGGCTCCGGGCCTGACCGCTGTCACCGTGGGCCTCGGCTGGGACGTCCGCACGACCACCGGTACGGACTTCGACCTCGATGCCTCCGCGATCGCGGTCAACACGCAGGGCAAGGTCTACTCGGACGGCCACTTCGTCTTCTTCAACAACAAGCAGACGCCGGACCAGACCATCGTCCACACCGGTGACAACCGCACCGGCGAGGGCGCGGGCGACGACGAGGCGATCAACGTCAACCTCGCCGGTCTCCCGGCCGACGTCGACAAGATCGTCTTCCCGGTCTCGATCTACGACGCGGAGAACCGCACGCAGAACTTCGGCCAGGTCCGCAACGCCTACATCCGCATCATCAACCAGGCCGGCGGCGCCGAGATCGCCCGCTACGACCTGTCGGAGGACGCGGCGACGGAGACGGCGATGGTCTTCGGCGAGCTCTACCGCAACGGCGCCGAGTGGAAGTTCCGCGCCGTCGGCCAGGGCTACGCCTCCGGCCTCGTCGGCATCGCGCAGGACTTCGGCGTGAACGTCTGAGCGACGGCGAACGCCTGAGCGACACCCAGGCTCTGACGGAGCCCCCGGCCGCGGAAAAAAAAGGGCCGGGGGCTCCGCCGTCCCCGCGATAGGTTGCCCGGCGTGATCCTCACGCCGCTCCCGCTCACCCCCGAGGGCCGAACACCACCACCTCTCCTCACCGAACTCACGGCGCTGTACGCCTCCCAGCGTGAGTTCCGAGGACGGCATCCTCACCTGGCGCTGGTGGACCCGCGAGGAACTCGCCGAGAAGGAGGAACCAGTGTGGCCGCCTGAACTGGCCCGGCTGCTTGACGAGTTGCCCGAGTCGGGCATGGCCTGACCGGCATGGACTGGGCAACACTCGCCGCCACCGGCCTCGGCGCCCTCGTCGGCGTCGGCTCGACGCTGCTCGCCGACCGGGTGCGCTGGCAGCGCGACCTGACCGAGCGCAACCGGCAGGAACGCAAGGAGATCTACGTGGCCTGCCTGACGAAGTACCGGCAGGCGTACGAGGACATGTACGCAGCCGCGAACCGGACGGCGGACGGCGCGACCGGCGACGGGGTGACGAGGGACGCTGCGGTACGGGAAGTGTTCCGGGCGTCAGGCAGCGACGAGGTCCGCGAGTCGGCGCTGATCTGCGCGCCGCAGGAGATGTCGGACGCGATCGAGGCCGTCTACGCGACCCTGCGGGAGCTGATGGAGGTCCTCGCGGCCGGGAATCCCCCTTTGGACTCCCCCGAGTTCCAGGAACATCGCCTCCGCCATGCCCGGGCCGTGTGGGACGCCCGGGCGGCGATGCGTGGGGACCTCGAACGCCGGGTGTGACACGTCGGGCCGGGCGTCACGGATGGGCCGGCTTTCCCTCCCCGTACAGCCAGTCCTCCCAGATCGCGTCGAAGTCCTTGTCGGGTGCCTTCTGCTCGACGTACGCGGTGAAGTCGTCGGTGTCGGCGTTGCCGTGACGGTGGGCGGCCGTCCAGCCCTGGACGATGTCGTAGAAGGCGTCGTCGCCGACCGTCTGCCGGATCTTGTGGACGACCATGGCGCCGCGCCAGTAGACGGGACTGTCGGAGATGTGCGCGGCGCCGGACGGTTTCGCCGGCGGGAACGCCCAGATCGCCTCCCCGCTCTCCGCGTCGTCGAAGTAGTCGCCCCGGTAGAGCGCGTCGAAGGTCTCCTGCGCGCTGTCCCCGCCGTTGTCCTCCTCCCACAGCAACTGCGCGTACGTCGCGAAGCCCTCGTTGAGCCACATGTCCCGCCAGCTCTTCGGCGTGACCGAGTTGCCGAACCACTGGTGGACGAGTTCGTGGACGAGGGTCTCGGTGTTGGGGGCGCCGGAGAAGACGGGCCGGTTCTGGGTCTCCAGGTCGTACCCGGCGTCGTCCTCACGGTCGACGACCGCGCCGGTGGAGGAGAAGGGATACGGGCCGAAGTTGTACTCGGCCCACTCCATGATCTCGGGGATCTTCGCCAGCACCTTGCGGCTCGCGCCGGCCTGCTCCGGGTCGACGGCGGTGTACACCGGCAAACGGTCCGCGCCCGCAGTGGTGCGGGTGATGTCGTAGTGCCCGATGGCCAGCATGGCGACATAGCTCGCCATGGGCTCGGCGGTGTGCCAGGCGTAGGTCGTGCGCCCGTCGGCGGTCCGCTCGCTCCGCAACTCGCCGTTGGAGACGGCCTGCAGGTCCTTCGGCACGGTGACGGCGATGTCGTAGGTCGCCTTGTCGGAGGGGTGGTGGTTGCCGGGGAACCACGCCATCGACCCGGTCGGCTCCCCGAGCGCCAGCGCGCCGTCGGCGGTCGGCAGCCAGCCCTCCTCGGAGTCGTCCGGGTCGGTGATCGTGACCGGGGTGCCGGAGTAGCGGACCGTCGCACGGAAGGTCTCGCCCTCGGCCAGCTCGTCGTGCGGGCGGACGGTCAGCTCCTGTCCGCTGCGGCTGACACGGGCGCCCTTGCCCTCCACGGTGACCGTGTCGACGTCCAGGCCCTTGAGGTCGAGGTCGAACGCGGAGAGGTCCTTGGTCGCGCGCGCCGTGATGCCGGCCGTGCCGGTGAGGTGGCGCTTCTCCGGGTCGTAGGCGAGCTTCAGGTCGTAGTGCGTCACGTCGTACCCGCCGTTGCCCGCCTTGGGGAAGTACGGGTCGCGAACGCCGGAGCCACCGGGCGTGCCCTCGACACCGCCTCCGCCGCTGCACGCGGTGAGGGCGAGAGCGAGCAGGGCGAACGAGGCCAGAGCGGGGGCCGGACGCACGGATCGGGGCATGATCGGGATCCTACGGGGCGGATCATGACCATGTGGGCGGAACGTGACCCTCTGGGCAGGGATCGCGATCGCAGCCGCATCCGTACGGCGTGACACCATCACCTACGTGCTCGACATCGGCTACGCCCTCTCCAACCGCTTCCCCGACCCACCGCAGACCGACTACCGCCGCGCGGACGTCCACGCCCTGCGCCACGACCTGTTCTGCGGTGACGTCTACCTCGCCGACACCAAGGCGGACCGGGAGTTGTCCACAGCCTGGGGATGGGTGCCGGTGCTCGACTTCGCCTGGGCCCTGTGCGACATCGTGGAACGCCTGGACCAGGACCCGGCCGGCTCCCGCGCCTCCCGCCCCCAGCACGCGGAACTGGACTTCACCGAGTCCACCGACCGCCTCCTCTTCGAGCGCCGCTTCGGCTGGGTGGACGTCGAGTCCGACTGGATGCCGGCGGAGGAACCCCCGCTGACCTTCTCCCACACCGAACTCCGCCGCGAGGCCCGCGACTTCCTCCACGACCTCATCGCCGACCTCATCGACCTGCACGAGGACCTGGCGGAAAACCCGGCGATCTGGACCCTCCAGGCCCGCTTCCCGCGGGTGTCCTAGAACCAGGCTCCGCCGGAGCACGGCAGGACCGGCTCCGACTCCGGCGCCTTTCAGCCCTCCACCCGAATCCCCATCTCCGCCGCCAACACCGGTGCCAGATCCAGCAGTTGCGCCGGGCTGATCACCGCCCCCGCAAGGCGCCCCACGCCCCGCGCGACCTCCAGCGAAGCCGCCCTGCGCAGATCCACGTCCGTCAGGGTCGCCGCGCTGAAGTCCGCCGCCTTCAGGGTGCAGTCGACGAACTCGACGCGCTCCAGGCGAGCGCCGCCGAAGTCCGGCTCGACCAGGACACAGCTCTCGAAGACGACGTCGCGGAGCCTGGCTCTGCGGAAGTTGAGATAGTCGATCTTGCCGCCGCGGACCAGGACCCGCTCCAGGACGGCGCCGTGCAACTGCGTTCCGCCCAGGCGGGCGTCGAGGAGCTCGACGTCACGCAGGGTCGCCTCGGCGAAGTCGGTGCCCACACCCCGTATGCCGCTCAGGACGGAGTCCAGGACGCGGGCGCGACGCAGCCGGGTGTCGTCCAGCGCGCACCCCGTCAGCGCACAGTCCATGAACCGCGCGCCGGCGCCGTCCTGACCGGACAGGTCCGCCTCACGGAACTCCACCCCGTCGTAGTCCCCGTCGGGCTCGAGCCCCCCGCCGTACTCCTCCAGCGTCGGCAGCCGCACCTCCGGCCGCCGCGCCCCCTTCGGACCGGTCCCACCGGTCGCCGCTCGCCTCACCATGCCCCCATGCTGCACCCCACCACTGACAATCACCCTGACCTGCAAAAACACCGACAACAACGCCCCGATGTCACATTCCGGTGCCGTCCCCCGGTCGTATGCACAGAAAGGCGACCCCGAACACCAGAGGGAGACCCCCAGCCATGCACCGCATCACCGTCATCGGCGGCGGCTTCGCCGGACTCACCGCGGCCATCACCGCCGCCGAGGCGGGCGCCAAGGTCACCATGCACGAAGCCCACCACACTCTCGGCGGACGAGCACGCACCACCGAGGAGCCGTACCGCACGAACGACGGCCCGCACGCCCTCTACAACGGCGGCCCCCACTGGGCCTGGCTCAAACAGCGCGACCTCATCGGTGCCCTCGCCCCCGTCCCGCCCCTGGAAGCGGCCCGGCTACGGCTGCGCCACAAGGGCGTCCTGCGCCGCACCCCGCCCTTCGCGATGCTCAAGCTGCTGCGCCGCACCGCCCAGCAGGCCCCCGTGGACGTCGACTTCATGACCTGGGCCACCCGACAGGCCGGTGAGGAGGGCGCCCGCGCCGCCGCCCACTACTCCGCCGTCGCCCTCTTCCACCACGACCCCGGCGCCCTGTCCGCCGCGTTCGTGCAGGAACGCCTGCGCCGCGCCACCAAACTCCCGCCCGAGGCGCACTACCCGCGCGGCGGCTGGGCGAGCATGATCGACCGGATGGCCTCCCGCGCCTGGAACCTCGGCGTACGCATGGAGACCCTCTCCCGCGTCGACACCCTTCCGACCGACACCCCCGTTGTCGTCGCCACCTCCCTCGCCGCCGCCCGCCGCCTCCTGGGGGACGACTCCCTGACCTGGCCCAGCGGGCGCACCGCCCTCATCGACCTCGCCCTGCGGACCCGGCGCGGCGACGCCTTCGCCGTCTCCGACCTCGACGCGACCGGCTGGCTCGAGCGGTTCACCGCCCAGGACCGGTCGCTCGCCCCCGCCGGCGAACAGCTGATCCAGGGGCAGATCCCCCTCGCCCCGCACGAGACGAAGGCCGACGGCGTCGCCCGCGCCGAGGAGCTCCTCGACCTCGCCTTCGACGGCTGGCGCGACCGCGTCACCTGGCGCCGCGAAGCCATCGCGGACGGCCGTACCGGCGCGCTCGACCTGCCCGGCACCAGCTGGCGCGACCGTCCCGCCGTGGACCGTGGCGACGGCGTCTACCTCGCAGGCGACCAGGTCGCCGCCCCCGGCGTGCTGTCCGAGGTGTCCTTCAACAGCGCCCTCACGGCAGTGTCCCTGGCACTGGGCCGCCACACCCTTGACCTCAAGCAAGCTTGAGGTCGAAGAGTGGGGGCCCGAAAGCAGGTCCACGAACTGGGGGAGCCCACATGCACGCCATCCGCCTGCACGCCTTCGGCCCGGCCGAGAACCTCACCCACGAGGAGGTCGAGGACCCGCTGCCGGGCCCGGGCCAGGTCCGCATCGCCGTGGAAGCGGCCGGAGTCCACCTCCTGGACACCGCCCTGCGCGAGGGCATGCAAGGCCCCCTGCCCGAACTGCCGGCCCTCCCCACCATCCCCGGCCGCGAGGTCGCCGGCACCGTCGAATCCCTCGGCGAGGGCGTCGCCGCCCTCTGGCTCGGCAAGCGCGTCGTCGCCCACCTCGGCTTCGCTCCCGGCGGCTACGCCGAACTGGCCGTCACCGACGTCGACCGCGTCCACGAGATCCCCGCCGGCCTCGACCCCGCCCAGGCCGTCGCCATGATCGGCACAGGCCGTACGACGATGGGGATCCTGCAGTTCACCGAGCTCGGCCCCGACTCGGTGGCCGTCGTCCCGGCGGCCGCGGGCGGCATCGGCACCCTCCTCGTGCAGTACGCGAAGAACGCCGGCGCCACCGTCATCGGCCTCGCCGGCGGCCCCGAGAAGGTCGCCCGCGTCCAGGCGAACGGCGCCGACCTCGCCGTCGACTACAACGACCCCACCTGGCCCGAGAAGGTCCGCGCCCACCTCGGCGGCAAGGCGGCCACCGTCGTCTTCGACGGCGTCGGCGGCGACATCGCCCGCGAGGCCGTCGCCCTGCTCGGCCCCGGCGGACAGCACCTCGTCTTCGGCTGGTCCGGCGAGGGCCTGCACGACGGCGGCCCCTACCTCGTGGAAGGCGTCTCCGAGTCGGTCCTCGGCCCCGTGATGATGCGGAAGGCGGGCGGCCCCAGCCCCGTACGCACCCTCGAACTACGCGCCCTCACCGAGGCCGCCACCGGCCGCCTCACCCCCGCCGTGCACCGTTTCCCCCTCACCGAGGCGGCCGCCGCCCACCGGGCACTCCAGACCCGCGGAACGATCGGAAAGGTGGTACTGGAGCCATGACCAGGCACAAAACACCCTGACCGTCGACTCCTCCTACACCACCGAAATCCTCCCCGCTCTCATCCTCATGGGCCTCGGCACGGGCCTCACCTTCATGCCCGTCTTCTCCACCGCCACCGCGGGAGTCGCCCCCCAGGACACCGGCGTCACCTCCGCGACCGTCAACACCTCCCAGAAGTCGGCGGCTCCATCGGCACCGCCCTCCTCAACACCATCGCCACCACCAGCAGCGCCGCCTACATCACCGCCCACCTCCACGACCTCAGCCAAAAAGCCCTCATCACCCGCGAAGGCATCGTCCACGGCTACACCGTCGCCATCGCCTGGGCCGCCGCCATCATGCTCCTGGCCGGCCTCATCGCAGGCCTCATGGTGACGACGAGGCCACCTGGGCACGGGGCACCGGCCGAGTCGGCGGTACCGGAATCGGTAGCCTGAACAGCGGACAAGACGGCGGCGGCCGGCCCAGCCCCGTGCACGAGCGGGCGGCTGCCGGCCCCGTGCACGAGAGGACAGCCCCCGGCCCCGTCTAGCTGCCCGCCCCCAGCCTCGCCAACGCCCCGTCCGTCAGCCGGTACACCGTCCACTCGTCCTGCGGACGCGCCCCGAGAGCCTCGTAGAAGTCGATGGCCGGGCGGTTCCAGTCCAGGACCGCCCACTCCAGACGCTCATAGCCACGCCGCACACAGATGCGGGCAAGCTCCGTCAGGAGGGCCTTGCCGTGGCCGCCGCCACGAGCCTCCGGGCGGACGTAGAGGTCTTCGAGGTAGATGCCGTGGACACCGCGCCAGGTGGAGAAGTTGAGGAACCACAGAGCGAAGCCGACCGCCTCGCCGGTGCCGTCATCGGTGGCGATGTGGGCATAGGCGGCGGGACGATCGCCGAACAGAGCCTCGTGGAGCTGCTCCGCAGTCGCCTTCGCCTCGTGCGGGACCCTCTCGTACTCGGCCAGTTCGCGGATGAGGGCGTGGATGGTGGGGACGTCGGCGGGGGTCGCGGTGCGGATCATGCGGGGAGACTAGGGCCTGGCCGCAGACGGCGGGCGATCTCCAGCTGTTCCTCGTCCAGTTCACGGCCGTCCTCGATGTCCCACAGACAGTTCTGCAGCAGCCGGCCGAGCGTCCAGGCCCGTGCGCGTTCGCGGTCCAGGGCGAGTACGTCGGTCATGGCGTCGAAGCGCCAGAGGATGTCGTCGGCGTCAAAACGGTTGGCCATGGCGGGCCACAGCTCGAACCCGGGGTCCCCGGCGAGGGGCTTGGGGTCGATGGCGAGCCAGGGGGCGCGGTCGGACGCGAGGACGTTCTCGTCGTGCAGGTCCCAGTGCAGGAGCCGGTCCCCCGGTTCGCCGACGACCTCACGTACGGCGGACGCGCAGTCGGCGATCAGGCCGCGGGCCTCCGGATCCGGGACGCGGCCGAGAGCCCACGGGGTCTGCTCCAGCATCGCGTGGGCGATGTCACCGAGACGGCGCATGCCCCGCGGAGCCGGGAAGGACGTCAGGTGGGCCAGCAGGCCGGCGATGACGAGGACGCCCTCGTGGACGTCCGGCTCGTGGGACAGCATCCGGGTCGGATCAAGGCGTTCGAGGAGCATCGTCCCCGTCGGCTCGTCGTGCCGCAGCAGCCGAACCGCCCCGTCGCCGGCCCACACGCGCAGCGCGACCGGCTCCCCCTCGCTCTCCTCGTCGCGGAGTTGGAGCTTGAGCACGGCCCGGGCCCCGTCGGCGGCGACCACCGGCAGGACCAGAGCGGACACCCCGTGCATCGCCGGACCGTCCAGCCGCAGCTCCCATCTGTCGAGAAACCCGGCCGCCAGATCCGGCAACCCCGCGATGAACGCGCGCCCCGCCTCACCGTTGAACTCCTCCTGCGCCTTGGCCAGCCCGCCCGGAATGTCAATCACGGGCCGGACGATACTGGCGTGCGTGAATCGGCTCATGCGAATTAGCGCAGGCCTGCACAAGGTCGTCGCGTACGTCCGCGGTGCCCCCGGGACATACGTGTGGCTGGGAATGCTGTTCGTGACCACCGTGGCCGTGCACCTCATGTCCCCGGAGTTCGAGCAGGAGTTCCTGCGCGCACGGTCGACGAACATCACCGGCCTTTCGGAGAACCCGCTGCGGGTACTGTTCGCCAGCGCGATGCTGATCGACGGCGGGATCTGGCTGCCCTATCTCGTCCTCTACAGCCTCTTCCACGCCCCCGCGGAACGCTGGCTGGGCACGGTGCGCTGGCTGGTGGTGTGCCTGGGCGCACACGTCCTGGCGACACTGATCAGCGAGGGCGCTGTACTCATGGCGATCTGGGAGGGGCGGGCCCCGTTCTCATCGGTCGACGCCCTCGACATCGGCGTCAGCTACGCGCTCGCGGGAGTCATGGGCGTCCTCACCTACCGCATCGCCATGCCGTGGCGACTGGGCTACCTCGCAGTCGTGTTCGCCGTGTACGCACTGCCGTTGGCGGTCAGCGGGACCTTCACCGACGTCGGACACTTCATCGCCCTGCTGATCGGCCTGGCCTGCCATCCCTTGACGCGGGGCCGCGGAGAACCATGGAATCCGAAGGAGACACTGCGAGCGTTCAGGGATAACGTCCGCCCATGAGCAGCGCGGCGAGCGGAATCGTCAACGGGGGCATCTCCTTCTGGTACGCGGACGACGGGCTCCCCGTGACCCGCGAACCACTCGCCGGTGACACGTCCGCCGACATCGTGATCGTCGGAGGCGGATACACCGGGCTGTGGACCGCGTACTACCTGAAGAAGGCCGCACCGTTCCTGCGGATCACCCTCCTTGAGCAGAAGTTCTGCGGATACGGAGCCTCCGGCCGCAACGGCGGCTGGCTGTACAACGGCATCGCGGGCCGCGACCGATACGCGAAACTGCACGGCCAGAACGCCGCCGCACGCCTCCAACGGGCCATGAACGACACCGTCGACGAGGTGATCCGGGCAGCCGCGGACGAGGGCATCGACGCCGGCATCCACAAGGGCGGAGTACTCGAAGTCGCCCGCACGCCCGCCCAGTTGGCGCGCCTGAAAGCGTTCCACGAGGCCGAGCTCGCGTTCGGCGAGAAGGACCGCGAACTGTACGGCGCCCGGCAGACGGCCGAACGGATCAGAATCGCGGACGCCGTCGGCTCCACATGGACCCCACACGGGGCGCGCCTGCACCCGGTGAAACTGGTGAAGGGGCTCGCGGCGGCCGTCGAGGCACTGGGCGTCACGATCCACGAGTCGACCCCGGTCACAGAAATCCGCCCCAAGCACGCGGTCACGCCCTACGGCACCGTCCGCGCCCCCTACGTCCTCCGCTGCACGGAAGGCTTCACGGCCTCCCTCAAGGGCCAGAAACGCACCTGGCTGCCCATGAACTCCTCGATGATCGCCACCGAACCACTCACCGACGACCAGTGGGAAACGATCGGCTGGAACGGCCGGGAGACGCTGGGCGACATGGCACACGCCTACATGTACGCCCAGCGCACCCCCGACGGCCGCATCGCACTCGGCGGACGCGGCGTGCCGTACCGCTACGGATCACGCACCGACCACGACGGACGCACCCAGGACGCCACGATCGAGGCCCTGCGCGACATCCTGGTCGACTTCTTCCCCCAACTGACCGGAGTGCGGGTGGAGCACGCCTGGTCGGGCGTCCTCGGCGTACCCCGTGACTGGTGCGCCACCGTCACCCTCGACCGCTCGACCGGCCTCGGCTGGGCCGGCGGCTACGTCGGCTCCGGCGTCGCCACCACCAACCTCGCCGCCCGCACCCTCCGCGACCTCGTCCAACGCGACTCCGGCCAGGGCACCCGCACGCAACTCACGGACCTGCCGTGGGTGAACCACAAGGTCCGCCGATGGGAACCGGAGCCGCTGCGCTGGCTCGGCGTCCACGGCATGTACGCGACGTACCGCTCGGCGGACCGACGGGAGCGGGCGAGCCACAGCGCGGGCTCGTCGCGACTGGCCCGGGTGGCGGATCGGGTGGCGGGACGGCACTGAGAGGCGGCGTTACCCATGGATGGGCGGCGAACGAAAACTGGTCGCCACCCCCGCACCCCCTCCGGCACCCTCCCCCCATGCCCTTCACCCCCGGCCTCGAACTCTCCCACCGCTTCTACCTCGAAGCGGTACGCCCCCTCCTCGACGAGGCCCTCCCCCACACCCCCCACTCAGCCGCCCGCCTCGGCCCCGGCTCCGAAGTCCTCGGCTACGACACCCCCCGCTCCGCCGACCACGAATGGGGCCCACGCCTCCAGCTCTACCTGAGCCCGGAGGACGCCCGCGACCACGGAGGCCGGCTGAACACCCTCCTCGCCGAACGCCTCCCCAAAACCTTCCTGGGCTACCCGACCCATTTCGCCGAGACGGGCGAGGACCCGGTCAAGGACATCCGCGTCATGGCGACGACGGACGGCCCCGTCCACCACCGCGTCGAGATCACCGACGTGACGACATGGTTCACGGCCCAGCTCGCCTTCGACCCGACGGCCGAGATCACCGCCGAACACTGGCTCACCACACCCACCCAGCGCCTGGCCGAGCTCACCTCGGGCGCGGTGTTCCACGACGGCCTCGGCGAACTCACCCCGCTGCGAGCCACCCTGCGCTGGTACCCCCACGACGTCTGGCTCCACGTCCTGGCCCGCCACTGGCAACGCATCTCCGACGAGGAAGCCTTCGTCGGCCGCTGCGGCGAGGTGGGCGACGAACTGGGCTCCGCGGTGGTCGCCGCCCGCCTGATCCGCGACCTGATGCGCCTGTGCCTCCTGATGGACCGCCGCTATCCCCCGTACAGCAAGTGGCTGGGGACGGCCTTCTCCCAGGCCGCGACGGGTCGGCGGCTCACCCCGGTGCTGACGGCCGCCCTGGCGGCGACAGACTGGCGGGAGCGGGAGCGACATCTCGCTGAGGCGTACGAGGCCGTGGGGGCGCTGCACAACCAGCTCGGGGTGACGGCGCCGGTCGACCCGAGCACCCGGCCGTATCACAGCAGGCCGTTTCGAGTCCTGGGGGCGGAGCGGTTTGTGGAGGCGTTGCTGGCGGAAGCGAAAAACCCCAGGTCAGATGGGGACTGACCTGGGCTTCAGAGAGCCCCCTGTCGGATTCGAACCGACGACCTACGCATTACAAGTGCGTTGCTCTGGCCAGCTGAGCTAAGGAGGCCTGCACGTACGTGCCCGTGCAGTGTACCCAGGTCGCGAGGGCGCCCCGTCGAAAATTTCCGCGAAGTTCACAGCCCCACAACTACTGACAGGCACGCGATCGCCAGGTACCGTCCTGACCCAGTTCACGCGTGTGGACTACACCACGGCGGAACCTCCGCCGAGGCTCACCACCTTCCTACTCGGATCGTCCGGCACGTTCCTGCCGGTAGAAGGGGTTCATTCATCATGGCCACTGTCTCGTTCGACAAGGCGACCCGGGTCTACCCGGGCTCCACGAAGCCCGCCGTAGACGCGCTCGACATCGAGATCGAGGACGGGGAGTTCCTCGTTCTGGTCGGCCCGTCCGGCTGCGGAAAGTCCACCTCGCTCCGGATGCTCGCCGGGCTCGAGGACGTGAACGGCGGCGCCATCCGCATCGGTGACCGCGACGTCACGCACCTGCCGCCGAAGGACCGGGACATCGCCATGGTGTTCCAGAACTACGCGCTGTACCCGCACATGACGGTCGCCGACAACATGGGCTTCGCGCTCAAGATCGCCGGCGTGAACAAGGCCGAGATCCGGCAGAAGGTCGAGGAGGCCGCGAAGATCCTCGACCTGACCGAGTACCTGGACCGCAAGCCGAAGGCGCTCTCCGGTGGTCAGCGTCAGCGTGTCGCCATGGGCCGCGCCATCGTGCGTGAGCCGCAGGTGTTCCTCATGGACGAGCCGCTGTCCAACCTGGACGCCAAGCTCCGTGTCTCCACGCGTACGCAGATCGCGTCGCTGCAGCGCCGTCTCGGCATCACCACCGTCTACGTCACCCACGACCAGGTCGAGGCCATGACGATGGGTGACCGTGTGGCGGTCCTCAAGGACGGTCTGCTCCAGCAGATCGACACCCCGCGCAACATGTACGACAAGCCCGCGAACCTGTTCGTCGCCGGCTTCATCGGTTCCCCGGCCATGAACCTGGTCGAGGTCCCGATCGCCGACGGCGGTGTGAAGTTCGGCAAGTCGGTCGTGCCGGTCCAGCGTGACGCGCTCTCCGCCGCCACCGACAAGACCGTGACGGTCGGTGTGCGTCCGGAGCACTTCGACGTGGCCGGCGCCGAGGCCGAGCTGGGCCTCGCGGTCACCGTGAACGTGGTCGAGGAGCTGGGCGCCGACGCGTACGTCTACGGCACCGCGAAGGTCGGCGACGACTCGAAGGACCTCGTGGTCCGTGTCAGCGGCCGTGACGTCCCGGAGAAGGGCAGCACGCTGCACGTCGTCCCGCGCGCGGGTGAGACCCACGTGTTCTCGACGTCCACGGGTGAGCGTCTCTCCGACTGAGTCGGCTGAGTCGGCACGCATCGAGCGGTACAACCCCGGGTGATTCGCCCTGGTTGAAGAAGAGGGCCCCGCAGGCTGCTGCGGGGCCCTTCTCGTTGCGGACAAATACCCCGGCAGAACGGTCATTTCGAGTGCTGTGCGTCAACCCCTTACCCAGAAAGAGGGACGCCCCGATCACCCGAATCGGTGACTGAATGTCTCCGAAACACTACCGGGCGCTACCCTCACACGCGTGAAGCACTCCGTGAAGCACTCCACCACTCAGCAGCCAGGACGCGGCCGGGGCCCCGCCCGCCGGATCGGCCGCTCCCTCGCCCTCGTCCTGCCCGTCGTCCTGGTGCTCTCGGGGACCCTCGCGGTCACCCGGGTCAACTGGTCGGGGAACCCTTCGGACTCGGTGCTCACCGCCTCCGACGTCTCCGCCCCGGACCGCACCTCCCACTCCGCCCCGCGCGCCCCTGAGGACGTGCTGCGCGACCAGCTCCTGACCGAGTTGCAGGAGAAGGACCCGGGCGTCGCGCTGACCCACCTCCAGGAGGCGGTGAACGAGCGTCCGTCGCTGGCCGAGCACTGTGTCTCCATCGCCCGTGCCCTCGGCCGGGCCGCGGTCCGTGTGTACGGGCCGACGCGGGCGCAGTCGTTCGCCCGGCCGGTGTGTGACACCTCCTTCGCCTCCGGGGTGGCAGCGATGCACAGCTGAGCACGGGCACGGCCACGGCTGAGCCCCCGGCACAGCTGAGCACGAGTACAGGCGCAGCCCCGGGCGGGGCGCCACGTACAGTTCGGTCATGACCGATCCGCACGTGGCGTCCCGCCCCACGCAAGCCGTGATCCTGGCCGGTGGCCAGGGGTCCCGGCTGCGTCCCTACACCGACGACCGGCCCAAGCCGATGGTCGAGATCCCCGGTACGGGGACGCCGATCATCGGTCATCAGATCACCTGGCTCGCCGAGGAGGGCGTGACCCACGTGGTGGTCTCGTGCGGTCATCTCGCCGATGTTCTGCAGAAGTGGCTGGATGCGGCCGAGTTGCCGGTGTCGGTCACGACGGTCGTCGAGAGCGAGCCGCTGGGCCGCGGTGGCGGCCTGAAGTACGCGGCCGCGCATCTCCCCCATCCGGACCGGTCCTGGTACGCCACCAACGGCGACATCTGGACGCGCTTCTCGCTGCGTGACATGGCGGACTTCCACACCGAGCGCGACGCGGTCGCGACCCTTGCGTTGGCGCGGCCGCGCATTCCGTGGGGGGCGGTGAAGACGGACGGCTTCGGTCACATCACGGACTTCATCGAGGCGCCGCCGTCGACGTTCGAGATCAACGCGGGTGTGTACGTCTTCTCCCCCGAGTTCGCGGGGTTGCTGCCGCAGCGGGGGGACCATGAGCGGACGACGTTTCCGCATCTGGCTCGTGAGCGGCGGCTGGCCGGCTTTACGATTCCGCAGGGGGCGTATTGGCGTGCCATCGATACGGCGAAGGATCTGACGGAGGCGGCGAGGGAGTTGGCGGCGCTGGGGCGCTGAGCGCTCAGTAGAGGCCGTCGTGCCGCTGCGGGCCGTATGTGGCTGGTCGCGCCCCGCGGCGGAGCTGCAAATGTCACAGCCCCGCGCCCCTGACGGGGCGCACTGCACGCACCGTACGACGAGGGTCCCGCACGTCTTCCGTGCGGGACCCTCGTCGTACGGGCCGTATGTTCAGCCGGCAGGCGTGCCCAGGATGTCGCCCGCCGGCTCGGTTACCCCAACAGGCCGCCTACGAGGCCCGACTGGCCCGAGGAGGAGCTGCCGCCGGAGCCACCCGACGGGCCGCCGGTTGCGGCGCCGCCGGAGGTGGGGCCGGAGGTGGTGCTGGGGGCCTGGCCGGCGGGGGTGGTGTGCTGGGGTGGGGCTTGGCCGGTGGTGCCCTGGGTCTGGCTGGGGGTGCCGCCGGTGGCGGTGCCGGTGTCGCGGGTGGCGCCGGGGGTAGTGGCGGTGCCGGAGGGGGTGGAGCCCGCGGTGGCGCCCTGGGTGGGTGAGGTGGACGCGGAGGGGCTCTGGCGCTGCTTGGGCTCGGCGGGGTCCTGGGGGAGGGGGGAGCCGGGCTGTTCGTTGCGGGGGGCCTCGCCGGGGCCGGGTACGACGACGCGGTCGGCGTCACGGACGGCGCCGCCGAGGAGGGAGCCGACGAGGAGGGTGAGGCCGGTGACGACGGTGGTGACGAGGGCGCCGCGACGCAGGACGTAGCGGCGGAGTTCCCAGAGGTCGGAGCGGGGTCCGAGGCGCCGCCAGGCTCCGGCGGCGAGGCGGCCGTCGATGGAGTAGACGGGGGCGCCGGCGATGACCAGGGGGGACCAGGCGGCGAGGTAGATGATGTCGGGGGTCTCGTAGACCGGGACGGTCTTCCAGCTGACGGTGACGATGAGTGCGGCGGAGAGCATGGCGCCGAAGGCGGCGGCGATGCGCTGCCAGCAGCCGAGGACGGTGAGGACACCGACGACGACCTGGAGGAAGGCGATGACGAGTCCGGAGCCGACGGGGTGGTGGAGGGCGACCTGGCGGAGGGGTTCGGCGGCTTCCCAGGGGTGGAGGGTGTTGAGCCACTTGACCATGGAGCCGCGTTTGCCGCCGTCGAAGTAGACGGGGTCGCAGAGCTTGCCCATGCCGGCGTAGATGGAGATGGAGCCGAGCAGGAGGCGCAGGGGGAGGAGGACGCCGCCGAGATTCATGCGGCGGCCGGGGTAGTAGGCGTGCCGGGCGGGGTCGTCGCTCTGGCGTCTGCCGTGGGGCCGGGGGCGGGGGTCCGCCGTGTAGGTGTCCTCGTGGTCGTCGAACTCCGGGCCTGTGTAGGCGCGTTCGTCGTAGGCGCTGCCGACGGTGCGCATGTTCGGCAGGAGTGAGGTGTCGCCGGCGCGGTAGGTGCGTTGGGCGCCTACGACGGGGGTTTCGACGGTCTGGTCGAGGTCGCCGTAGCCGTCGTCGGGGTAGCCGCCGTGGGTGTCGACGCGGGGGATGACCTGGGTGGCTCCGGCGTCGTTGGGTTGGTCGTGGCTGACGCTGCCTGCCCGCACGGCTTGGAGCAGCCGGTGGGCGCCGGTGTCGTCGGGGGCGGACCTGCCGCTCCAGACGACGGGTCGGCGGCGCGTCGACGCAGTGCCGGCCGCGCCCGCTCTGCTCGTCGTGCCGACGACGGGCATGCGGGCGGTGTTCTCGGTGGCGCTCAGGTGCCGTGCGATCCGCTGGGACGGGCCGCCGCGCCGGGTCGATGCGCCCAGCTGCACGCGGAAGCTCGCGTGATTGACGATGACCTGCGCCGGATCGCTCGGCACCTTCACCATGCTCAGCGCGGGAGCGTCGTCGTATCCCGACGAGCGGTCCCCCGTGGGTGTGCGGGGTGTTCTGGTGTCCACACTCATCTAACCGAGTGACGTGTCGTTAGGACACTGTCTTGACTCGGCGGATCTGTCCGGACCCCGTCAAGGTTGCCCTGCTCGCCGGAATTGACCCGTTCCGGTGAATCTACGGACGTGCGTTCAGGCCCGTCGGCGCGCCGCTTCGTAGAGCACGACGCCTACCGCCAACCGCCCTCAGCCACGCCGACGACAGGCCTCGTACAGCACGATGCCCGCCGCAACACCGGCGGCCCCTTCTTTCTGCCGCCCTCGCACGCTTCGCGGCTTCGGACGTCTGCGCCGGCCTCCGACCGGCGGGCTCCGCCTGCCTGCCGCCAACCGCCCTCAGCCACGCCGACGACAGGCCTCGTACAGCACGATGCCCGCCGCAACACCGGCGTTGAGGGATTCGGCGCCACCGGGCATGGGGATGCGGACGCGGAAGTCGCAGGTTTCGCCGACGAGGCGGGACAGGCCCTTGCCTTCGCTGCCGACGACGATGACGACGGGGCCCTCCAGGGCGTTCAGGTCTCCGAGTTCGGCTTCTCCGTCGGCGGCGAGGCCGACGACCGTGACGCCGGCCTTCTGGTAGGCCTCCAGGGCGCGCGTGAGGTTGGTGGCGCGGGCGACGGGCGTACGGGCGGCGGTGCCGGCGGAGGTCTTCCAGGCGCCGGCGGTCATGCCGGCGGCGCGCCGCTCGGGGACGACGACGCCGTGGCCGCCGAAGGCGGTGACGGAGCGGACGACGGCGCCGAGGTTGCGCGGGTCGGTCACGCCGTCGAGGGCGACGATGAGCGCGTCGGCGCCCTCGTCGTGGGCGGCGTCGAGGAGGTCCTCGGGGTGGGCGTACTCGTAGGGCGGGACCTGGAGGACGAGGCCCTGGTGGTTGAGGCCGTTGGTCATGCGGTCGAGCTCGGGGCGGGGGGCCTCCATGAGGTTGATGCCGCCGCGCTCGGCCGCGAGCTGGAGTGCCTCGCGGACGCGCTCGTCGTTGTCGATGAACTGCTGGACGTAGAGCGTGGAGGCGGGTACGCCTTCGCGCAGTGCCTCGACGACGGGGTTGCGGCCGACGACGAGTTCGGAGGTGGACTTGCCGCCTCGGCCGCGGGGTGCGGGGCGGCGCGCGGTCTGCTTCGCCTTGACGGTGGCGATGCGGTTCTTCTTGTGTCCCTTGCGCATCTCGGCGGGGGGCGTCGGTCCCTTGCCCTCCAGGCCTCGGCGTCGCTGGCCGCCACTGCCGACCTGCGCGCCCTTCTTGCCGGACATGCGACGGTTGTTCGCGGCCATGACCTACCTGTTCCTGTGGTGCGTCGGTTGATTACGTCTATGCAGTGTGCCGCCCGGCTGCCCGGGCGGCACAGTCGATCAAGGGGCTGGGGGTGGGACTCAGCGTGGGCCGAGGCTCCACCGGGGCCCCTGGGGGCTGTCCTCGATGACGAGTCCGGACTGGTTGAGCTGGTCGCGGATGGCGTCCGCGGTGGCCCAGTCCTTGCGGGCGCGGGCGGCCTCGCGCTGGTCGAGTACGAGGCGTACGAGGCTGTCGACGACGCCGTGCAGGTCCTCGCCACGGTCGGTCTCGCCGGCCCACTGCGGGTCGAGGGGGTCGAGTCCGAGGACGCCGAGCATGGCGCGCACCTCGGCGAGGCGGGCGACGGCGGCTTCCTTGTCGTCGGCTGCGAGGGCGGAGTTGCCCTGGCGGACGGTGGTGTGGACGATGGCGAGGGCCTGCGGGACGCCGAGGTCGTCGTCCATGGCCTCGGCGAAGGCGGGTGGTACGTCGGCGGCGGGTTCGACGACTCCCCCGGCCTTCTCGACGACGCGCTGCACGAAGCCCTCGATGCGGGCGAACGCCGACTCGGCCTCGCGCAGGGCCTCCTCGCTGTACTCGATCATGGATCGGTAGTGCGGGGTGCCGAGGTAGTAGCGCAGGACGATGGGCCGCCACTGCTTGACCATCTCGCTGACGAGGACGGAGTTGCCGAGCGACTTGGACATCTTCTCGCCGCTCATGGTGACCCAGGCGTTGTGCACCCAGTACTGGGCGAAGTCGTCGCCGTAGGCCTTGGCCTGGGCGATCTCGTTCTCGTGGTGCGGGAAGATCAGGTCGAGTCCGCCGCCGTGGATGTCGAAGGCGGTGCCGAGGTACTTGTGGGCCATCGCGGAGCACTCGAGGTGCCAGCCGGGTCGGCCTCGCCCCCACGGCGTCTCCCAGCTGGGCTCGCCGGGCTTCGCCGCCTTCCACATGGCGAAGTCGCGGGAGTCCCGCTTGCCGGTCTCGCCCTCGCTCGACGGCTGGAGGAGGTTGTCGAGTTCCTGGTTGGACAGGCGCAGGTACTCCGTGAAGGAGCGCACGTCGAAGTAGACGTTGCCGTCGGCCTCGTAGGCGTGCCCGCGCTCGATGAGTCCGCGCATCATCTCGATCATCTCCGGGACGTGCCCGGTGGCGCGCGGTTCGTACGTCGGGGGCAGGCAGCCGAGGACGTGGTAGCCGTCGTTGAACGCGCGCTCGTTGTCGTAGCCGATGGCCCACCAGGGGCGGCCCTGGTCGGCCGACTTGGTGATGATCTTGTCGTCGATGTCGGTGACGTTGCGGATGAACGTCACGTCGTAGCCGCGGTGGGCGAACCATCGGCGCATGATGTCGAAGTTGAGGCCGGAGCGGATGTGGCCGATGTGCGGTGCTGCCTGCACGGTGGCGCCACAGAGGTAGATCGAGACGCAACCCGGCTGGAGCGGGCTGAAGTCACGGATCTGCCGGGCGCTGGTGTCGTACAGGCGAATGGTCACCACTCCAGAGTAGTGGGCCGGTGGGAGTGCCTTGCGACTGTTCCGGCCAAGGGCGTGTTTTCGTGACCTGTAGGCGTCGGTCCCGGTCCGTGACTCAGTCCGTACGGGCGACCAGTGCGGTGGCGACGGCCATGAGGCCTTCTCCGCGGCCGGGGAATCCGAGGCCGTCGGTGGTGGCGCCGGAGACGGACACGGGGGCTCCCGCGGCTTCGGAGAGGATCTTCTGGGCCTCGTCGCGGCGCTTGCCGATTTTCGGGCGGGGTCCGACGACCTGGACGGCGATGTTCCCGATGCGGAATCCGGCCTCGCGCACGATGCGGGCGGCCTCGGTCAGGAGGGTGACGCCGGAGGCGCCGGACCACTCGGGCCGTCCGGTGCCGAAGTGCTGTCCCAGGTCACCGAGTCCGGCGGCGGAGAACAGCGCGTTGCAGGCGGCGTGGGCGACGACGTCGGCGTCGGAGTGTCCGGCGAGGCCGGGTCCCTCGCCTTCCCATTTCAGTCCCGCGCACCACAGTTCACGGCCGTCCTCGAAGGCGTGGATGTCGGTGCCGATGCCCACCTGGGGCAGCGGGGGCCCTGCCGGCGTCTGCCGGAAGCCGGACGCTTCAGAAGCCATCGGTGAGCCTCCTGCGGGTCAGGACGGCCTCGGCGAGGACGAGGTCGAGGGGGCGCGTCACCTTGAAGGCCTCCTCGTGGCCCGGTACGACCACGACGGGCAGCCCCAGCTGTTCGATCATGCTCGCGTCGTCGGTGACGTTGTCGGTGACCGTCTCGTGGGCGTGGACGAGGGTGGCGCGGTCGAAGCCCTGGGGTGTCTGGACGGCGCGCAGTCGGGACCGCTCGGGTGTGGCGACGACGGGTTCGGGGTCGCCTGTGACGGTCGCGGGCTCGACTTCCTTGACGGTGTCGGCGAGGGGCAGTGCGGGGACGACGGCCTGGGCGCCGTCGCGTACGGCCTCGATGACGGTGTCCACGGTGTCGACGGGGACGAGCGGGCGGGCGGCGTCGTGGACGAGGACGATGTCGTGATCGGGCGGCAGCGCGTCGAGGCCGAGCTTCACGGACTCCTGGCGGGTGTCGCCGCCGGGGACGACGAGGAAGTCGGTGCGCTCGGGCAGGGCGTGTGCGTCGAGCAGGCTCTTGACCTCGGCGGCGCCCTCGGGCGGGGCGACGACGACCACGAGGGAGACGGCTCGGGAGGCGGCCATCGCGCGTACCGCGTGGACGAGCATGGGCGTGCCGTTCAGCGCGCGGAGCGCTTTGGGGGCACCCGGGCCGAGCCGTACGCCGCGGCCGGCGGCCGGGATCACGGCGGCGGTGCGGGAGGCCGTACGGGGTGTCGTACGGGCTGCCTGGCCGGTGCTCGTCGGGGCTGCTTGCGCGGGTGAAGGTCGCGAATCGTCAGACATCGGTTCCTGTCAGGTTTGTGTGCTCGGCCTAGTTGGGTATGGCCTGGGCGTACCCCGCGCTCGCGAGAGTGCGGGGAAGTGCCGGGCGCGACGCCTCGACCGGACCCTTCCGTGACACCGGTCGAGTCAGCCGCCCGGGCCCGGCACGCCAAAGTATCGGGGCCCCACCTCGGCGTACGGCATCTGAGCGCGAACATGCCGCAGCGCCCGGCGACACTAATACGTCATCGGGCACCGCGGCATTTCGATGTGCTGAATGCTGAGCTGAGGCTGGCTTGCGCCGGCGTCAGGACGCGAGGACCTCGTCGAGCAGCGCCTCGGCCTTGTCCTCGTTGGTGTTCTCCGCGAGGGCGAGCTCGCTCACCAGGATCTGGCGGGCCTTGGCGAGCATGCGCTTCTCACCCGCGGAGAGTCCGCGCTCGCGCTCGCGACGCCACAGGTCACGCACGACTTCCGCGACCTTGATGACATCGCCGGAGGCGAGCTTCTCGAGATTTGCCTTGTAGCGACGGGACCAGTTCGTGGGCTCCTCTGCGTATGGTGCGCGCAGCACCTCGAAGACCCGGTCCAGCCCGTCCTGACCGACCACATCACGCACGCCGACGAACTCCGCATTGTCCGCTGGCACACGCACTGTCAGGTCACCCTGGGCGACCTTCAGCACCAAGTAGGTCTTGTCCACGCCTTTGATCTGGCGAGTTTCGATAGCCTCGATCAGCGCGGCCCCGTGATGGGGATAGACCACGGTGTCGCCAACCTTGAACGTCATGTGACAGGTACCCCTTCCGTGGCTATCCAGAGTAACACGGATACGGCGTCTACTGAATGGCGTTTTCGCAGGTCAGGGCATATCTCGGGGCTTGACAACAGCAACATGGACGTGCTGCGCGGGGCGATCGGAAGCAGGTATTCGCAGGTGGGAGGTGCTGTCCTACAGAGGTGAAACGCGTACGTTACACACATCCGGAGGCTCCTCCAGGCGGCTGAACATCCCCAAATGTCCGGTTCCAAGTGCTCGACTTCCGCTACTCCGTTCGGTGCGCGGAGTGGGATACGAGACGAATCAAGAATTGATCACGACCGGCGAGGGAAGCCGATGATCAATTCTTCAGGTGATCGGGCATTCCTTCACGGAAGATTTGCGAGGCGAGACCTTATGAGAATGTCGTCCGCCCGAGTGATCCGCCCGAGTGATCAAAGTGACTTGAGGGTCACTTGTGACCTGTGGCGCAGGAGATGAGACGGCTCGAGGGAGGGTCGGGTGCGGCGGCGCGAGGACGGCTCGGTAACCTAAGGGCCGCTGACTGACCCTTAGGGCGGCTCATCAAGAACGAAGCCGCCCCCGTGCGTTCAAGGAGTTGCCGCCGCCGTGAGCAGCAGCCTTCGACGCGGCGCCCTCGCCGCTTCCGCCATCGCGTTCTCGATCGCCTCGCTCGCCGCCTGCGGCGCCGGCAACAACTCCCAGACTCTGGAGATCAAGCCGGACAACGCTGCCACCGCCGTTGGCGACATCAAGATCCAGAACGCGGTCGTCATCACCCAGCCCGACCCGGAGTCGACCGGCCCCACCGCGATCTCCGCCACCGTGTTCAACAGCGGCGGCACCGCGCAGACGCTGGACTCGATCACCGTGGACGGCATCGACAAGCCCGTCGAACTGAAGCCCGCCAAGGGCAACGGCAAGCTGAGCATCCCGGCCGGCGGCTCGGTCGTCATCGGCGGCGCGGACAACGCCTCCGCGGTGCTGGCCGGCAGCGGCGAGGCCATCGAGGACGGCAACGCCCAGAAGATCACCTTCACCTTCAGCAAGACCGGTGACGTGAGCCTGCGCGCGTTCGTCGTCCCCTCCGAGAGCTACTTCTCCAAGTGGGGCCCGAGCGAGGTCCCGACCGCTCCGGGCGGCGCCTCCGCGAGCCCCTCGGGCGAACCGGCCGGCGGCACCTCGGGCTCGCCGTCCCCGAGCGGCTCCCCCGCCACCAGCGGCTCGCCCTCCACGAGCGGTTCCCCGAGCGGCTCGACGTCCCCGAACGCGTCGGCTTCGGAGTCGGCGGCGGGCCACTGACCGGCCGTATACACGAAAGGGCGGGACCTCTGGGAGGTCCCGCCCTTCTTCGTACCGCGTGGCTTGCGGCTCTTCGTCCGCCCGCGGTTTACGGCTCGAACTTGTAGCCCAGACCGCGCACCGTCACCAGATAGCGCGGCGCTCCCGGGTCGGGCTCGATCTTCGCGCGGAGGCGCTTGACGTGGACGTCGAGGGTCTTGGTGTCGCCGACGTAGTCGGCGCCCCAGACGCGGTCGATGAGCTGCATGCGGGTCAGGACGCGGCCGGCGTTGCGCAGCAGCATCTCGAGGAGGTCGAACTCCTTGAGGGGGAGGTCGACCTTGGAGCCGGAGACGGTCACCACGTGTCTGTCGACGTCCATGCGGACCGGGCCCGCCTCGAGGGCGGCCGGGGAGACCTCCTCGGGCTCGCCGCGGCGGCGCAGCACGGCGCGGATACGGGCGACCAGTTCCCGCGAGGAGAACGGCTTGGTGACGTAGTCGTCGGCTCCTATCTCCAGGCCGACGACCTTGTCGATCTCACTGTCCTTGGCGGTCACCATGATCACGGGGACGTTGGAGCGGCCGCGCAGCTGGCGGCAGACCTCCGTACCGGGCAGCCCCGGCAGCATCAGGTCGAGGAGGACGAGGTCGGCGCCGTTGCGCTCGAACTCGTCGAGTCCGTCGGGGCCCGTGGTCGCGACGGCGACCTCGAAGCCCTCCTTGCGGAGCATGTAGGACAGGGCGTCGGAGAAGGACTCCTCGTCCTCGACGACGAGCACACGGGTCACGGAAGGACCTCCGGGGCGGAAAGCGTTTCGTACGCGGTTGAGTCGGGGGGTGAGTCGTGGGACGGGGACTTGGACGGTGGCGAGGTGCGGGGCGCCGCGGCGGACCGCCGGACCTCGATCTCCTCGATGTCTCCTATGTCCCCGGTGTCCTCGTCGTAGTCGTCGTTGTCGGCGTCGAGGTCGGGGTGCTGCTGGGTTCGGTCGCGGGCGGAGCCCGCCTCCGGCAGCCGCAGGGTGAACGTGGAGCCCTGTCCCTCGGAGCTCCACACCGTGACCTCCCCGCCGTGCGAGGCGGCCACGTGCTTGACGATCGCCAGCCCGAGTCCCGTACCGCCGGTGGCGCGGGAGCGGGCCGGGTCGACGCGGTAGAAGCGCTCGAAGATGCGCTCCTTGTCCTTGTCGGTGATGCCGATGCCCTGGTCGGTGACGGCGATCTCGATCAGGTCGCCGCCGGGCGTGGGCACCCTGCGGGCCGCTATGCCGACGCGGGTGCGGGCGGGCGAGTAGTTGACGGCGTTCTCGACGAGGTTGCCGAGGGCGGCGGCGAGCTGGCCGCGGTGACCCCATACGCGCAGCTCAGGTGTGCCCGCCGGAGGTCCGTCGCCGCCCGCGGCCGAGGGGGCGGCGGGCCCTCCGACCGAGGCGGCCATGGTGATCTGCTTGGTGCCCGCCGCGTGCCGGCAGCGGTCGATGGCCTCGGCGACCAGTTCGTCGACGCGCACGGGCTCGGCGTCCTCGAGGGGGTCGTCGTTCTGGACCCGGGAGAGGTCGATGAGCTCCTGCACGAGGCTGGTCAGGCGGGTCGCCTCGATCTGCATGCGTCCGGCGAAGCGCTGCACGGCCTCCGGGTCGTCGGAGGCGTCCATGACGGCCTCGGAGAGGAGGGAGAGCGCGCCGGTGGGCGTCTTCAGCTCGTGGCTGACGTTGGCGACGAAGTCGCGCCGTACGGCCTCGATGCGCCGGGCCTCGGTGAGGTCCTCGACGAGCAGGAGGACGAGCCGGGAGCCGAGTGGTGCCACGCGTGCGGACACGGCGAGGGCCTCGCCCCGTCCGGTCCCCCGCCTCGGCAGGTCCAGCTCGACCTGGCGTATCTCGCCGTCGCGCCGGGTGTCCCGGGCCATCTGGAGCATCGGTTCCACGGAGAGCTTGCCGCCGCGGACCAGCCCGAGGGCGTAAGCGGCGGAGCTGGCCTTGACGACGGCGTCGGCCTCGTCGAGGACGACGGCCGAGGAGCGCAGCACGGACAGGACGGTGTCCACGCCGGGCGGCAGCACCGGGTCGGTGTGCAGGGAGGTACGCGTCGGACGTGCCTGTTCCCGCTCGCTCCAGCGGAACGCCAGCATGGCGATCACGCCGGTGAGTACCCCGGCGATCGCTGCCGCTGCGGCGACCGCCGCGTTCACGTCCATGCACCCAGGTTAGGCATGGGACACCGCCCGGCCACAGCCATCGAGGTGCGAGCTCGAACACTCGTCGCCCAGAGTTCACCTTGGAGCCAGTAATGGTTCATTTGGGGTGGCGGAAACAGACGCGTACGGGCCGGAACGTGGGAGCGTGGGGTTCGCACCGCCGGTTTCGCGCCGGAGCCCCGGCCCCCGGAACCCCGATTGACACGCACGAGAGGGAACCCTGATGCGGGACGCGTACCACGAGGAACTGGATTCGATCGGCGACGGTCTGGTGGAGATGGCCCGGCTGGTCGGGTCGGCCATCGGGCGCGCCACGACGGCCATCCTCGACTCCGACCTGAAGCTCGCCGAGACGGTGATCGAGGGCGACAAGAAGGTCGACGACCTGCAGCACGACCTGGAGGCGCGCGCGATAGCGCTGCTGGCACGGCAGCAGCCGGTGGCGACGGACCTGCGGATCGTCGTCACCTCGCTGCGCATGTCGGCGGACCTCGAGCGTTCGGGCGACCTGGCCCAGCACGTGGCGAAGCTGGCGCGGCTGCGTTACCCCGAGCGCGCGATCCCCCACGACCTGCACGCGACCATCCTGGAGATGGGCCAGCTCGCGCAGCGTCTGATGGCGAAGTCGGCCGAGGTCATCATCACCAAGGACGTTGACCTGGCGCTCCAGCTGGAGACGGACGACGACGCGATGGACCTGCTGCACCGCACGCTCTTCCAGCACCTGATGGACGACCGCTGGAAGCACGGCATCGAGACGGCCGTCGACGTGACGCTGCTCGGCCGCTACTACGAGCGGTTCGCCGACCACGCGGTGGCGGTCGCCAAGCGTGTGGTGTTCCTGGTGACGGGCGAGCACGCGGACGAGCTGCAGGCGGACGTACAGCCGGAGATCCAGCCGGCGACGGAGGGGGCGTAAGCCCTCGGCCTTGAGGTGAAGGTGCCTGTTCGGCGCGGGAGAGCCTCTGTGCGCCGTTGATGCGCCCAGCAGGGCGGGCATCCAATGGGCACAGGCACCAGCCTCGGGGGTGCCGTCAGTCGAGGAGGGACCCATGGCCGAATCCCCCATCACCACGCCCGACCCCACTCAGAACCGCCAGACCGACCAGCCGGCCGAGATCAGGACCCTGCCCCTGATCGCCGCGTGCGGCTGTGGCTCGGGCTGCGGGTGCGGGTGCCAGTCGGGCAACCCGTGTCAGTGCGGGTGAGGTCGTAGATCTCGTACGACGTGTACGACGACGGTGAAGGGCCCCGGCATCTGAGCGAGCCGGGGCCCTTCCTGCTGCCGTTGCCGGAGCGGGGCGACGGCCAGGGCACACACCGGCCTCCGCAGCGGTCGCCCCGCACGGGACGCGAGCGCACGATGGAGTAAGCAGAGACAGGTGAGCGCACCGGCGGAAGGAGGTGCGACGCCATGCCCAAGTTCATGGACGTCCACCACAACATGACCGGCATCACGGCCGAGCAGCTGCGCGAGGCGCACCAGGCCGACCTCGCCATAGAGGGAGACGAGAGCGTGCACTTCGAACGGGCCTGGGCCGACCCGGACTCCGGCATCGTCTACTGCCTCTCCGAGGCACCCTCCGCCGACGCGGTCCAGCGCATCCACGAACGCACGGGGCACAAGGCCGACGAGGTGCATCCGGTACCGCTGTCGGTATAGCGAGCGACGTCGTACGAACGGCACCTGGCACCTGGCACCGGCATTCCGGTACGCCAGGTGCCGCCGTGTTTCTGGGGTTCCCCTCGCTAGGGGCGGACGTACGGCCGGGTCATGATCTCCATGTTGTGCCCGTCGGGGTCGCCGAAGTAGGCGCCACGGCCACCGAAGAGCCGGTTGATCCGCCCGGGCTCGGTGTGGCTGGGATCGGCGTAGTACGTGACCCCGACCGCGTCCAGGCGCCCGATCATCGCGTCGAACTCCGTATCCGGGACGAGGAACGCGTAGTGCTGGCTCTGGATCGGCTCGTCCCGCTTCTCGTAGTAGTCGAGCGTCACGCCGTTACCGAGGTCGACGGGCAGGAACGGCCCGAACGGCGCGCCGACCCGCAGTCCGAGGATCGCGGCGATGAACTCGGCGGACAGGTGGCGGTCGCTGGCGTAGACGGCGGTGTGGTTCAACTGGACGGAAGGCATGAGGCAGGTATCTCCGGGTCTGTGGATCGCTGTTCGGACTCGACACGGAGAAAAACGGCGGACCTCGCGCCCGCCCGGCGCTCACGCCAAGGCCGGGACCCCAACTCGTGCATGGCCCAAGGCCGACCCGGCAGTCACGTGATCGACCTTAATGACCGTCAGGGCGGTAGACAACGGCAAGTCTTCGCCACACCGGCCACGAGGCTCATCCACGAGAGCCAAAAAAAGATCGGACGGCGATGTCGAGAACCCGTGACTGGCTCCGTCCCCGAGGTGAACGCGACCACAATGGGTCGCACCAGCACCGAGGAGAAACACCATGGCCAAGTACTTGCTGCTCAAGCACTACCGCGGCGCCCCGGCAGCGGTCAACGACGTGCCCATGGACCAGTGGACGCCTGAGGAGATCTCGGCGCACGTGCAGTACATGCAGGACTTCGCGGCCCGGCTGGAGGAGACCGGCGAGTTCATCGACGGGCAGGCGCTCGCCCCCGAGGGGACGTGGGTCCAGTACGACGGCGAGGGCCGCCCGCCGGTCACCGACGGCCCGTTCGCCGAGACCAAGGACCTCATCGCCGGCTGGATGGTGATCGACGTCGACAGCTACGACCGCGCCGTCGAGCTGGCCGGGGAACTGTCCGCCGCCCCTGGGGCGGGCGGCAAGCCGATCCACGAGTGGCTGGAACTGCGCCCGTTCCTGGCCGCGCCGCCCACCATCACGGAGTGCCCTCATCGATGACCTCATCGATGAACGAGGCCCTGCTCCGGAGCCTCACGCCGAGCGTGCTCGCCATCCTCGTCCGCCGCGGAGCCGACTTCGCGGCGGCCGAGGACGCCGTGCAGGACGCGCTGGTCGAGGCGGTCCGCGTCTGGCCGGCCGACCCTCCGCGGGATGCGAAGGGCTGGCTGATCACCGTGGCCTGGCGCCGGTTCCTCGACGCGACCCGGGCGGACGCCGCCCGCCGCCGACGTGAGGACCTCGTCGACGAGGAGCCGGCGCCCGGACCCGCGCCCGCGGCGGACGACACGCTCCAGCTCTACTTCCTGTGCGCCCACCCGTCGCTGACGCCGTCGTCCGCGGTCGCGCTCACGCTGCGCGCCGTCGGCGGGCTGACCACCCGCCAGATCGCCCGGGCCTACCTGGTGCCCGAGGCGACCATGGCGCAGCGCATCAGCCGCGCCAAGCGCACCGTCTCCGGCGTCCGCTTCGACCAGCCCGGCGACGTCGCCACCGTGCTGCGCGTCCTCTACCTGGTCTTCAACGAGGGCTACTCCGGCGACGTCGACCTCGCCGCCGAGGCCATCCGGCTCACCCGGCAGCTCGCGGCCGCGATCGACCACCCCGAGGTGGCGGGGTTGCTCGCCCTCATGCTGCTCCACCACGCCCGGCGCGCCGCCCGGACCGCGCCCGACGGCAGCCTGGTACCGCTCGCCGAGCAGGACCGCGGCCAGTGGGACACCAAGTCGATCGCCGAGGGCGTCGAGATCCTCCAGTCGGCCCTCGCCCGCGACCGGCTGGGCGAGTTCCAGGCCCAGGCCGCCATCGCGGCACTCCACGCCGACGCGCCCACCGCCGAGGAGACCGACTGGGTGCAGATCGTCGAGTGGTACGACGAACTCGCGCGCCTGACCGACAGCCCGGTCGTCCGCCTCAACCGCGCGGTGGCCGTCGGCGAGGCCGACGGACCGCGCGCCGGCCTGGCGGCACTCGCCGAACTGAAGGACTCATTGCCCCGCCACACCGCGGTGGCGGCCTACCTCCACGAGCGCGACGGCGACCTGGAGAAGGCGGCCGGGCTGTACGCCGAGGCGGCCCACAAGGCACCCAACCTCGCCGAACGCGACCACCTGACCCGCCAGGCCGCCCGCCTCAACGCCCGTCTCAACGCCCGCCGGTGCCGCTGAGGGGTCGCGCTCGGGCTTTCCCAGGGCTTGTCGGCACCCCGAGTACCAGAAGCCTCGGCTCTTCCCTGGCATGGCCCTGATGCCGACTTGGTTGGGTTCTTGAGGCTCTGCCCGTCACTTCTCCTGCATCCAGGCGAGGGTGATCTGCGCTTCACTGACACGCCAGCCCGCCGGGGTCCGCACCACGGTCCAGTCGATGCGCAGTCCGCTCGTCCGATACGGCGGTTCGCCGTCGCGGTAGAAGTACGTGATGCCGTTCGCCGTGGCCTTCGCACGGTCACCGTCCACGCTCACCAGGACATCGCTGTGCACGTGCTGGGTGCGTTCTCCCTCGACCTGGCTCCGGTTCAGCAGGGCGGTCACCTCGTCAAGGCCGTGCAGCTCGCCGCGGGGTGAGCGCGCCACGACGTCCTCGGTGTAGACGGTGTGGACTTCGTCGTAGCGGTGTTCGTCCAACAGCCTGGCCAGGCGGGCGAAGAGTTCGGCGACTTCGAGGCGATCGTCGGCTCGGGTGACAGAGGACGCGAGGGACGCAGAGGACACGATGTCTCCATTGAGGGTGGGTCCAACATTGGTGGGACCAACACTATGCCCAGAGTGTTGGTCCCACCAACACAATTTAGAGTGGATGCCATGAACGAGATCCCCGAGCGCCTGACGGCGAAGCCGAGCTGGCTGATCACCCAGCTGGCCGTGCACACCCGCCGGCTGGTGTCCGCCGGTTTCACCGCTGCGGGCGCACGCGGCTACCACTACCGCCTCCTGGCCGCACTGCACGAGTTCGGCCCCATGAGCCAGGCAGAACTCGGCCGCCGCTGCCGTGTCGACCGCAGCGACGTCGTGGCAGCCCTCGGCGAACTCACCGAGCAGGGCTTCGTCATCCGCACCCCGGACCCGGACCACGGGCGGCGCAACAAGGTGACCCTCACCCCGGACGGGGCCCGACAGCTGCGGACCATGGACCAGGTGCTCGACCAGGTGCAGGACGAGCTGCTCGGCCCCCTGCCGGAGGAGGACCGGCAGACCCTGACGCACCTGCTCGGCCGCGTCCTCGCTCACCACGAACCGCGTTGACCACGATCACACGGGGAGGCTCCGGCCCGTACCGCCCGGCCAGCGCTACGGCACTTCTACGCGTCCGTGCTCATGGACGCCGAAGAGAGCATCCCGGCTCTTGCCGAGTACCTCGGGCACTCCAATCCGGAGCTGACGCTCAAGGTGTACGCGCACCTCATGCCGAGCAGTCGGGAGCGGGCTCGGAAGGCTCTCGGGCAAGCGCTCCGGCCGCAGAATCCGGAGGACTGAGGGCCCAGAGTGGTCACGGGCCGTAGAAAATGCCTCCCATCCGCGCCGTTTGCTCAAGTGGGAGGCATGATCACAATCTCTACTTCTTCTTGCCCTGGGTCTTGGCGGGGATCTTGGCGACCTGCGTTTTCCCTGTTCAGGAGCGGTGGGCACCTGCGCGTGGTGGTCGTGGTGACGCACCCCTCTTCCATGTCCCACCACTCCTTGGCCACGCCATGGTTGAGCAGCTGCTGCACCTTGGCGAGATCGGCGCTGGGCGGGACGTCCAGGGCGACCATGCCGAACCGTTCAATGCCCTCGCCGCAGACTCCGAGTTCGTGAAACGCATGGATCACGCTCTGCCGTGCAGCCCCAGAGCCGCCGTCACGGAACACGATGAGGCGGATGGTGCAGTTCTCCGAACGCCGAACCACCTCGCCGGCCCATCGCACACCCTCCCCGTCGGGCTCGGTGGCCACGACGTCCCCGCAGGCAACGCCCCGAACGAACCAGGGGATGTTGTCGAGCCGCACGGTGCCGTCGCCCTGGTCGACAACCCACAGACTCCACCGACGCCGGGGGCCAGTCGTCCTCGCTCTCAAGCCGGAAGTGCACCTTCACGTACGGGCCCTCCCATCCCGGGCAGGGGTGGCTTTCCTGAGCCTCGGCACCCGTAGTAGCCGACCCGGGTCGCTTGTAGGTCATCACGTGTGTGATGACTACATCGTGTGGAGTCGGAGAGGAGGATCCAGGCGGCCATGGTGGTCGCTGGCGCCGGCTACCTGCTGCGGTTCCCGCGGAAAGGCAAGGTAGACCGGCTTGGTCCTCGATCCTCGGGGGTGTCGCCGGACCGTTCACCTCGCCTGCGGCGCACCTCCGTGGTGCGATGGAACGTGGGCAGGAAGGAGAGAGTGATGGTCCCACCAGCAGCGGAGCGCAAGAGTGGCGCGGCCCCGGTATCAGTCCGCCCGCTGGATGAGGCGGACCTGGATCTGGCCGATGAGATCTGCAGGGTCGCCTTCGGGACCTTCCTGGGGGCACCTGATCCGTTCGGGACCGTCGACTACGTCCGCACCCGCTGGGCGGCCGATCCACAGGCGGCGTTCGCGGCGACGGTCGAGGGCGAAGTAGTTGGATCGAACTTCGCCGCCAACTGGGGCACCGTCGGGTTTTTCGGACCGCTGACCGTACGTCCGGATCTGTGGGACCAGGGCATCGGCAGGCGTCTGATGGAGCCGGTCATCAACTGCTTCGACGCCTGGGGGAATCGCCACCTCGGCCTGTTCACCTTCGCCCACAGTCCCAAGCATCTTGAGCTCTACCGCCGGTACGGTTTCTGGCCCCGATTCCTCACAGCCATCATGAAGAAGCAGGTCACAGACGGTGCCGCAGTCCCCGGCCGGGTGCTTTATGGCGAACTGCCCGCCACCGAGCGGCCCGACGCACTGAGCCTCTGTCGCGCACTGACCGGAGCCGTGTACGAGGGCCTGAGCCTGGAACGCGAGATCGTGGCCGCGCACGCGCAGGGACTCGGTGACACCATCCTGCTCCATGGCGCCGGCTCCGAGCTCGACGGCCTGGCCGTCTGCCACTGCGGAGCCGGGTCGGAGGCTGGCGTGGACGTGTGCTTCGTCAAATTCGGCGCCGTACATCCTGGTCCGGAGGCCGCCGACCGGTTCGAGCGACTGCTCGACGCATGCGAGCGGCTGGCCGCCGAGCGCGGGCTGGGGCAACTGGACGCTGGCATGAACCTGGGTCGCCCGGATGCCTACCGGCGCATGATCGACCGCGGTTTCCGCACCTGGTTGCAGGGCGTGACCATGCACAGGCCCAACGAACCCGGGTACAGCCACCCCGACGCGTATGTGATCGACGACTGGCGTTGACCACCGCCGCGCTCGGCCCGCCAGGAAGGCCCGGTGCTGTCAGAACCCGTGAATATTCCAAGCCAGTTCCGACGGCAAGAAGTGGAAGCCCGCGCTCGCCAAGGCCGGTGTCATCCCCAAGGCCAAGAGCTGCGAGCACGCCGCCGCCCGGGAGCACGGCATGCACGCGCTCCGGCACTTCTACGCCTCCGTGCTCCTGGACGCCGGGGAGAGCATCAAGGCACTTGCCGAGTACCTCGGGCACTCCGATCCGGGGCTGACGCTGAAGGTGTACGCGCACCTCATGCCGAGCAGTCGGGAACCTCAGCCCGTGTGATCTTGAGGCCGGAGTGCCTTGCCGAGAGCCTTCCGGGCCCGCCCCTCGGCTACCAGGAAACCGGCCAGCTTGGCTGGGCTCCAGGTCGAGAACGGCAGGCCGTGCTCGGCTGGCTTGGTTTTGGCGATCTTCTTGATCTCCCGGCCGGTCCGGGCGAACAGGGTCTGGTCCATGGAAGATTCAACGGAGGCGAGACGGGTCCGGCGGACACGGTGGGAAAGACATTCCGCTCGGCCCGGACCAGGTCGCGGTGAGCATCCGCCAACGCCGCGCGGGTGCGTCGAGGAGATCGCCGTCGCGCCCGCCGGCCGGGAGAGGGTGACGCTCGCCGCGGGCGTGGAGGTGCTGCCGGTGATCACACAGGGCTGGCAGATATATTTCGTAGCTCGATATATGCTCGATGCATGACCAGACAGAATCCGCCCTTGACGGAACCGCAGTACTTCATCCTTGCTGCGCTCATGGATGGTCCGTTGCACGGTTACGGCATCATCAAGGCTGCCGAGCAGGCCACCGACGGGCGGCTCCGGATCGCTGTCGGCACTCTCTACGGCGCGCTGGAGCGGATGGAGCGGGCCGGGCTGGTGGCCGCCGGCCATGAGGAGATCGTGGACGGGCGGGCGCGGCGCTACTACCGGCTCACCGAGGACGGCACCGAGGCGCTCGGCCGGGAGGCGCTGCGGATGCAGCAGGCGGCGGCCGTCGTCATCGGACGCTCGCGGGATGCCGGAGCGGCCCCGGCATGAACCGTCTGCTGCTTGCCGCCTACCCCGAGCCCTACCGTTCCCGGCAGGGAGAGGAGTTGCTGACCTGCCTGTCCGAGGCGTACCCCGGCCGATCCTGGCCCCCGCCGCGGGAAGTTGCCGCCCTGGTGCGCGCCGGGGTGCAGGCCCGCGCCCGTGCCGTCGTCGACGACATGGCCCGGCCGTGGTGGCTGGACGGCATCCATCTGTCCGCCCTGGCCCTCGCCGCGCTGGCGCTGGTGCCGTACTTGCAGGATGTGTGGCACTGGGCACTGCACATCGACCCCGGACAGCACGCCATCGCCTTCCACTTCTCCGGCTGGTACCCGTGGGCCGAAGGTCCCACGCGGATACGGCTGCTGCCCTACGGGCTGCTCCCGCTGGGCTGCCTGATCGCCCTGCTGCGCGGCAGACCGTGGATCGCGCTGCCGGCCGCGGCAGCCATGATCTGGGCCGGCGCCACGTCCCACGGCCGCACCCTCTTCGGCGACGAGGGCAAGGCGGGCCTGGGCTACTACGGTCTTGGCGCCCCGATAACGGCCCGTGACCTGGTGCTGTCCGGGGCACTGTGCACCGCGTGCGCCGTGCTGGCGGCCTGCCGTCCCAGCCGTCTGCGACGCCGCTCGTACCGCTGGCTGGCCCCCGTCGTGCTCGCCATGTTCGTGGCCGGGGGCCTGCACATCATCTCCGTCAGTCCGGCTTTCCAGCGCGGTTTGTTCGTCCTCGAAGTCGCCGCGCTGATCGCCGCGTGGGTGGCGACGGCCGCCACCGGCGACCACCGGTGGCTGATCCCCGTCGCGGCGTTCGCGATCGTCCGCACGCAGGCGATCGTCGTCCGGCCGGACGCGTTCATGCAGTCCTTTCCGGACCTGGTCGTCCTCATCCTGCTGATCGCACCTCTCCCCGCCGTGGCGATCGCCGCCCAGCGCCGACAGGGGCAGGCTCTCGCCGAATAGGAGCGGACCCCCGGTGGGCCGGCCGAGCCCGGCGGCCCACGTCGTGCCGGAAGACGTGCGTGACCGAACTCCCCCCCAACGGAAGAAACAGAGCGATGACTCAGCACGATTATCGGTCCCTGCCCGCGCACCGTCCGGGGGCCTCAAGGCAGGCCCCCGAGGCCCCCGACGACCCCAGCCCGTCGCGTACGACACGGCCGTGGATGCCGGCTCTGCTGTACACCCTGGGGTTCCTGACGGTCTACTTGCTCGCCATCTGCACCCCGTGGGGGCAACGAGCTGAGAACGCCCTGTTTCATCTCGGTAAACAGGGCGGCGAAGAAGCATGGATCTACCCCCTGTCAGGATCGGCCTACGGCTCGACGCCCCTGCCGCCGTTGGAATTGAGCGCCAAGCCCACCGTGATGGTGGGCCTGGCCGTCATCGTGGTCCTCACCCTGGTGCGGCGGTGCTGGCGGCAGGGGTGCGCGGCGCTCGGGGTCGTCATTCTCACGACCGGAGGCAAGGAGGTGCTCAAATCGACCATCCTGCCCCGCCCCGATCTGGTGGGCGCGCCGGAGAATCTCCTTGATCAGGGTTTCCCCAGCGGGCACACGGCCATCCCCGCCGCGCTGACCCTCGCCGCCGTCCTCGTGGTTTCCCCCCGCATCCGCCCCTACGTCGCCACGGCCGGTGTGCTGTGGCTCGCCTGCATCGCCGCCGCCAGCGCGACCATGGGCGGCCACCGGCCCAGCGAAGTGCTGGGAGCCACACTGTTGGCCTGTGCCTGTTACGGCCTCGCAACCTGGCTGCTGCCGCCAGCCGCCGTGCCAGGCGCCACGCGGAGCCCCCGTGCGCTGCCCGTCATCACCCTGACGCTGGCACTGGCCGTCGCCCTCGTTTCCGGCGCACGGAACGACACCCTCACAAGGTCACTGGTCTCCGCGGCGACGGCCTTCATATGTGCGGCCCTGGTCTGGTACGCCGCAGTCGGGTGGCCCGCACACACCGCACGCCGCACACGCCCCGCACTGGACTGACCACCCGGCCGGCTCCGGGCGGGAACCAGCGCATCCTGGCAAAGCGGCGGTCCGACGCCACCGCCCAGTCGTAGAAGCCGTCGACGCCCGAGCGGGGATGCGCTATCGCCCGGCGTGTCCTCCCGTAGTCCGGTCAACAGGCCGGTGTCGCCCGGCGCGGCAACCGGACGGCCAGAATGATCACGTCCGGGAGATCGACGATGACGAGGGCCGGCGGCTGCTGCGGATTATCCGCAGGGGCACCGGGTCGGTGGTGACCTGGCGGCGGGCCCAGATGGTTCTGCTGTCCGCGCAGGGGATGCCCCTGGCGAAGATCGCCGAAGTGTCGTTCACCAGCGACGACCGGGTCCGCGATGTGATCCACAACTTCAACACCGACGACTTCGACTCGCTCTACCCGAAATACAAGGGCGGGCGGCCCAGGACGTTCACGCTGCCCGAGCGCCGCGAGATCAAGAAGATCGCGAAGTCCAAGCCGACTGAGCACGACCTGCCCTTTTCCACCTGGAGTCTGTCCAAGCTGGCGGACTTCCTGGTCGCAGAGGGGGTGATCGACGACATCAGCCACGAGGGCCTGCGCATCCTGCTCCGCAAGGAAGGCGTCTCCTTTCAACGCCTGAAGACCTGGAAGACCTCCCGCGACCCGGACTACGCGGCCAAGAAGGCCCGCGTCGAGCACCTCTACGCGATCGCCGACGGGGAGGTCCTGCCCGAGGAAGCTGAGCCCGAAGTCATCTTCTGCATGGACGAGTTCGGCCCGCTCAACCTCATGCCCCACCCCGGGAGGCAGTGGGCCGAGCGCGGCGGCAAGCACAAGGACCCCGACCGTGAGCCGCGCCGCAGGCGGCGGGCGACCTACAACCGCTACGGCGGAGTACGGCACCTGTTCGCCGCCCTGGACCTGGCCAAGGACAAGCTCTACGGCCACATCAAGCCGGTCAAGCGGCGGACGCAGTTCCTGGAGTTCTGCCGCTACCTGCGCACCCTCTACCCGGACAAGGTCCGTATCGCGATCGTCTGCGACAACTTCTCCCCGCACCTGACCACGAAGAAGTGCCAGCGGGTCGGCACCTGGGCCGCGGCGAACAACGTCGAGATCGCCTACACCCCGACGAACTCCTCCTGGCTCAACCGCATCGAGACCCAGTTCACCGCCCTGCGCTACTTCACCCTCGACGGCACCGACCACGCCACCCACAAAGAGCAGGGCAGCATGATCCGCCGCTACATCATCTGGCGAAACCGCCATGCCGAGGACCGGCACGCGCGCCGCCGTCGACAGGGCGAACGTTGCCTGATGCGGCACGAGTGGCAGGACTTCAGTCATCGGTTGCATGAGGCGGGGCATCAGCCTTATTGCCTGGTGTGGCCCTGACCTGGGGTTTCACTGGTGGCGGGCGAGGTCTTCGGACCTCGCCTTCTTCATGTCCCCGGAGGGGCCGTCAGGCGGCCAGGGCACATTGAGGGCACATGGGTTTCGGCGGGGGCGTTGATGTGCCCTGGGCTGCGGGCGGGTCGCCGTCGTCTTCCGCCTCGGCTTCCGTCTCCGTGAAGGCGTCGTCGATCGCCTTGCGGGTACGGGTCTCGCTGGACGGCAACAGGTGCGTGTACGTGCGCAGCGTGAAGCCGGGGTCCGAGTGCCCAGAAACTCGGAGAGCGCCTTGATGCTCTCCCCCGCGTCCAGGAGCACGGAGGCGTACGCGTGCCGGAGGGCGTGCATGCCGTCTTCCGGGGCTGCCTGGAGGTACCTCGCGCCGCGTTCGCGGGGAGGGATCACGCCGGCGGCGGCCAGGGCGAGCTTCCAGGCGCCCATGTTGAAGACGCTGCGGTTGTAGGCCCGGCTCTTCTCGTCGACGAAGAGGAGGCGGAAGGTCTTCGGTTCGCCGTTCGGCTTGGCCCAGGGCAGGGTGACGGCGACGGGCGGGAACTCCTTCATGTGGGCCTTGAAGGCGGCGGCAAGTTGAGCCGGCAGGGGCACTGACCGGATCTTGTTGCCCTTGGGCAGGGCGAAGACGGCCTTCGTGCCGACGAGCCGCACCTGACGGTTGACGTGGATCCAGCCACCCTTGAAGTCGATGTCCTCGACGGCGAAACCGAACACCTCGCCCTGGCGCAGGCCGCAGCCGAAGGCGAGCTTGCCGCCGGCCTGGAAGCGCTTCGGCAGCCCGGCGATGACGGCGCGTACGCGCTCCAACGACCAAGGGATGACCTTCTTCTTGGTCGCCGTCGGCAGCTTGACCGACTTCGCCTTGCAGGGGTTCTTCGGCAGCAACCCGTCCTCCACGGCCGCGCCGAGGAGGCTGGAGAGGATGTCGAAGATGCCCTCGATCGTCGACACTTCGAGGCCGCTGTCCTGGAGCGTACGGACCCAAACCTGGATGATCGAGGGCTGGTTGAGGGACCGCAGCTCGCGCTGGCCGAGCTGTTCGACGATGTGATTGCGGACGGTCGCCTCGTAGCGGAGGGCGGTCGTCGGGCCGACGGAGTTCGCGTCGAGCCACTTCTGCGCGTAGGCGCCGAGCGTCTGCTTCGTCTCGGCGGGGACGACGTAGGAACCGCGCCGGATCTCGACGTCCACCTCGGCGGCACGGTTGTCCGCCTCGGCCTTCGTGTGGAAGTTCTCCTTGCGTTGGCGGCCGTCCAGGTCGCGGTAACGGACCTGCCAGCGCTTGCCGATGCCGTGATCGGCGGTGGGGACCATCCGCTTCGTACGGCTCTTGTGCTCGCCGCACTCGACTTCGGTGGGCTTGGGGTGCGACTTGTGCCAGCGGTCGTACACGTCAGCCAAGAAGGGCCCCCTGGATGTCGTCGGGGGACCCACCGAAGCGGGACGCGGGACCGTGAGCGGCCCACACCGGCAGCAAGGCCACCGGCGCGATACCGAGAGCCGCGGCGATCGTGACGAGGTCGTCGATGTCGCAGCGGCGGCGGGCGCGTTCGGTACGGCTGAGGGCGGTGTTGGTCATCGGGCGGCCCATTGCGGTGCAGCGGGCGGCGAGCTGGTGCTGGGTCAGGCCGCGCGTGAGGCGTATGCACTCGATAGCGCGGGCGGAGTGGAGGCCGGCGGGGCTTATTTCGACAGGTCGGGATGCCATGACAGATAGCTGTAACTTGCAGCCGGGCGTTATGGCAAGAGTTGGTTCTTAAACTCTCCAAAAGTCGCTCCGGGGCAAAGTGGTGTTCGTCTCATTGAATTCCGGTACATCGCGAGCATTTTCACTTGGAAGGCCGTGCTACCTTCCCTCCACATCCCAGAGTTGGGCGTTTTGAACCATTATCGGACGCAATGCCTGGTGGACTGGCCGTGTCACCTACGACTGCCAGTCATAACCTCTGAGCTGCTGAGGTATCGGATTCCGGCCCTTCCGACAGTCGATTCGCCGCAGAAAATTTCTGCTTCCGCGGGAGCGATTTCGGCAACCGGGGATCCGCACTTACTGTTTTGGAATCGCCGGTAACACAGAGAAGTGCTGGAGAGTTTTAGAACCAACTCTGGACTTTTCCGCCTGGGGTGTGGCTGTGTTGTCCAGGCCCGATGTCCAAGACCGAAAAGGAGCCCTGTGCCGAATACCTCCTCCCGCAACACCAACGCCTCTGCCACCGCCGAGGCTGCCAGGCGTGGCCCGCTCGCCAGCCCGGCCGAGGTCGCCGTCTACCTCGGCGTGCCTGTGAAGACCCTCTACCAGTGGAAGTACCGGGGCATCGGCCCCAACGTCCACAAGGTCGGCCGCCACCTGCGCTACCGCTGGTCCGAGGTGGATGCCTGGGTGAACGCCCGGTCCGCGTACGACCTCGCCGTCTGAAGCCGCCAGTTCGGGAATGCGAAACGGCCCTCGGCGAGCCACCGCCGAGAGCCGCGGAGTCCCTGCCCCATCGCCCTTGAATGATCGATCCGGTGGGCCGGGCCTTGCCCGTCCGGCCCACCAGGGAGGAACGCCTGTGGACGAACCTACGTCCCCCACCGCCCCCTCTGCACCCTCGACGCCCGCCTGGCCATCCGTCGCCGCCCCCGGCCAGGGCCCGCACGCCCACCCCGAGCTCTCGTCAACCGAGGACGAGGAAGCACAGCAGGCCGCAGGAGGCGCGGAGCTGCTGGACGAGCTGCGGGAAGCCATCGCGCGGTACGTGATCCTGCCGAGCAGCGAGGCGCTGACGGCGGTGACCTTGTGGATTGCGGCAGCGCATATCCAGCCCGCACTACAGCACGCGCCGCGCCTGGCGGTGGTCGGGCCGGCGAAGCGGTGCGCCAAGTCCCGCCTGCTCGATGTGATCACGGAGACGGTGCACGAGCCGCTGATCACCGTGAACACCAGCCCGGCGGTGGTCTTTCGCGCCATCGGCGACGACCCGCCCACGCTGCTGGTGGACGAGGCCGACACCATCTTCGGCAGCATCAAAGCAGCCGAGAAGAACGAGGAGTTGCGCGGTCTGCTGAACGCCGGTCATCAGCGCAACCGGCCCGCACTGCGTATCTCCGGGCCGGAGCACAAGCCGCAGGCTTTCCCCACCTTCGCCATGGCTGCGCTGGCCGGGATCGGGGACCTGCCGGACACGATCATGGATCGGGCGGTGGTGATCCGCATGCAGCGCCGCAAGGGCGGCGAGCGGGTGGAACAGTTCCGCTCCCGCCGGGACATCCCCGCCCTGCACGAAGTGCGCGACCGGCTCGCCGCGTGGCTCCGCCCGCTGCTCGACACCGCCGCCGAACTGGTGCCCCCGATGCCGGTACAAGACCGAGCGGCGGACACCTGGGAGCCGCTGGTGATCGTCGCCGAACTGGCAGGCGGCTCCTGGCCGAAGCGGGCCCGCGAAGCGTGCGTGGTCATGTGTGCGGCCGAGGTGGGCCAGGACGACGAGTCGAACCTGAAGACCCGCCTACTGCGGGACATCCGCGGCGTCTTCGCGCGCTTCGGCGATCCCGACATCATGCGCACCCGGGACCTGCTGGAGGAACTCCTCAAGGACCAGGAGGCCCCGTGGGCGGAGTACCGCAACACGGGACTGACCTCACGCCACTTGGGGATCCTGCTCAAGGACTTCGGCATCCAGGCAGCCGTTCTCCGCTTCGAGGGCGGACGGCAGGCCAGGGGCTTCGCGCACCTGCAATTCACCGATGCCTGGGCTCGCTACTGCCCCGAGGAGCCGACACCGCCCCGTGGTGACGAGAGCGCTCGCCACGGGGAGGCCGTACACCCGTAAAAACCCGTCACACGCGTCGCATCCCAGGTCAGCCCCGTGACAGGTCGTGCAGTTGTGACGGGTCCTCCCGTACCACGCCGTGCTCCCGTACCTGCTCTGACCAGGCATGCGACGGGTGCGACGAGTCACCGCACCTCCCAGTGGTCACCCCGCGATCGTGGCCGCCGACCGTTCCCTGCCTGGAGTGCCCCGCTTGCCTTCGTCCACCGCCACCACGCCCGCCGCGATACCTGGAACCGCCGCGATCCAGCTCGGCATCGTCCTGCTCGGCGCGATCGGCTTCGCGCTCTCCTACGACGCGCTGCGTCAGATGGCCGTCGCGATCCACGTGCGCGGACTGCTCACCTACGCCTTCCCCCTCGTGATCGACGGGTTCATCGCCATCGGCGTCGGCGCCCTTCTCATCCTGCGCACCGCCCCGCTGCACTCCCGCTTGTATGTGTGGGCGCTCGTCGGGATCGCCACCGTCACCAGCATCTGGGCCAACGCCCTCCATGCCGTCCGCCTCAACCAGCAGACCCGACAAGGCAATGGACTCCACCTTGACGACCTCACCGTCGGTGCCCTGTCCGCCATCGCTCCGCTTGCCCTCGCCGGAGCCGTCCACCTCTACCTCGTAATTCGCCGCCAGCCCACAACCGAACGCCCCCGCCTCCAAGAGGACGCCGCCACATACCGTCACGTCGACGCCGCCCGCAGTCGCGACGGCACCGAGCAACGCCGACAGCCCACTCCTGGCGAAAGCGGACCGGACCAAGAGACGACGGCGCTCGAGTCTGCCGCCAACGACGTGGCGGCGGGAACCGCCGATGTGGCGGATGCCCTGGAACCATCCGCCAAGTCCAAGGGCCGACAGCCGAGCGCCACCATGGATGATCTCCTCGCCATCGGCCGCACCGCTCACCGAGGGCGCAGCGGCCGGATCTCGCGCCGCAACGTCGAAGCGGCAATCCGGGCCAAGGGTCACACAATCGGCAAGGACCGTCTGACTGAGGCCACTCGGCGCCTGCAGGCAGAACTCGATAAGGCCGGCGCCGACGCCTCCTGAACCCCTCGGGTGCACTCATCCCGACGGCGGCTGACTCGTCACACTCGTCCCCGCGTAGGTCAGCGCGGGGACGAGTGACCGGCCCGCAACGGGTCAACCCGACATCCCCCGCACCGCGAACACCCCACGGAGCACGTCCTCATGCACGATCCGCACTACGAACTTCCGTCCATCCCACAGGAGATGACCACCACCGCCACCCAGCCAGCAAGGTATGCCGCTGGACCGTCCAAGGACGGCCGCAACGGGGAGTCCTCCGCCCCGGGGGTGGCGGAGGACCTCGGGCACCAGGGGGCGCCCGAGGGGGAACAGCCCGCCGACACCGCCGCAGTTCCGCTACCGCGAGCGGCCGACGTCGCCGCGCTGCACCGTGTCGCCCGCCGCCGCCAGCGCGAAACCATGCAGCGCAAAGAGCGCGTCGACGTGCGCTACAGCGTCGACGAGGAAGCCGACATCCTTGCCGCGGCCCGGTCGCTGAACATCGCCGCCGCCCACTACGTCGGCGCGGTCGTCATGGCCTACATCCATGGTGATCTCGCCCTGCCCGGCCAGCGCACCCAGCTCGACGACTACATCGACGAACTGACCGCCCTTCGCAGCGAGGTCGCCAAGATCGGCCACAACATCAACCAGATCGCCAAGAGTTTCAACTCTGGTGGTCATCCACATCCTGGGGACACTGCTGTCCTGGCCCAGGCCGAGCGCACCCTCGGCGCGGTCGGCACGACCGTTCGCCACATCGCGGCAGCCGCGAACCGGGCCGTCACCAAGAAGGTAGCCCGATGATCGCGAAGATCAGCAGCGGCAAAGACACCGCGGGTCTAATCCGGTACCTGTTCGACACGAAGAAGGCCAAGGACCACACCGATCCCCATCTGGTCGCCTCCTGGGACGGCTTCGCCCCCGACCCCGGCCGCACCGACGACTTCGACGCCACCAAGAAGCTCCTCGTGGCCGACCTCAACCTGCACGTCAAACAGGCCCGGCAACTTGGCCGCGCCCCCGAGAAACACGTGTGGCACTGCTCGATCCGTGCCGCCGAGAATGACCGCCGCCTCAGCGACGATGAGTGGGCCGACATCGCCCGCCGGGTGGTCGCGGCCACCGGCATCGCGCCGGAGGGCGATCCGGACGGCTGCCGCTGGGTCGCCGTCCGCCACGCCCCCGACCACATCCACATCGCCGCCACCAAGGTCCGCGCCGACCTGAGCACGGCACGGCACTGGAACGACTACAACACCGCCGACCGCGAACTGGCCGCCATCGAGAAGGAATACGGCCTCTTCCAAGTCGTACGCGGTGACCGCACCGCCGCGAAGCGCCCCACCCGCGCCGAGCAGGAGAAGGCCCGCCGCACCGGCCACGACAAGCCCGCCCGCGAACGCCTGCGCACCACCGTGCGGACCGCCGTGGCCGCCGCTTCCAGCATGGAGGAGTTCGTCCACCTGCTCAGCCACATCGACGGCGTGCTCGTCGAGGTCGTGTACTTCCCCTCGGGTGATGTGCGGGGCTACAAGGTCGCCAGCGAAGACACCACCACCGCCGACCACGAGCCCGTCTGGTTCTCCGGATACGAACTCTCCCCGGACCTGTCCTTCCCCAAGATCCAAAAGCGTCTGGCGGGCATCGCCCCGCAGTCCGCTGGGCAGCCGGGTCGGCGCAGGACCAACCCGTGGCACCAGGCCACCGCCGCCACCGAGCGCATCCCCCACCACCTGGACCAGGCCGACGACGAAGCCTCCCAGGCCCACCTCGCCGCCTTCGGCGAAGCCCTCGACGCCCTCCCGCTCCTCGCTCCACAGGCCCTGCGGCCCCAACTTCGAGAGGCAGCGACCGCGTTCGAGCGTGCCACTCGCTCCCGCATCCGGGCCGAACACCACCACGCTCGCGCACTGCGCGGCGCCGTACGGGCGATGGTCCGCGAGCCCGCCCCCAAGGACGTCGCCATCCTGGCGACGTTCCTGGACGCCGCGATCCTCCTCGTCACCGCCGCCGCCCGCTGGCACCAGCTCCGCCACCACGACCAGCAAGTCGCCGCCGCCCATCAGACCCTGCTCCACCTCCAGGCCGCCTACGACCACTCAGCAGCCGCACCGGTAGCCGCCCTCGCCCAGCGCCAGCCGCCCCAGCAGGCCGTGGAGCGGCAGATCCGCCACCTACGCCAGGTCATGCCCGACCACGCCGAGCAGGTCATCGCAGACCCCGCCTTCGACGCCCTCGCAGTCACCCTCGCCAAAGTCGAGGCCGACGGCCACGACCCGGAACGGCTCCTCCAACAGGCAGCCGACCAGCGGGCCTTGGACGACGCAGGCTCTGCCGCACGCGTCCTGATCTGGCGCATCCAACGTCTCACGGCAGCGTCGGCACCCAGCACACCAACTCATGACTCTGCTTCGACCCGGCGCACCCCGCCCACGTCGACACGGCAGCCTTCCGCGCAGCAGTCCGCTACCAGTGGCCAACGCCGCCGCTGACCTACGGCTGACGGCCCGATCGCAGCCTCCGAGCCAATGAACCATCCGCGATGGACTGGCGGTTGTCGACCCTGAGGCGACCAGCAATCGAGCAGATCACGCGTCACAGAGAAGCATTTGTGCAAAAACTTCTACATCAACTAAAGTCTGCCTGGCAGTGAAGTGCTCCAATGCGAAGTCCGACCAGAGGAGTCGTCCGCATGAGTGTGCCTCTTTCATCCTGGGCGACCGAGGTGTTCGGCAAGCAGGCGTCCGCAGTCCGCGTGGGCCTCGGGCAGGCACTGCGGAACATGCAGGCCAACGCCCAGGCCGCTCAGGAACAGGCCGATTCGCGTACCAACCACACCTACGGCTCGGCCCGTTGGCAGGGCCAGTTCGAGCGAGTGTGGGAGGAACTGAAGGATCTGCCCGGCTCCACTCCCGTCAAGCCGTTCGGGTTCCCCTTCGAGCTCATGGTCGTCGGAAACGGCCTGCTCTATCCGTTCCTCTACTCGAAGACCACGTCGGATGTTCGCACAGCCCGCATCCCGCGTGAGTCCCGGTTGGTGAAGGAGCTGTTCACGTTCGCGCCCGACCCGGCCGAGGTGCAGGGCGCGTTCGACTTCGACGACCTCGACCAGAGCGGTCAGGTGGTGGAGCCGCGAGGTGGTCTCGCGACCGTGCCGCCCGGCACGCGCCTGGTCCTGGTTCCCTTCGCCTGCAACGCCTCCGAGCTGCTGGAGGCTCACTGGGGCATGGCCGCACTGGGTGCGGACCGACGCCTGGAGTGGGCGACGCTCCCCGAGGCACTTACGCTGCCTGACACCGTCACCTTCCACGGGCAGCATCTGAGGAGCATCCCCAAGCAGTCGACATCGTCCGAGCGGGAGCTGACGAGCTTCGACGGTGGGGCAGAGCCGACCCTTACGCTGTCGTCGCGTGGGAACGTTGATCAGCAGCGCGACGTTCCGCCCCTGACCGAAGCAGAGCTACGCGAGGACCAGACCAGCGAAGACGATGCGAACGATTAAGCAAGACCTCATCCCGGGCTTGGAGGAGCGGGGCACCACGCCCCGCGCCATTTCCGACGGCTTCGATCCCGCCCGGCTGACGCAGGCACGTCGGCTGGCCGAGATGACGAAGAAGGACGTCGCGAATGCCCTTGGGGTGACCCCGGCAGCCGTGGGCCAGTACGAGACGGGGGTCTCCCGCCCTCGCCCGGACCTCATCCCCCGCCTCGCCGAAGCACTCGGCGTACCTGCCACGTTCTTCCTGGTCGGCCGTCCGGCAAGCCGGCTCGATTCCTCCATGGCCCACTTCCGCAGCCTTCGCAGCACGCCGAAGTCCCAGAGGGAACGGGCCCTGGCCTTCGCCGAGCAGGTGTGGGAACTCACCTACGCCCTCGAACGGCGGATTCAGCTTCCCCTCGTGAATCTGCCCGGCTTCGCCGGCGGTGAGGTCCACCCTGGAGCGGAACTGCCCACGGACCCGGCAGCGGCAGCTCGTGAGCTGCGGTGGCGGTGGGGTATGGGAGACGGGCCGGTCACTCACCTCGTCCGACGGATGGAATCCCACGGCATCGTTGTCGTGATGCCGCCCGCGTCCGATCCTTCGGCGGCGACCGTGGACGCGTTCTCCACCAGGGCTGCACGCCCACTCGTAGTCCTGACTGCCAATCGGGCCGATGACGTCTACCGCCACCGCTTCACGGCCGCCCACGAACTCGGGCACCTCGTACTCCACGGCGACGCCACCGGTGACAGCCGTCAGGAGAAGGAAGCCGACGCCTTCGCCGCCGAGTTCCTCACCCCTCAGGACAGCGTCCTTCCCCACCTGCCCAAGCGGATGGACCTCGCGCGCCTGGCCGAGCTCAGGCAGGTCTGGGGCGTCTCCATCCACTCGCTCGTCTACCGGTGCCGTGAACTCGGCCTGATCTCCGACGCCACGACCAGCCGCACATATCAACGCCTTCGCGCGCTGGATGGCCAGCCCGGATTCATCCCCGAGTCGGTATCGAACTACACCGGTGAACAGCCGTCACTGCTGCGCCAAGCCTTCGAACTGGCGCACAAGGAAGCGGATCTGTCGGTGGCGACACTGGCCCATGAGCTGGCCTGGACGCCCCAGCGCGTTCGTGAACTGCTCGACGTCCAGGAACAGCGGCCGGTCCTACGCCTCGTGCAGTAGTAGGCAGCTTGTGCGCCGTCCCGCCCGGCCACCACCTCAACCGGGAGTCTGCCGCGCTCCGAGGAACGGATCCACGGGTGCACGCGCCAGGCGGACGAGTGGGTAACCGTGCTCAGCGACGCACAGGAAGGGTTTCTTGTCCGAGTTATTCAGCCTCGTCACGCCCGGGCGCCAAGGAAGCGAGCTTCTCGTTGGACAGCCAGCCTGTTCGCCAACGCCCCGGGACCGATCTTGCTCAAGGCCCAGAGGCTGCTGATCCTCCGGGCCCACTGCCAGAGCGGATCGTCCGCATCCACAGGGGTACGGAAAGGCAGCACAGGGATGCTGCGGGCATCAAACGGATCAACGTCGAGGTAGCGCAGCCCGCCGGTGCCGCACAGATAGTGGGTACTGCTAGTGGCTGCGGCGAGATCGGCAAGGCGCTCGGACCGACCTTGACGGGTCGGGATCTCACTACTCACCAGCACTTCTCCTGACCAGCCAAGAGCGGTGAGCAGGGCGATCGTCGATGCTCTCGTGAGGTCGGCCACGCGGTCTGTGGTGTCGATCATGTACAAGACCGCGTCTAGGACCTCACGCGCGGCGTCCCAGTAGCGGCTGTGGCCGTAGTACTGGCGCATGAGCAGTTCGACTGTCCGTCGCGAGCGGCGGGGATCGACGAGCCGAGCCTGGCTGATCCTCGTCGCGCGCCCGTGGGGAAGGTGCGTCGGGAGCGTGAGCCACTGCTGCCGACCAGGATCGTCCAAGGCGGCGAGACGGGCACGATGCTGGTAGTCGCGCCGGGCAAACTGCACATCGTCGAGGACGATCCAGCGGTCGGCGGCAAAGAGCTTCGCCAATGTGGACAGCCGTGGAAACAAGTTCGGTTGATGAATCGCACACACCCCATCCGACGGACCGACGCGGGGTGATTCAGGCGCTGATGAGGCGGCTGTCGAATCCGGCCTGTAGAAGGCGCTCGTAGGCGTCATGGACATCCTTCGGTACGTCCTGCTCAACGGCGAAGCCGAGCTTCGGGTATTCGATCACCCGTTGCAGGTCTCCGACGAGCATGTCGACGACGAGCTTCTCGTCGCCGATGGACTTGATGTAGTCGTCCAACTCAAGTGGCTCGGAGGCGCAGACAACCTCCACGTCCGGCCACAAGTTGCGGCAGGTCGCGTACGAGCGGCGCTCCATGTACGGCTTGGAGATCAGCAGAAGCGACTCCACCTCCACGCCGGCGTCGGCCAGCAGCTCGCGGGAGAAGGTGATGTTCTGGCCGGTGTTCGCCGCCTTCGGTTCCACCAGGATCGCCTCGTCCGGAACGCCCAGGGCGAGCGCATGCTCGCGGTAGTGGACGGCCTCGCCGCGCGGGAAGCGGGCTCGGGTGGTGGGGCTGTTACCGCCGCTGAACACCACGATGGGGAAGAGGCTGGCGCGGTAGAGGTCGGCTGCCGTGGTGGCCACGCCCAGGTCGTGGCTGCCCAGGCCGATCGCCGCCGAGCAGGACCGCTGCTCGTGGCCCATCTGGTGGTAGTTCCAGATCAACGTCGCGTCGTGGAACTGCTCGTCGGTGATCTGGCGCTGCTGGTGCTCCGGCACGTGCACTCCCTGGCTCATCCCTGCTGGCCTCTACGGATGCCCTCGATGCTGCGCATCTGGTGGCTCAGCCCGAACTGCTGAGCCACCTGTGCCGCCTGATCGAGGACGGACAGCCCATCATTCCGGGTCGCCGCATCCGATAGAAGGATGTGCCCGTACGCGGTGTCCAGCCGCACCCGCTGCATCGGAGAGTCGACCGTGCCGGTGGTACGCGCGATCTCGATGTAGTGCAGGGCCTGCTTCAGATCACCGGCGCCGCGGTGTGCGAGTGCGAGCTTCTGGTGGGCGACCGACCAGTCCTCCGGCTCGCCCAAGTCCTCGAACGCGCGAGTGGCGGTCGTCATCACGTTGGTGGCGTACTCGTTGTTGCCCTCCTTGCTCAAGGCCGTACCCACCCAGAGCCGGGCCCTGGCTCGGTCGCGAGGGCTCAGTCGCTCGTCGGTGGCGAGGAGTTCGTAGTGGCGGGCGGAGGCTTCGAGCTGGCCGGACATCTCCTGTACGACGGCGAGGGACAGTTCGATCTGTGCCACCCGGCGCGGGATGTCGAGTTCGGTGAACATGCCACGGGCGGTCCGGTAGGAGTGAAGAGCGGAGAGCGGGCCGAGGATCGCGCCCTGGTCCCGCTGAAGGTCACCGAGGAGGACGAGCGAACGGCCGTACAGATAAAGGCCCTTGTCCGCCAGGCGGTGCGGGTCGTGACCCCCCAGCCAGCGGTTCAACAAGGTGGAGGCGAAGGAGAAGTTCTGGCGGCTGATGCAGACCACGGCCCGCTCGATGTCCTCGGTCCAGGTCTCGTAGTCCGCCGGCCTCGCGCTCTTCCGCTCTGGGAACAGCACTGCCTCGAACCGGGCATGGGCTGCAGTATCGGCACGAGCGAGCGCGGTGTCGAGGATCGCCTGCGTATCGGGCCGCGGATGCGTTTCGGCGCGCAGGCTCTCCCACTTGGCCACCGTACGCAGGGCGACGCCCAAGTGCTCGGCGAAGGCGCGCGTGCTCATCCGCAGGGCAGCGCGCAGAGCGCTCGCCTCCCGGCCTGTCCATTGCTGCACGCTGACCACGGATTACCTCCCCTCCGTCACGTATGTAAGCACCCTCTGTGACGACGCAGGGCGAGAAGTGCAACGGAAGTACAACAGCAGGTCATTTCGAGGCCGGTCACGCCGGCCGACGCTATGGACATGGACGAGGAACTCATCACGGAACGCCGCCCGGTCACCGGCCCACATGTCTTCGGCTACATACGCCACGTCACCGGTGGACAGGCTCGCCACGCGGCGTTGGTCGACTGCCTCACCGAGTACTGCCGACGGCACGAACTGACCCTGTGCGGGGTCTTCACCGACCGCGAGGCGACCGTGACCGTCCGCTCCCCCGCCTTCGTCGGCCTCCTCGACGCCCTGGAACTCCCCGACACCTACGGCACCGTGATCCCCGTCCTCAGCCACCTCGGCCCCAAGCACACCGCCAACGAGCGGAAGCGGCAGATAACCGCGACCAGCACCCGTCTGATCGTGGTCCGTTCCACCAGGGCGACCACTGGTCCTTCGCCTTCACTCGGCGCAAGTTCCAGCCTCCAACGGCAAGGAGGCACGTGATGTTCCTACGCGAAGCGCTGCGGAGCGCCCTCATGGTCAACGATGTGCCCGGGCTGCGCCTGCTCCAAGTCGGCGGCTACTGGGACCTCGTACGGATCCCCGCGGACATCGGCTTCCTGGCCTTGGCTCACCTCCGCGCCACCGGCGCGGCGATCGGCCCCGTGCTGTACGACAAGCCCAACGAACGCCTCTACTACGCGATCAGGACCGGCACCCTCGGCAGTTGGGACGACCTGCCCGTGCGGCATCTATCCAGCAACTCTTGGCTGGTGGCCCCTGGCCTTGAGCTGATGGACGACTGGTTCGGCGGCTGGTGCGAACTGCCCGACGACAACACCCTCACGGACGTCGACACCCTCCGCGCCGCACTGTCCCATCCGTACGTCCTCGCCGGCCAGGAGGAGCCCTCCGGCGCCTGTCGCAGACAGACCGAGTTCGAAGAGGCAGGCCGGTGAATACCCGCGCAGTCATCTGCCACATGGAGTGGACCATCCAGCCCGACCGGGAGCCGGATGCGGAGCCGACCACGTACGCGATGCAATGCGCCGTCTGCGGCGAAACCTCCCGACCCAGCATCGACTTCGCCGAACCGCAGGACTGGGTGTTCGAGCACGGCGGCCGCAACCGCTCACATCACACATACCGCGAGATCATCACCCGGCCCTGGCGGGCCTGGTGGAAGCCGTGACAGGCCACGTCGTGAGCCGCCTGGCGCGGTACACCGGCCCGCTTCCGACCGTGCTGATTGCCGCCTCGTGCGGCTTCGTGATCGGTGTCGCGGTCTCCACCGCCCCGGCCGGCCCCTGAGTTCTCGTCCCTGCCGGACGTAGCCGATCGAGAGGTTCCCCCCACCCGATAAGCCCCGGCAGGGGCGGGTTGTAAGCCCCGTCCCGGGCGGATCAACCGCCCGAGTCCATGGACAGGTCAAGCGCCGTCCGGGACGGGTCTGCAATGCCGTTTCATCCCCGAACCCCAGGAGGAGCAATGCCGAACAACACCGCCACCAACCCGGAGACCGGACCGGCCCAGACCGGGTTGGTCAAGGCACGTCGCCGCATCCAGGCCGCCCGCGAGCGGGGCGTCACCCCGTCCGACGGCGGCAGCACCGGCCGTACCGACGGCAACGACTGATCCAGGAGGAGAAGCGTTGTCGCCGCTGAATCTGGCGGCTCACTTGGGCCAGGACGAGTTCCTGGCCCAGGTGCTCCACCGCCGCTACCGCCACATCCCTGCCGCCATCCCAAACCCGGGTGAGCTGATCACCTGGGACGACGTGAACACCATCCTGGCAACCCATCGCCTGGAGCCGCCCCGCTTCCGCCTCTCTGCGAACGGGGAGATGCTGCCCGCCCACCGTTACACCGCTCCCGTCACCACCCGCCGACACACGGTCTGGCAGCGCCTGCACCCCACCGAACTGCACGACCGACTCGCCGAGGGCGCTTCCCTGGTCATCGACGCCGTCGACGAACTCCACCCACCCATCGGCCGCGCCGCCATGGAACTGGAGCAGTGGCTGCGCACCGGCGTGCAGACCAACCTGTACGCGTCCTTCACCGCGTGTGAGGGCTTCGGCGTGCACTGGGACGACCACGACGTCGTCGTCATCCAGGTCGACGGCGCCAAACGCTGGAAGCTGTACGGCCCCACACGCACCGCCCCCATGTACAAGGACACCGACGAACCCGAACCGCCGCCGGAGGAACCAGCCGCGGAACTGGTCCTGCGCCCAGGGGACATGCTCTATCTCCCGCGCGGCTGGTGGCACTCGGTGGCCGCCTCCGAAGGCGAGCACTCCCTCCACCTCACCTTCGGCATCCAGACCACCACGGGCGCGCAGCTGCTGTCCTGGCTCGCCGACGATCTACGCCGCCACGACGTCCTGCGCGAGGACCTGCCCGTACACGCCACCGCGGCGCAACAGGCCACGTACCTGGAGCGACTGCGCAGGGAAGTCACCACCGCCCTCGAGGACCCCGGGCTGCTCGGCCGCTACACGGCGATGCGGGACACCACCGACCTCACCCGCCTCCGCCCCAGCCTTCCTCACATCACCGGGCTCCTCCCCGCAGACCCGGACATCCGCATCCGGCTGACCAGCAGTCGCGCGCAGATAAGCCCCGCGCCGGACGGGGACGGAGTGATCTTCCGAGCCTGCGACAACGAATGGGAGCTGGCCAAGGAGGCCCTGCCTCTGCTTCAGCGCCTGACGTCCGCCGCACCCGGCACCGTCTCCCTCGGAGAACTGGTCGCGGCAACCGGAATCCCCATCGCGGACGTGACGGCCGTCATTTCCGATCTGATGAACGGCCAAGCAGCCACAGTGGTGCAAGGGAACCGACGATGACGATCGCATCTCTCGGTCTGGGCACCTACCGCATCAGCCCGTGCGCACTGTCCGACGCCGTCATCCGCGCAGCCGCCGACCCGACCACCGCATGGATCGACACTGCGCCCAACTACCTGAACGGACAAGCCCAGTCACTACTCGCCCCGGTTCTCACCCAGCACCGCGTCGCGGTCTCCACCAAGGTCGGATTCCTCACCGACCGGGCCGCCAAGGACGCCGTCGCCGACGGAGCCCTCAGCACCGATGCCGCCGTACACGGACACTGCCTGAGCACCCCGTACGTCCACTGGCAGTGCTCCCGCAACCGCACCGAACTCGGCCGCGACCACCTGGACCTCGTCTTCACCCACAACCCCGAGCGCGCCGACGGCGATCCGTACGAATCCCTGCGCGACGCCTTCATCGCCCTGGAAGCGGAAGCGGCAGCAGGCACCCTGAGCGCGTACGGCGTCGCCACCTGGGACGGCTTCGACACCGGCGCCCTGAGCATCCCCTCCCTGCACCGACTGGCGGTCGAAGCTGCCGGCACGGAACGCCACCACCTGCGAGCCGTCCAACTGCCCGTATCCCTCGTCACCGCCACCGCGTTCGCCCAGGCCCTGGACGGAAAAGGTCCGATCGCTCTGGCAGCCGAACGCGGATGGCAGGTGTACGCCTCAGCACCCCTGTTCGGCGGGGAACTTCCCCGCCTGGCCACACCCGAACTCACCGCACTCCTCAGCCCGGATCTCACCGTCTCCCAGGCATGCCTCCTCGCCACGGCCTCCTGCCCGGGAGTGACGCGGATTCTGCTCTCCACCTCCACCCCGGCACACTGGACCGAGGCGCAAGCGGCTCTGCGAAGCCCGGCCATCCCGGTCCCCACGCTGCGAAAGGTGCTGGATGTACTCGCCGCCGACTGACCTCGCCGACCAACAGCGCATGCACCGGGCATTCGTCCAGGCCGCGCGGACGCTGAACACCACGGTCGTCGGTCCGGAGGTCTGGGGCTGGTACGGCCGCACCCTCAGCAGCCGCGTCCGGCACCCGGACCGCGGAGTCTGCTGGCTGAGGCTGCTCTCGGTCCCCGAGGACAAGGCGGCCGGGAAGATCTGGGAGGGCAACGGCCAGGCCGCCGAACTGTTCGACCGGCACGTCCGCAAACCGCTGCTGTACGACACCTCGGACGCGAGCAGCGACGGCCATGCCTACCGCGCGGAACTGCACCAGTACGTCACCGAACCCGCTGTCTCTCCGAGCCCAGTCCTGCACACGGATCCCGATCCGCCGCTCTCATGGTGGGATTCGCTCCGAGCGGACCTGGACTACGTGAGCAGGGTCCCGACGGACCGCGTGGCCGTACGCCAGGAGTGGGTGGACCGCAGCGTCCCCCACTTCCTCGGCATCCCCTGCCCCCGGATCACGGACTGGACGACGGCCCACGGCGACCTGCACACCGCCAACCTCACCAACACCACCCCCTACCTCCTCGACTGGGAAGGCTTCGGCCAGGCGCCCGCCGGCTACGACGCGGCCATGCTGCTGGCGTACTCCCTGCTCGTCCCCGCCTTCGCCCAACGGGTCCGCGACGCCTTCCCCGTACTCAAGACAGAGCCCGGACGCGTCGCGCAGATCATCGTCATCACCGAACTGCTGCAGTCAGCCTCGCGTGGAGACCATCCTGAATTGGTGCCCACGCTTCTGGCCCTGGGCGCAGAGCTTGCTTGACTGGCTCGTCCGCAGCCAATAGCGCTCTTCAAACCGGCTCTGAATTCCGGCGATTTAGGGCGTTTTCGGAGGCGAACCTGAACCCACGTCAACCCGCTCTGACCAGCTAGTCAGCCACTCCCGTGCAGGAGGGACCTCAGGTTCCCGGTTTACGCCTTACCCCGTACTGCCCAGGGAGGCCAGGACGTACCTCTTCCTTCAATCCGGGGCAGAGAAGGCTAGACAACCCCGAAGGATTACGCAAAAGCGACGGCGTCTCGGCCTCTACTGCCGCACAATGGGCTCCTGTCCCATCCGGCACACAGAATGTCCATGTGCCCCGTCGAGAGCGGTGATGACGGCGTCCCGTTGGTACAAGTGTGACCTTCAAGTGGCCACACCGGCATGGAAGTTCAAACTACCGGCAGGTAGCTCATACGACTTCTCCCTGGAGGAGGACAGGGCCCTCTTCGCGGACGCCTACATGGAGAGGCTCCGCGAGTGCGGCATCGAGGTGATCGCACTGGCGGACCACAACACCGGTGCATGGTTGCCTGTCATGGAGGCCGCGGGACGCAAGTACGACATCGTCGTGTTCCCTGGCGTCGAGGTGACGACGGCCTCTGGGTCGGACGGGGCTCACCTGGTACTGATCGGCGACCTGGACCGTACAGAGCAGGACATCAATGTGCTACTTGCTCGCACTTGCGGCTTCGAAGATGACCATCCGAGGTTGAACCCGAGGACGAATGATCCCGCACCAGCTCCCCGGACGGTCAATCAGATCCTGGATGACCTTCCTGACCAGTGGCTGGCTATTGCTCCGCACGTGCTCACCGAAAACGGTCTCGCGTCGGGAAAGACCGTGCGTGGGGATCTGCGTTGGAAGGCACTTCATCACGACCGGCTCGGCGCGGTGGACCCCGGCGAGGTAACAGAGGAGCGGCGCGCGGGGAAGGGTTTCGTTGCCCAGTTCCTCAACCGGGCTCTCGGCGGATTCCCGTGTCTTGCCCGCATGCCGTTTCTCGCAACGTCAGACGCCTACAACCTGGAGGGTTTGGGGTCGCGTTTCACGTGGATCCGGATGGACACCCCGTCGAAAGAGTCACTGCGCCAGGCATTTCTTGACCACGACGCCCGCATCATGCCGAGCTGGGATCCGCGGCTGGTCGCGAACCCAGACCCCAATGTCATCGACCACGCCTGGGTGGAGAATATCGAACTCGGTGGCACGTTGGGCAACTCCATAGAGCCGCTACGGATCTCCTTCGACCCACGGCTGAACGTCATTATCGGAGGCCGCGGCGCCGGCAAATCAACCGTGGTCTCCGCCTTGCGACAGCTGTACGGCAGCACCCAGAGCCTTCCGGACTCCATCGAGCACGAGGCGACCGCCTTCGTCGATGGCGTCTTCAGCGAAGCACGATTGACCGCACAGCACAGGCTCGCCATCTCCCGGGAGCAGCAGACTGCGCTATGGAGCTCCCCGTTGGGCTCACGCACAGAGCGAAACGGCGTGCAGTTGCCGACACACTTTCCGATGCGTGTCTTCAGCCAGAAGGAGCTGTTCGAACGGACCGCTCATGACCGCGCGGACCGCTTCGCCGCATCCAAGCACCTGTTGAGCCTCGTTGATACGGCCCTTGAGGCTGACGCAGCCGCTCCGGGCGGATTCGCGATCGAGTTGGACGCGGTACGGACACAGTGCTTGACGAGAGTCGCTAAGCGCATCAGCGTCGAGGCGCGGCTCGCTCAGCGCCCCTCGCAGGAAGCCCGGCACAGCGAACTCCTCCATCAAATTGAGGCATTCGGGGATGCTGAGAGCCAAAGCTCCCGCTTGGAAAGTGAGCGGATCAGGCGCGACCACGCCAGACTCGGCGCCGACACCGCGCGGTTCGAAGCCGCAGTCGACGAACTTGGCGCGGCGACGATCAAACGCCTGGAAGCCGCACTGCCAAAGCCTCCAACAGGGTTGGACGAGGAGCCCCGGCAACTCTACGCGGAACTTGCCCAGATCCGCGACGAGCTCAACAGGACCGTCGGAACCAGTGTCATAGCGGCGAAGGAGGCACTCGCGCAGAACCGCCAGCGGCAGCAGACAGGAGTCTGGGCCGATCGGGTGCAGCGCGCGGACACGAAAATCATCGAGTTCCAGCAGCGCTTGAGCCTGCTCGGCGTGGAGCCCACAGCCTACCTCTCGCTTACCGAGGCGCTGAACTCCGTCCAGGGAATCCTGCGGGAGCTTGAGGAGGACGAAGCCTCTGCCCCTGGGCTACGCAGCTCGGAGGAAGCTGCGTGGTCCGACCTGGAGCACACGTACGAACGCCGGCGTCGGCGGCGGGAGACGCTGTTCGCCGAAGTGGCCAAGCGCAGCGGGTCACTTCGTTTCGAGGTGGTCCCGCACGGTAACTGCACCAGCTGGGTACAGGATGTGCGTAGTCAACTCGGCGTACGATCTGACGGGTTCGTCGACGACATCCCGGCCCTGGCGGAGTGGCTTTGGAGCGCGCCACTCAACGACGGGCAACGCCGTCAGGAACTCTGGCGCCAGTCCCTGCTGAATTGTAACTTCACACAACTGCGCCAAGAGGCCGGCGGCAAAGCCACATGGTGGAGCAAACTAGCGAAGCTAGAGTCGACACAACGCATCCGCCTCGCAATGAATTTCCCGGACGACGCAGTGGTGATGTACTTCCTGCGGGACGGCGGCAAGGCCGAGAACGACGCCGACTGGCAGTCCGTCACCACCGGTTCACCAGGCCAGCGCAGCGCGGCTATGCTCAGCTTCGTCCTACACCATGGGACGGAACCGCTCGTGCTAGACCAGCCCGAGGATGACCTGGACACTGCGTGGATCTCTCAGCTCATCGTCCCCGAGATCAGGAAGAGTCGGTGGCACCGCCAGGTCATCGTGATCACGCACAACGCCAACATCCCTGTAAACGCTGACGCGGAGCGGGTGATCGTCCTCGAAAACGACGGCTCCCGGATCCGAATCAAGACCAGCGCTTCGGAGACAGGTCCGGAGGGGTACCAAGAGCAGGAGCACGTGGGACCCATCGAAGTGACGAAGGTCCGCCATGACATCCAGGACATCCTGGAGGGTGGAACCGCAGCATTCATGTCCCGGGAGCGCCGCTACAACAACGAGCTCAGCACCTACCGAGCCGCTCTACATGGCTGACAGGAAAACCAGCTTCTGCAACAGTTCCATGCTCTGGTCCGCCCGCTGGCGAAGTCCCATAGGCCACCCCAGAACCCTCGATGCTGCGAATAGGACTGCGGGGCTTCCCCATACGTCCGCTTCCACAAAAGACTGCGCTGCGTGAACGTGGATCCAGGCATCTGCAAGCAAACATCATGCCCGGCAGCCACAAGTGCTCTCATCTCCGCCGGGAAGGTCGAGGAATACCGCAGCGAAATCTACGCAAGGCGCCGCACCTGGCCAGAACAGACGTGGGATCTGAACTGGGGAGGCCCCGTCTCGATCCGAGAGGACGGAACTGTCCTGGCCATGCGTCTACTGCGGTTGGAAAAGAGCACGAGCGCTGCAGCCGCCTCAACGTGACCTGCCTGTAGGCTCACTGGCCCATGTTCTGCACGGGCGGAGGAGGCACCGTCAAACTCTCGGCGCTTTCTCCCGCCACGCTGGATCAAGTGCACCCGCAGTTCACGTGTTCGCGGCTACTCCCCCGCCCGGACGGCGACGAGCGACAGAGGCCGGCGTTGGGCGTTGCACAGAGGCATTGGGGGTGCGGCCACGACCTCTATCGTCAGGCGCACGCGGAGAAGGCGGACCAGGGGGCGCCGTCACCGTCGCCGCGAGATCGTTCAGCGTTGCGTTCACCACCGGCCAGCACATGTCGAGCGTGTCGCGGTTCGGGGTGTGTCCGGTCTGTTTCTCCGCCAGAGGGTGGACGAGATTCCTGCACTGCCGGATAAGTTCCGAGGCCAGTTTGGCATCGTGCTCGATCCATTTGTTCTCGTACGCGAAGTCCAGGAAGTCTTTCAACCCCATGTTCCGCAACGGCTTCGGCATGCGTGCGCCTGCGGCGCGGGTCTGCGCAGCATGCGCAAGCACCCCCTCCAGAAGGCTGCCCAGCATGATGACCGCCGACGTATAGGCGCCGTGCTCGTAGCAAATGCGTGCCTCGTCCAGCCGGAGTTGCACGGTGGCGGCGAGTTCCGGGTCGCTCACCACCTCCGTCACGGAGACCTTCAGCTCGACACGCGGCAACCGCCGTACCTCGTCCTCGAAACCGGCTTCACAGCGGACGAGGACCAGCTGGCCTCCGTCTTCGCCGATCCGGCGTCCGTCGAGCACGAGTACCTCGTTGAGCCGCTTCAGCGTGGCGTGGTACTCCTGCTGCTGGTTGTAGTACTCAAGGCGGTTCGCCAGGCGCAGGATTGCGCGCTCGGCGTCGTCCATGCCGTCCTCCTGCCGCTCCTTGAGGAGTTCCCGGGCCCACTTGTGCCTCGGTGTACTTCCGTCGTACTCCGGAACGTCATCCCAGCCCGCCCGCTGGAAGAACGCGGCTATCTCGTATCCCTTCCGGTAGAGCAGTGGCGCCTCGTCCCCGCAGATCAGGTGGGCGATCTCCGTCAGTGTGCTGTCGTCGAAGACGTCGTTCACATCAGGCTCCTTCGAGAGATACGGACGCGTCCTCATCGAGCATCGCGTCGAGTTCATCAGCAGTGAGGTCGGTGTCGTCCACGTCGATCGGAGCCCATGTGCTCCCCGAGTCGCCCTGGACCTCCTCTGTGACTCCGGGCCGGATACCCAAAGCGTCAAGGCGCTTCCACAGCGGAGCCAGCGAATCCTCCGGAGACAGGGCGAACTCGCTGCTGCGTACGCGCCAGAACTGCCAGCCCGCCCGGCGTAGTTCTCGCTCCCGCTCGTAGTCGTCACGGATCTGGTCAGGGGTGGAGTGATACGGGCTGCCGTCGCACTCCACGGCGAGGCGACCCGCCTCTCCGACGACGACGAGGTCGATGCGTTTGCCGCTGACCTTCCACTGCGGGACGACGTGGTAGCCGCGTTCCTTGATCCTTCGGAAGACCCGCTGCTCGAAAAGGGACTCAAACGGCTTGCTCGGCTGGTCGGGCGAGACGGCGGAGAGGCTGGGAGAGCTGCCCTGGAGTTCCGGTGGCGCCTGCATATAGGTGAGCAGGGAGTGGCGCAGGTCCCTGCTGCTCAGCTGGTCCGGTGTGACGGAGGTGAACAGCCACATCTGGTCGCGCGCCCGGCTGGCAGCCACGTTGAACCGCCTTCCGCTCCCCTGGCCGGTCGCCCGGGTGTGACCGGCGTCGATGACCATCGAGAGCAGGACGACGTCCCGTTCGTCCCCCTGAAACTGTTCGGCCGTGCCGACACGTATGTTGTGCCGCTGACGGATCGCGGGGTCGATCCGTGTGTCGATGAGATTTTCCAACAGCCTCGTCTGGTGTCCGGAACGGAGCACGATGACCCCGAAACTCCTATTCGCGTACGCGTCGTCCTCCGCAAGTTCCTGCAACGTGGCGACGATACGTTCTGCCTCGGGCCTGTTGACCAGGGTCTCTCCCCGTCCCTCGCAGTGGCCCTCATGTACATGGACGACTTCGAGGGGCCGCAGCCGATCCGCTCCGTATTGCCGCAATGGCACGAGTTCGTTGTCGGGATAGAACTGGGTGGAGGACCACTTGATGATCTCCGGCATGCACCGGAAGTGCTCGGTAAGCCGGATCGTCTCGGTAAAACGGGCGGACAACAGGGCATAGAGGTTGGACTTGGGGCTGAGCCCGTCCCGCTGCCAGTCGATGAGATTAGGCAGGAGTGAGTCGAGGAGTTCGTCGAACCGCTCATGCTTGCCACCCGTGTAGAACGGGACACACTGCTTGTCGTCACCCACGACGATGATCCTCGGAGCCAGCCACAGCAGCATCAGCCCATCCAGACCGACCTGGCTCGCCTCGTCCACGATGACGACATCGAAGGCGTCCGGCTCGGGATCAATCATTTCGGCGACCTGCTTGATCGGCATGACCCAGGCCGGGACCGCGGCACGCGCCTCACGCATCGCGGAACGGGCGTTCTTCAGATGCCGCTTGCCGAGTTTCGTCATTCCCTTGCCTGCGTTCGACATGGCCGACGCATAGGCGCTCAGTGCCTGTCTCTGTCCGGCCGTCATCCGGTCCAGGCAGTGGTACAGCGCCCGGTCGGCCGCCAGTTGGGTCACCGTGTTTTTCAACTGCGCCTCGACTGCTTCCAGTTCCCCTTCGAGCTTGGCTTCCTTGCCAGGCGTGAGCATCGCGTCCTGGAAGGTACGCGCCCGCCGCCATGCCCAGGCTCCGTCCAGGTCCACAAAGCGGTTCTCCCAAGCCACCTCGGTCGGCGACTCGGCGAAACGCCGGGCAAGTTCAGGGTGGTCCTCGGACAGTCGTTCCAGGAGTTTGCGAGCCTCCCGGCGATCGGCCTCACGGTTAAACGCCTCGGTCACTGAGTCGATTGCGGACGCGTACGCCTGCGGATCACGGGCGGTGACAGCCCGATGCACCTCTGCCAGTTCGGCCACGCCGCGGGCATCGGGCCTCGGCAGTTGCTCGGCGAGGGACCGCAGCGTCTCCTCCGCCTCACGGGCGCGGAGCAGCCGTTCCGCGCCGTTCGCCGACGTACGGACGTCGTCCCACTGCTGTGCCGTCCGCACCGTGGCCTTGATCCGGGCCTTGAGCAGGACGTCGTGCAATGTACGCACGGAGTGGGTGAAGCCGTCTGCCGCTCGGAGCGTCGGCACCCGGTCCAGCAGCTCCGACAGAGCCACCGCCGTGGAGCCCTCGGCCGCTGGCGCGCCGACGCTCTGCCAGCGCTCGTTCAGCCGCCGGACGCACTGGCGCGCCGCCAGATGGGCCACGACTGCGGAGATCTCGTCCGGTGTGCTGGGCAGCCGCCCGTCCACCCGGCAGTCCCGCAGGAGGACTTGGGCTTCCTTCTGCACCGGCCTCAGAGCGAGTTTACGCAGCTTGCCACCACCTCTCAGGTGCTGTTCGAGGTCCTTCCCAGCGGCGATGAGACGCGATTCCTCGGCAAGCGTCACATCGGGTACGTCAAGCACGGCGAAGGGCATGTTCTGAAGCACGCTCTGCACACTCTCGGCGCGCGCGGACGACTGACGTACTCCCTCCCACAACTGCTGTCGCCGGCCTGCCATTCCGTCCTGCAGAGCACACGTGATCCACTCGTCGGGCGGCCAGGCGGCGGGATCGCCCGGCAGGCCCTCGCTCTGCAGTGCGTGTTCCGCCGCGTCCAGCAGTGCAATCAGCGTCGTAATCAACTCACTGCCCTGGTCGGCGAGTTCGAGGGCGAGCGTGTCGGACGCTGGTGCTGCGCAGGCACGTATGGCCGTGTCCAGGGCATTGACCGCCTCTTCGAACAGCACCGGTGCGACGAAGTCTGCGGGGTCCGGGCAGCGGGCGGCATGCTCGTCCATCACCCTGGCCCCATGCCGGGACACCAGACCCAGCAGGCGCTGGGCCTCGTCCTGGCTCAGCAAGGGTTCCATCGGTGCCGAGGCCGGCAGGGCGGGCATCCAGTCGTACTTCGGTGCACCAGCAGTGACGGTCTCGACGATCTCCGCAAGCCGCCCCTGGTAGCCAGGTGCCACGTCGAGGTGTTCGTACCACTCCGCCTCACGAACGGCACGGAGTTCGTCACGGAGCCGCGCGCGGGTGTCCGAAAGTTCCGAGCGCAGCGCCTCGTGGCTCTTGATCTTTACGCCGAGACGCTCCGTCGACTGGGTGGCGCTGAGCTGGGAAAGCGCGCGCACGGACTGTTCGAGGTCGTCGCTGCCGTCCTGACGCCGGTCGCCCTGGAGGACGCACAGGCTACGCAGTTCGGGTGGCAGTTGCCGCCGCAGGACCTTCAGCGCCTGGCCCTTCTCACTCGTCACGAGCACTCGCTTGCCGTCCGCCAGCAAGGCGCACACGAGGTTGGCGATGGTGTGCGTCTTTCCCGTGCCGGGTGGTCCTTGAACGACAACGCCAGTATCAGCCTGAAGGCGCCTCAGTACCTCCCGCTGGGCTTCGTTCGACAACAGCGGGAACAACGGGTCGGGGCCGAGGGCGGGCGGCACATCGCGGCCCCCTGCCGTACCCCACACCCGGCGGTCCTCTGCTTCCAGCTTGTACAGCAACTGAGCCAGACCCAGCGGAGCGATGGCACCGGGCTGGGCAAGGCGGTTCGCGATGCCGTCGTAGAAGTTCACGAGGGCGCCCTGGCCCCGCTGACGGAGAATGATCGCTGGCGAGAACCCGAGCGTGGGCACCGGCAGCCCCGGGTCGGCGGGCGGGCGGCCCCAGCCACGGTGGAACGCCACCGTGCGATCGGTGCCGAACGCCCTCTCCGACCAGTCACCGAGCACGTCTTGGGAATCACGGGACAGCGGATGGAACCCTTCCGCGTCGACACGGTCCCGCAGCGGGCCCAGCAGACGGGTGCTGTAGCCCTCGTCCGCGTCAAGGAACTCGCTGTCCTCCATCCTCACGGGGTCTCCGGGTGCGAGAGCGACGGTGATGGACATGTCCGTGGAATTCACGGTGAGTATCAGCGGCACCGTCAGAATATGCCGGGCGATGCGCGCCGACGGACGTGCAGCTCCGACGATCAAGAATCCGGCGCCCAGAACCGCCTCGTATTCCTCGCCGTCCTGCTGAATCTTGGTCGCCATTCGGTACAGCTGCTGATAGAGCTCCCTATACGGCCGGTCGATGCGCTCTTTTTCCGACCACTTGCGCCACACATCGACCCATCGCGTGTAAGCGCGCAGCACGTCATGCGCTTCCTCCCGGCGGATCTCGGAGACCTCGAACAGATCTCCGTTCTCGTCCTCCTGCCAGCCCTGGCCCGGTCCCGACTCGGCCAGCGGGGGTGCTTCGGGCGTCGCTGTGGTTGCGGCCTCGGGATCGACCCACCGCGCCAGCACCTCGGGCAGCACAGGAGCCGGGCGAGGCGGGCGGTGTGCCACCTTGAGCAGCGTCCGGTCGGCGTCCGGGTGCCGCCGGAGTTTGTCGTCCGGCAGGCCGGAGAGCCAGAGGACCTCCGGATACTTCTGCCAGTCGCGCACCGGCTTATACGACCCGCGAACGATTTCGCGCATATATTCGACAAGTTGACGCGTGCGGTGGACCGCCTCCGGATTGTCCGCTCGGAGTGCAGAGTTAAGAGACACCTATCCCCCCAGTCATGGCTCGATGGAAAGCCTTCCAGGATGTGGGAGAGGAGCGGTGTCATCAACAGGAACCGGCGAGTAATGAGGTGAACAAGCCACATTCCGCGAAAGTTGGCTGTAACCCGGCCAACCGTTAGGAGCGAACCCACGTGTGGCGATCACGTGCCGCCATGTACACCGACTCGACCTTGTCCGGTCGCCAGCCAGCCTTGAGGTGCTTGAACGCCGCGATGTCGCGCTCCCGAAGGACACGTACGTCCCGGAGTGACGGCACGACCTGCAGCCCTGCCACCGCCACGAAGGCGAGCACCGGCTGAACCTCGACTGGAAAGCCACACGCACTCGTCAGCGCAGCTGAGGCCCGCCGCGCCTCAGCTCGACTCTTTCGCACGTGGGGGTACGACTGGCCGCCTATGCGAACAAAGTCGTCGCCCACCCAAACGCGCGCTCCGTGGTGGCACTTCGTGTTGAAACAGAAGGCTCCGCCCGGGCCAATCAGGACGTGGTCGATGTCAACATCACCGGCCAGGGGTATGGAATGCAGAACTCGCCAGCCTCGTCGCGCCAGCCTCTCCAACTCCGCTCCCACCCGGCGCTCGCCGGCCAGTCCGGTGCGCCAACTGTCCGCCTCCAGACGCCGACCGGACAACCTGGCCAACGCCCACCGCCAGAAACCGGGCGTCAGCTCGTCCACCTTCATCTGCAGCGCGTCTCCCGGGCGGTTCCCGGCAAGGTCGTCCTCAGAACGCAGCGCCTTGTGCGCCACCGGCCCAGGTAGCGCAGCGAGATAGGGAGCAAGTACGTCAAGTACCGCATCTCGCTGCCCTTCAACGAGGAGCTGCAGATACCCGGTACGACGGTCGAGCCAAGCAACCTTCTCGCCGTCCGACCGATTCACGTATAGACGGTCATGTCCGTAACGCTTCCACACGGAGACCCGTAAGCCGCTCACGCTCCCACCCCCGTTCCACCAATGAACATGTGACCAGGGCCAGGAACAACGAGCAAGACCGCCTCCTGTCTGCGCCGAGCATGCCGGTGGCCGAGGTCGTCGACACTCCCCACCTGGTTCTGCGAGCGTTGCCAGGGCACATCCAGGGCACATGAGCCTGGGAAACGGCGCCGAGTAGTGAGAACTACCGAGAGCCGTTTCCGCAGCTCAGCGCACATCGCCCCAAGAAACCCCAGGTCAGCCTCCCGCCCCTCCCATTCGCTGCACTAGTGGGCGCGGGCGACCCCACTGGCCACCATTGTTGACCCCTGTTTCTGGCACTGCTGTGGCACGCAGGCACGAGTGAAGAGGTGAGGGGACCACCCACTAACCTTCGACCTATACACAGGCGTTACAATAGATGGCCAATAATCGCATGCCGCACAGGAGGTGAAAGTCACTTCCGGAATGCCAGCGTCGGTATCTGCTACCCCGTCACTACACTCAGGGAGCATTTTTGTGAGCGAGTTCATTTCCCCTGATGACACCCGTTACGACGAGCGGGCTCGGGCTCTCGTCCGTATTGGCCGCGAGGCTATCGCCGTGGCCGACGAAGAGAAGCTGGATTCTTATTTCGCCGACGGCTTCGCCTTTCACGGGCCGGACGGTGATATGACCTATCAGCAGCTCCGGTCCTTCTTCGCCGCCATGCGCGCCGCGTTCGAAGGATTCTCCTGCGAGCGGCGGTCCATCGTTAGTCAGGGAGCTTTCACCGGTTGCCGAACCTCCATGTCGGGCAAGTTCACCGCCCCCTTCGAGGCATCCCCGGTGGGTACCATCGAACCCAACGGGGAGGCGATGAGGCTCGAGCTGATCAACATCTTCCGTTACGACGAGGACGGCAGGCTGGCCGAGGAATGGGTGCAGTACGACAACCTCGGATTCCTCCGTCAGTTGGGCGTCGACCTCACCGAGGGGCGATAATCCCTCCGCCCAGAGGGACTTCCCAGCCTGACGCCGCACACCGGCCAGCGCCCGTGCCCACGGGTACGCCTCCGGGTTGCCCCGCTTCGGCGGATGCGACACATACCCGTCCGGGCCGTCGAGAACGAGGGCGCCCTGTTCCCTCAGCGCAGCGACCGAGCGGGCAACCGAAGGCTGCGCGCCCTGCGCCTGGTTGAAGTACGGCATCGCCACGACGGGCACACCCCTGTGCGACCTCGGCACCACCCTGCGCCGTCTCACGCGCGGGGGCTGGCTGTGAAGTACTGCGTCCACTGCACCGAGCCGATCGAGCCCGGCGAGGAGTACACGACGGTGATCCCCCTCTCAGACTCGGCCGCCCATGCCGGAGCCGACCTCAACTCGCCGGATCGTCGACCGCCCCATGACGCTTAGCGAGGAGAGGGGACTGAAGAGGTCTTCTCAGGCCAACCCGAGTGACCGAGATCGCCGTCCCCGTGGCGCTGCTGATCGTCCTCGACATCCACGTCCGCCGCTGGCGCCCTCGCACCTGACGGCCCAGCCCCATCAAAAAGCCCCCGCCCCGCGAAGAACTCGCAGGTCGGGGGCTTAAAGGCGTCCGCTTACTTCTTCTTGCCCTGGTTCTTGACCGCCTCGATCGCAGCCGCGGCCGCCTCCGGGTCGAGGTACTTGCCGCCCGGGGTCACCGGGTTGAAGTCGGCGTCGAGTTCGTAGTACAGGGGGATGCCCGTCGGGATGTTCAGGCCCGCGATGTCGGCGTCGGAGATGCCGTCGAGGTGCTTGACGAGGGCGCGCAGCGAGTTGCCGTGGGCGGCTACGAGGACCGTGCGGCCGGTGAGGAGGTCGGGGACGATGCCGTCGTACCAGTACGGGAGCATGCGGAGGACGACGTCCTTGAGGCACTCCGTGCGGGGGCGCAGCTCCGGGGGGATCGTCGCGTAGCGCGCGTCGTTCGCCTGGGAGAACTCCGAGTCGTCGTTCAACGGCGGGGGCGGGGTGTCGTAGGAGCGGCGCCACAGCATGAACTGTTCCTCGCCGAACTCGGCGAGGGTCTGGGCCTTGTCCTTGCCCTGGAGGGCGCCGTAGTGGCGCTCGTTCAGGCGCCAGCTGCGGTGGACCGGGATCCAGTGGCGGTCCGCGGACTCCAGCGACAGCTGGGCGGTGCGGATCGCCCGCTTCTGGAGGGACGTGTGGACAACGTCGGGCAGCAGGCCGGCGTCCTTGAGCAGCTCACCGCCGCGGACAGCCTCCTTCTCGCCCTTCTCGTTGAGGTTGACGTCCACCCAGCCGGTGAACAGGTTCTTCGCGTTCCATTCGCTCTCGCCGTGGCGGAGGAGGATCAGCTTGTACGGTGCGTCGGCCATGCGTATGAGCGTAATCCAAGGCTTTGGGCGGGAGCGCGGGTGCCCGCAGGGCGGACGGCGGGCCGGTCGGTTGACTGGATTTGTTAATTGAGTGGCCTCCGACAACCGCCGGATTGTAAGTTGTGATCACGGTAGGAGCCACTTACATCCGTAGCCACCCGCCTGAGCCGCTTGTATCCGTTTGTATCCGTGGGGGGATCCCGCCATGTCCGTCGCCACTCTGAGACGTGCCGCCCGCGAGACCGTCTCCGGGCTTCCCCGTGAGTTCTGGTGGCTGTGGACCAGCACGCTCGTCAACCGGCTCGGTGCGTTCGTGGCCACGTTCATGGCCCTGTACCTGACGCTCGACCGCGGGTACTCCGCCTCCTACGCCGGCCTGGTCGCCGCTCTGCACGGGCTCGGCGGGGTCGTCTCCTCGTTAGGGGCGGGGGTGATGGCCGACCGGCTCGGGCGGCGGCCGACGATGCTCGTCGCGCAGGTCGCCACCGCGTTCTCCGTCGCGCTGCTCGGGTTCGTGCACGACCCGGCCGCCATCGCGGCCACGGCCTTCCTCGTCGGGATGGCGTCCAACGCCTCCCGGCCCGCCGTGCAGGCGATGATGGCCGACATCGTGCGGCCCGAGGACCGGGTGCGCGCCTTCTCGCTCAACTACTGGGCCATCAACCTCGGCTTCGCCGTCTCCTCCATGGCCGCCGGGTTCATCGCCGAGGTCAGTTACCTCGCCGGGTTCCTGATCGAGGCCGGGATGACCCTGGTGTGTGCCGTCGTCGTCTTCCTGAAGCTGCCCGAGTCACGGCCCACCCCCGAAAGCAGCGCCAAGGAAACAAGAGACGACGTCGGGCTCCGCACCGTCCTGCGCGACGGCCGCTTCATGGGCGTCGTCGGCCTGTCCTTCCTCGTCGCACTGATCTTCCAGCAGGGGGCGATCGGCCTGCCCGTGGCCATGGGCGACGCCGGGTTCGCGCCCGCCGACTACGGCATGGCCATCGCCGTCAACGGGGTGCTGATCGTCGCGCTGCAGATCCCGGTGACCCGTTTCATCGAGCACCGGGATCCCAAGCGGCTGCTCGTCGTGTCGTCCCTGCTGGCCGGATACGGTTTCGGACTCACCGCCCTCGCCGGGTCGGTCGGCGTCTTCGCGCTCACGGTGTGCGTGTGGACGCTGGGCGAGATGGTCAACGCGCCGACGCAGACCGGCCTCGTCGTCCGCCTGTCACCGGTGCAGGGCCGCGGACGATACCAGGGCATGTACACGCTGTCCTGGAGCCTCGCCGCCCTCATCGCCCCCTTGATGTCCGGCTTGGTCATCGACCGGTTCGGGGCGGAGTGGCTGTGGGGACTGTGCGCCGTCATCGGCACGGTGGCCGCGGTCGGGTACGCGGCGCTGATGCGGCGGCTGCCCCAGGAGGAGCCCGTCGCCGTGGTGCCGAAGGCGTCCGCCGCCGAGCCCGAGGCCAGCCCGGCCTGACGCCGGTGCCCCCAAAGAGCCGTCCAAAGAGCCGTCACGGGTGCATCCGCGCGCCCTTCAGCACCTTGTCCACCGCGTTGCGCGGCCCATACAGCGAGATCCCCACCAGGTCCAGCTCGCCCGTCGGCACCGCCCGTACCGCCGCCCGGTTGTCGCGGTCGTTGCCCGTCGTGAACAGGTCACTCGTGAAGACCGTCCGGGGCAGCGCACGGGACAGCACGCGCGCGTGGGCCGCCGTGAGCGTCTCCTTCGTGCCCTCGAAGACCAGCACCGGCTGGCGGAACATGGGCAGGTAGCCGACGCCGTCGGCGTCCTCGTACGGCTCGCCGATCACCTCGGGGACCGTCGTGCCGAGGCCGCTGACGAGGAACGCGGTGACGTTCAGGCGCTGCCAGGGCTCCAGGTCCTCCCGCAGCAGGACGGCGATCTTGGTGTCGAAGCGAATCGGTTCGGTGCTCATGCTCGTGCTGGCGCTCATGCTCGTGTTCATGCACTGAGACTGCCGACCCTCGTACGACACCGTCTTGTACGTTTTTTGCATGGCGGCCAAACCAGGGGCTCACCCAGCGGCTCACCAGGAGGTCTCCGCCTGGCGCCCGCGCGTCCCGGGTGTGGTGGAGGTGTTCCACGCCCACTTCACCGAGCACTCCTACCCGATGCACGTACACGAGGCGTGGACGCTGCTGATCGTGGACGACGGCGCCGTACGGTACGACCTCGACCGGCACGAGCACGGCACTCCGCGCGACACGGTGTCCCTGCTGCCGCCGCACGTCCCGCACAACGGCTCGCCCGCCACCCCGCTCGGCTTCCGCAAGCGGGTCCTCTACCTCGACGCCACGCACCTCACGGACGACCTCATCGGGCCCGCCGTCGACACGCCCGACCTGCGGGATCCCGTACTTCGGCGGCGTGTGGGGCAGTTGCACACGGCGCTGACCCGCCCCGGCGAGGAACTGGAGGCGGACAGCCGGCTGACGCTGATCGGGGAACGGCTGCGGGACCATTTCCGGCACACGGTACGGTCCCCTCGGCCGGACCCCGCCCTCGCGCGCCGGCTGCGGGAACTCCTCGACGCCTGTGTCGTCCAGGGCATCTCCCTGGAGCGGGCCGCCGACGTCGTCCAGGCCCATCCCGCCCATCTCGTACGGGCGTTCAGCGGCGCGTACGGCATCGCACCGCACCAGTACCTCACCGCCCGCCGCGTCGACCTGGCCCGTCGGCTCCTTCTCGACGGGCGGCCCCCGGCGGAGGTCGCCGCTGCGGCCGGCTTCTACGACCAGGCCCATCTCACCCGCCACTTCAGGAAGTTGGTGGGGGTGACGCCGGGTCGGTACGGAGATCGGCGGAAGCCTGACGTCCGCTGACCACCGCCGATAGCGTCGCATCCATGGATGAGACACGGAACTCACAAGACGTACACAAACCGCAGGAGTCGCCCACCTCGTCCGCCCGGCGCACCGTGCGGTTCGGACGCCTCTCGACCGCCGTCGCGGGGGCGGCGGCCCTGGTGGCCCTGAGTGTCGGCGCGGCCCTCGCGGCCACGTCGTCGGACAGCGGTCCGTCGCCCGAACCGAGCCCGTCGTACAGCGAACCGCAGGGCGACCAACCCGGCGACGGCAGCGGCGGAAGCAGTGGCGGCGACGAGCCGAGCCCGAACCCCAGCCAGCCCTGGCCGAGCCCGTCCCCCACCGATGTGACCGACCCGCCGGTACCGCCGGACGACCCGGGCGCCCCCGACCCCAGCAACCCGCCCGCCGACCTCGACGAGCTCAACCGGCGCATCACGGAACTCGACCGGAAGGTCGATCAGCTGCCCACGAAGAAGGAACTGGCCGACGCGCTCCGCGCCTTCGCCGACGAACTCGACAAGCCGGCCCGGCCCACGCCCGAGCCGTCCACCCCTGAGTGATCGAGCCGACCAGGCCAACACCCCCGGGCCACCCGTCCACCCGGCCCGGGGTCAGCCGGCCCGGAGTCAGCCGGTCACCTCGCCTCACTCCCCCGTCTCACTCCCCCCGTCTCACTCCCCCGTCTCGCTCCCCGCCCGCCGCGTCAGATGCGCGAACGCGTCCAGGTTGCGGGTCGACTCGCCTCGCGACACCCGCCACTCGTACTCCTTGCGGATCGCGGAGGCGAAGCCCAGTTCGAGGAGGGTGTTGAAGGCGCCGTCGGCGGCTTCCAGGACCTGTCCGAGGAGGCGGTCGATGTCGTCGGGTGTTACGGCGGACAGGGGGAGCTTGGCGGTGACGTAGACGTCGCCGAGGTGGTCGACGGCGTAACTCACGCCGTACAGCTTGAGGTTGCGCTCCAGGAGCCAGCGGTGGACGCCTGCCTCGTTCTCGTCGGGGTGGCGGATGACGAAGGCGTTCAACGACAGCGAGTGGCGGCCGACGATCAGGGAGACGGTCGTCTTCAGCTTGCGGGTGCCGGGGAGCTGGACGACGTAGGTGCCGGGTTCGGGGCTCTCCCACTCGAGTTCGGCGTCCTTCAGGAACCCCTCGATGAGCTGTGCGGTCTTCTCGACATCACCCATGGTGGGAGCGTACGCGACGGCGGTGGGCCTGGATCGCGGCCGTGTAGACGTCGGCGGTCGCGGCGGCGGCGGTGTCCCAGCCGAAGGACAGGGCGTGCCGGGCGGCGGCCGCGCCCATGCGGGACTCCAGCCCCGGGCGGTCGGCGAAATCGGCCAGCACGCGCGCGTAGGCGGCGGGATCGTGGCCCTGGACGAGGAAGCCGGTCTCGCCGTGGCGTACGGCCACGGGCAGGCCGCCGACCGAGGCGGCGAGCACCGGCGTACCGGCCGCCTGTGCCTCTATGGCGACCAGGCCGAACGATTCACTGTAGGAGGGGACGACCAGGAGGGACGCGGCGCGGAACCAGTCGGCCAGCTGGTCCTGGCCGACGGGCGGGCGGAACCGTACGACGTCGGCGATGCCGAGTCGCGCGGCCAGCTTCTGCAGGCCCTCCGGCTTGGCGAGGCCGCTGCCGCTGGGGCCGCCGACCACGGGGACGACGATGCGGGAGCGCAGCTCGGGGCGCTCGTCCAGCAGGACCGCCACCGCGCGCAGGAGGATGTCGGGGGCCTTGAGGGGCTGGATGCGGCCCGCGAAGAGCGGGACCAGGGCGTCCTGCGGGAGGTCCAGGCGGGCGCGGGCGGCGGCGCGGCCGTCGGCGGGGCTGAAGCGGTCGAGGTTGACGCCCGGGTGGACGACGGCGACCTTGCCGGGGTCGGCGTGGTAGTGCCGTACGAGTTCGTCGGCCTCCTCCGCCGTGTTGGCGATGAGGCGGTCGGCGGCGTCGACGATCTGGGTCTCGCCGATGACGCGGGCGGCGGGTTCGGGGGTGTCGCCGTCGGCCAGGTTGGCGTTCTTGACCTTGGCCATGGTGTGCATGGCGTGCACCAGGGGGGCGCCCCAGCGCTGGGCGGCGAGCCAGCCCACGTGGCCGGAGAGCCAGTAGTGGGAGTGGACCAGGTCGTAGTAACCGGGGCGGTGGCCGGCCCACGCCTGCATCACGCCGTGGGTGAAGGCGCACAGCTGGCCGGGCAGCTCCTCCTTGGCGAGGCCCTCGTAGGGGCCGGCGTCGATGTGACGGACGAGGACGCCGGGGGCCATCTGCACGGTCGGCGGGAGGGCGGCCGTCGTGGACCGCGTGAAGATCTCGACCTCGATGTTGAGCGCGGCGAGGCGTTGCGCGAGCTCCACGATGTAGACGTTCATGCCGCCGGCGTCGCCGGTGCCGGGCTGGTGGAGCGGGGAGGTGTGCACGGAGAGCATCGCGATGCGGCGGGGGCGGCGGTGCAGACGCAGCCGCGAGGGTGCCGCCGAAGAGCGACGCCCGAGCCTGCTGACGTAGTGGCTCACGTGGCGTTCCTCCTTGCTGCGGGCAGGCGGGCAGGAGGGTGGGCCACACCCTCCAAGGGGGTGCAACACCGGAGGAAGCACCTCCCATTCCGGCCCTCTCGATTTTTGCCGGGGTATTACCGAACATCGCTCAACCGTTCGAGCGTGGGGTGCGTCACGTGTCGCTTCGGCCCTTCCGCTTCCGCCTACCCTCATACGCATGCCATCCCGCGCCACCCCCCGCCCCGTGGGCACGGTCACGCGCGGGACCACCAATCCGAACCGGCTGCGTCGCATGGACCGCTGGATCGCGGCGACGCACGGCCGTGAGCTGCGGCGGGCCGGTGATCCCGTCGCGGTCGACCTCGGCTACGGAGCGGCCCCCTGGACCGCCGTCGAACTCCTCACCCGCCTCCGCTCGGTCGCACCGCACGCGCGCGTGGTGGGCGTCGAGATCGAACCGGCCCGGGTCGCGGCCGCGCGGCCGTACGCGCGCGAGGGGCTCGCCTTCCGGCACGGCGGCTTCGAGATCCCGATCCAGGAGCGGCCGCACCTCGTGCGCGCCGCCAACGTGCTGCGGCAGTACGACGAGGACCAGGTCGCCGCGGTCTGGCAGCGGCTGTGCGCGCGGCTCGCACCGGCCGCCCCCGAGCGCGGGTCGCGGGGCGGGCTGCTGGTCGAGGGAACGTGCGACGAGATCGGGCGGCGACACGTGTGGGTCGCGCTCGGCCCCGAGGGCCCGCGCACCGTGACGTTCGCGACCCGGCTGGGCTCCCTGGAGCGGCCCTCGGACCTCGCGGAGCGCCTGCCGAAGGCGCTCATCCACCGCAACGTCCCGGGCGAACCCGTGCACGCCTTCCTGCGCGACTTCGACCGCGCCTGGGCGGCCGCCGCGCCCTACGCCTCGTACGGCGCCCGCCAGCGCTGGATCAGGGCGGTACGGGACCTCACGGCCGACTGGCCGGTGACGGACGGGCCGGCGCGGTGGCGGCAGGGGGAAGTGACCGTGCCGTGGGGGGCGTTGGCACCGCGCGCGTGACGCGGAAGGCCTCACACCGCCCCTCGCCACTCCCACCGACCTGCGGGGAACGATCTATGTGAGTCGTTCGTCACACAGGCGGGGAGATCGTCTTGTGGGGAGGGCGAAAGGGGAGGGAAAAGGGGAGAGAAACGAGGGAAGCGTTCCCTCTGTCGTTTTGCGCCACGCCATGGCACGATCCCTCAGGCGTCCATATGTTACTGACAGTTAATCAGTTTGGGGGAGGGCGTATGCGACCGGGCAAGCGCGGCCTTTTGGTGGCGGCCGTGACCGTTGTCTGCGCGATCACCGTGCTGGGGGCACCCGGCACCGCGTTCGCAAGCCCGAGCCCCACGCCGTCACCGACCGCGACCACGCCTGCTCCCAAGCCCGGCAAGGACCTCGAGGCCGTCCGCGAGAAGCTGGACGCGCTGTACCACGATGCGGCCGTGGCCACCGACGCCTACAACGCCGCCGAGGAGAAGGCCGAGAAGCAGTCCGCCGAGATCGTCGAGCTGGCCAGGAAGATCGTCAAGGGCCGGGAGAGGCTGGACGAGCTGAAGGACCACGCGGGCGCCGCGGCCCGCTCCCAGTACCGCACGGGCGGACTGCCCGACGAGGCACAGCTGATGCTGAGCGACAACCCGCAGGCGTTCCTCGACGGCGCGGGTCGCGTACAGCAGGGCCAGCGCGCCACCAAGGGGCTCCTCGCGGAACTGACCCGCACCCAGCAGGACTTGGAGCAGTACTCCAGCGACGCCTCCGCCCAGTGGCAGAAGCTGGAGTCCAACCGCAAGACCAAGGCCGAGGCGCAGAAGAAGATCGAGAAGCAGATCTCGGCGGCCGAGAAGCTCGAGTCCCAGCTGGAGAAGAAGGAGAAGGAACGCCTCGCCGAGCTGGAGAAGGAGGCCGCGGACAAGGCCCAGACCGCCTGGCTGGACTCCGGCGCCCTCGAGGAGGTCGAGGGCAAGGCGACCGAGCAGGGCAAGAAGGCCGTGAAGTTCGCGACGGCCCAGATAGGCAAGCCGTACGTATGGGGCGCCGAGGGGCCCGACTCGTACGACTGCTCCGGGCTGACCTCACAGGCGTGGGCGGCGGCCGGCCAGGGCATCCCGCGCACCTCGCAGGAGCAGTGGCGGCAGTTGCGGCACGTCGACGTCAAGGACATGCTCCCCGGCGACCTGATCATCTACTTCGACGACGCCAGCCATGTCGGGATGTACATAGGCGACGGCGCCATGATCCACGCCCCGCGGCCGGGACGGACCGTGACGGTCGCGGGAGCGGGCTCGATGTCGATCCTGGGAGTGGTCAGGCCGGGCACGTGAGGCTCGGGGTGCGCAGATTCTGGCCATACAACCCATGTGGGCCCATATCGCTCCGAGATGAGACTCGGACCACGTGACCCAGCGCACGCCAACCGGCCGCCAAACCCTGGGCGGGCGTGACCTTCGTCATCCCTGCTCCGCGGCCTTCCTGTCCAACTGCGCTCCATAAAGCGGCATATGACAGAGGTCTGACGCGAAGCCGCGTGTCTCACGCCATTCCGCTGCGGCGTCCTCTACCGCTATGGTCCCCGTCGGTGGTCGAGGTCCCTCGCCCCCGCCAGCCCTCGGGGGGAGGGAAGGAACTCAGGACAATGCCCGTACCAATACCGCGGCAGAGAGCGATCCCGGCCGCGGAGTGTGGTCAGGCGCAGGCCGCGCCCGTAGGTGTCGGCCCCTCCAAGGATGTAGCCACGAGCAAGGAAGACGTGGCCGACAGCGCCACCCAGACCAACCTCACACTGCTGCTGATCGAGGACGATCCCGGCGGCTCGCCGATCGTGCCCGATCTGCTGGACTCGGCCGGCAAGCCGATCCGCGTGCGCACCGCCCGCAACCTCACCGAGGCCGGGCGGCTGCTCACCGACGACGTCCACTGCATCCTGCTCGACCTCGCGCTGCCCGCGCCCGGCCGTGACGCGGGTGACGACGAGCTCGCCGTGCTCCGGCACGTACTGGAGCTCGCGCCGCGGCACGCCGTGCTGGCCCTGACCGCGTCCGGCGACGCCGAGCGCGGCACCGAGGCGGTGCGCGTCGGCGCCCAGGACTACCTCTTCCGGGACGAACTGGACGGACGGCTGCTGAGCCGGGCGATCCGGTACGCGGTGGAGCGCAAGCGTTCCGACTCCGCGGAGCGGCGGCTCGCCGAGGGCCGGGTGCGCGCCCAGGAGAACCGGCGTCTGGAACGGGGCCTGCTGCCCACGCCCCTGCTGGAGGGCTCCTCGCTCCGCTTCGCCGCCCGCTACCGCCCCGGCCGCTCGCGCGCGCTGCTCGGCGGCGACTTCTACGACACCGTGCGCACGCCCGACGGCACCGTGCACGCCATGATCGGTGACGTCTGCGGGCACGGGCCGGACGAGGCGGCGCTCGGCGTGGAGCTGCGCATCGCGTGGCGGGCGCTGACGCTCGCGGGGCTGTGCGGCGACGAACTGCTGGGGACCCTTCAGCAGGTCTTGGAGCACGAGCGCTCCGACGACGAGATCTTCGCGACGCTGTGCACGGTGGACATCGCGCCGGACGGCCGCCGTGCGGGCCTGTGCCTGGCCGGCCATCCGGCCCCGCTGGTCGCCCGCCCCGGACGGCCCGCCCAGCTGTTGCCGTACGAGAACAACGGCCCCGCCCTCGGTCTGCTGCCGGGTGCGCGCTGGCCGCGCATGCAGGTGGAGCTGGGTTCGGAGTGGAGCCTGATGCTCTACACCGACGGGCTGATCGAGGGCCGCATCGGCGAGGGCCGGGAGCGGCTCGGCCAGGACGGCATGGTGAAGATGGTGCGCCGCCAGCTCTCCGAGGGTTTGCGCGGGGAGGAGTTGCTGCGGGCGGCGGTGAATGAGGTGCGGCAGCTCAATGGTGGGGAGCTGACGGATGATGTGGCGGTGCTGCTGCTGGATCGGATGGGCTGAGCGGGACCGCGCCGTTTCAGGTTTCGTTGTATGCCGAGTGCCGGCTCCGCGGTGGCTGGTCGCGCCCCGCGATGGAGCCGCATGTCGACACCGCCCCGCGCCCCTTTGAGGGCGCGATTTCAGCGGCCGCCGTTGTACGGCCCGTAAGGTCCGTCGCTGCTGGAGCCGCGGCTGCGGCCGCCGCCCGAGAGGCCGCGCAGGGCCGGTCGAACGTCGACCATGTACACGATCGTCGCGATCAGCCCGATGATGGGCAGGAACGACAGGATGTTGAAGATCAGGTTCACCACGAAGGCGATCCCGAGGACGATCAGCCAGAACGGCTTGGTCTTCTTGTCGGCCGCCCGATAGGCGTCCTCGCGGCGCGTGGCGGCGTCGATCAACGCAAAGCCGCTGAACAGGATCAGGGCCATGCTCAGCAGCCACATGAACCCTGCGAACCCCTGCATCAACACAACGTCCACCACCTGTATCGGCTCGTCGTTACGCGGTCACCGTACCCGCAACCGCAAGCCCACTACCCGGAACAACGGGCCGGGCACTCAGGAAGTGCCCGGCCCGTTACTTGCTGATCCGGCTCGTCGGCGTCACTTGGCCGGCGGCGTGGTCTTCTTCGCGGTGGTCTTGCGGGCGGCCGGGGCGGTCGGGGTGGCCTTCTTCGCGACGGGCTTCTTCGCCGGGGCGGGCTCCACCTTGGCCTCGGCGGGCTTCGGCTGCTCCTTGGCCGCGACCGGCGCGGGCTTCGGCTCGGCCTTCGGCTCGGTCGTCGCCTGCGGCTTCGGCTCGGCCTTCGGCGCGGCCTCCGGCTCGACGACGATGGCCAGTTCCTCGATCTCCTCGGCGGCCTCGCCGCGCCAGGTCCGCACGGCCTGCTCGCCGTGCTCGGCGACCTTCTCGTAGGTCTCGCGGGCCCTGACCGCGTACTCGGCGGCGACGCCGACGCCGCGCAGGGCCAGGTCCTGGGCGGTCTCGCCGATCTTCTTCAGGTCGGTGTCGAGGGTGCTGCCCAGCTTCTTCAGGTCGACGTCGATGGTGCCGATGAACTCGCCGACCCTGGCCTGGATGGCCTCCTGCGCCTCCTTGGCCTTCACGCCGGCCTCCTTGGCACGGGCGGCGGCCTTCTCCTGCACGGCCTTCGGGTCGGTGCCGCGGACGGCGTCGAAACGGGCCGGGGCCTCGGTGCGCAGCTGCTCGACCAGGCCGGGCACCTTCTTGGCCTGCTGGAGGGCCAGGTCGGCGGTGCCGGCGGCGAAGTAGAGGGGGGTCGGGTCGCTGAGGGTCTTGCGCAGGTCGTCGGTGATGGCCATGGTGATGGTCCTCCCGGATTCGCTTTCGGCTGAGGGTTTTGGTGGTCCGCAGTCAGGCGGCCGGTCCCCTGGTCCGGTCAACTGGCCGTCTGCTGCGGATCGGCTTCGCTGCCGCCGGCAGTGCGGGTCCCTTGTACGGCGGTGCCGTCGCCGTCGGGCGTGCGGGTGCCTCGTATGGAGGCGTCGCGGTCCTGGGCGTCCGCCGCGCCGTCGCTCTCCGCGGTGCGGACGGCGACGACCTCGAATCCGTTCTCCTTGCGGAAGGACTCGTAGATCTGGAGCAGCGCCTGCTTCTGCTGCTCGGTCAGCGTGGGGTCGGCGAGGATGACGGCGCGCGTCTCGACCTCGTCGCGGTCGCGCTCGGCGTCAAGGATGCCGGCGCGTACGTACAGCGTCTCGGCGGAGATCCGCAGGGCCTTGGCGACCTGCTGCAGCACCTCCGCGCTCGGCTTGCGCAGCCCTCGCTCGATCTGGCTCAGATACGGATTGGACACCCCGGCGGCGTCGGCGAGCTGCCGCAGCGACAGCTGCGCGTTGCGCCGCTGTTCGCGCAGGTACTCACCGAGATTGCCGACGTTGAGCGATGCCATGCCTCCACCTTGCACCACCGACGCTAACTATTGCAAGCACCTGCTTGCAATAGTGCGCCACGCCACGAATACGGGAGATTGTGACTCGCAGCGATAACTGTCACTTCGCAGGGATTTCTGTCACCAGTCGTCCGTAGTCGCCGAGCCGCACAGTGTGACTGATGTCCTGTCGTACGGAAGCTGGGGTGTGACCCAGATACGCCAGAAACCCGCCACGGGATGATCTTGGAGCCCGGATGGCCCGCTACGGGGTGTCGCCCGCGAGGGTGCTGACGCGGTTCTCGTACTCGCGGCGGGCCTTGCGCTGTGCCGGGACCGCCGAGGTTCCTGGGCTGCCGTCGAGGAGCCGGCAGTGGATCGCGGGCGCGGCGGTGACGCGCAGGGTGTAGCCCTGGCTGCGCCGTACGGTGACGCCCTGGTCGAGCGTGGCACGCTCGGCGGGCTGCAGGTCGGCCGCGCGGAGGAAGTCGGCGACCTTGCCGGGCATGTCGAGGGCGACCGGCAGCTCCGGGGCCGGGGCGTCCGGAGCAGCGGCCGTGTACTCGGGCAGGAGGTCGGCGACGGCGGTTCGGATGGCGCCGCGGCTGACGTCGTGGTCGCGGGCGAGGGCGGCGATGGAGCGGCCTTCCAGATACGCGGTGCGCACGGCGTCCACCTTCCCCGCCACTACGGCCGGGCGGCGGCCGCCCTTGTGGCCCTTGGCCTCGGCCGCCCTCAGCCCGTCGTAAGTCAGCTCGCGCTGGAGGTCACCCTGGAGCTCCCCGGCGGCGGCGAGGGTCTGCACCATGAACTTCACGGTGGACAGCAGCTCCCCGGTGCCGCGGACACCGCTGTTGGCGATTCCCCGAGTCAACACGGAGGTGCGGCTCGTCCGGTGCGGCACGCGTCAACGCAGGTTCGAGTCAGCCGATGGAGGAGATGCCGCCCTCGCGGGCGTCGAGTAGCTCGTCCCAGTGCTCGGCCGCCCATTGGCACGCGGCGGCCAGCGGCTCCAGCGTGCTGCGGCCTAGCGGTGTCAGCGCGTACTCCACCCGCAGTTTCGGGTCGGCGTGCACGGTGCGTGACACGAACCCGTTCCGCTCCAAGCCGCGGAGCGACTGGGTGAGCGCCTTCGGGGTGACGCGACTCAGTGGTACGCGGAGTTCGGAGTATCTGCGCGGGCCGTCGTCCAGGCAGCGGAGGACCATGGATGCCCATTTGTCACCGAAGCGGAAAGGCAGCAGCGAGGACGGGCACAGCTCGTCGAACAAGTCGGGTGGCAGCGGTGGCCGTTGCGTCATTGAGGGTCTCCCGTCTCAGGTCTTGGTATCCAGCTGGTTACCGACCTTCTGGATATCTTCCGGAGCATCGACTCAACGGGAGGTATTCCGACGATGGGCAGGATCGTGGTTGTCGGGGCGGGTGGCTGCCCGACTGCTCGACAACCTCACCGATCCGCACCCGTCCTCCTCTGGCCGGAGGGCAGTCGGCTTGCCGCACCTCAAGTCAACGTCAGATTTGCAGTAACGGGCGTCGAATGAACACCATCATTTCGACCTATAAAGGTAAGGCAGGACATTATGCGTGCAGCCCGCTTCCATGAATACGGCGGAGCGGAGAGCCTGGTGATCGAGCAGGCCCCCGACCCCCACCCCGGACTTGGTGAGATCCGTGTCCGCGTCGCGGCGGCCAGTGTCAATCCCATCGACTGGAAGCTGCGCGCCGGCACCCTGCACCAGCTGATTCCCCTGGAGCTACCCGCCATCCCCGGGCGCGACGCCGCCGGCGTGGTCGACGAAATCGGTGACGGAGTGCAGGGGGTGAGCATCGGCGACCGCGTCTTCGGGCTGGGCGGTGTCACCGGCGCAACCGCAGAGCTGGTCATCCTCTCAGCCTGGGCCCACGCCCCCGACACGTGGAACGATGAGCAGGCCGCGGGCGCCGGCCTCGCATCCGTGACCGCGATGCGTGGCCTGAACGCGCTCGGCTCCCTGGCGGGGCGCACCCTTCTCGTCGAGGGCGCCGCCGGAGGCGTGGGCGGCGCGGCAGTCGAGATCGCTGTGGCACAAGGTGCCACCGTGATCGGGACAGCCAGCGAACGCAACCACGAGTTCCTCACCTCTCTCGGCGCCGTTGCCACCACCTACGGCCCCGGCCTCGCGCAGCGCCTCTCCGCTCTCGCTCCGCACGGCGTCGACATCGCGCTCGACACCGCGGCCTCCGGATCCCTGGACGACCTCGTCGCGATCACGGGCGACCCGACACGCGTCGCGACGGTCGCCGACCACGCAGGCGGGCAGCGCCTGGGCACGCATGTGGTCAACGCGGAGAACGACTCCACCCTCCTGTCCGCGGCCGCGGAACTGGGCCGGCAAGGCCGCTACACACCCCGTATCGAACAGACCTACCCCCTGGAGCGGATCGCCGACGCCCACGCGCACGCCGAGCGCGGACGCACACGCGGAAAGATCGTGATCTGCATCTGAAGCGGGGGCACGGCGCAGATGCGCCAGGTCCGCCAAGCGATGGGTGCACGGTGACCTGCACCCCGCGAACGTCGTCGTCGCGGACGGCATACTGGCAGGCGTCGTCGACTTCGGCGCACTCTTCGCTGGCGACCCGGCCCGGCCCCGGGAAGCTGAACCTGGGCAAGGTCCCGGACCGGCACGATCAGTTCGCTGCCTCCGAGGTTCAAGGTGACTGCCCAGCGACGAGTCCAGCCATCCGAGAGATCCAGATCCTGACGTCCAGATTCAACCGATGCCCGTACGAGCAGGTCGTCCCAGCGGCAGCGGTGTGATCACACCGCCGCCGTTCCAAGGTCTGCCGCAGGCAGCAATCCGTCCTCGTCGGCCATGCCTTCAAGCAAACGCCCGCCCACGGTGCCCGCACCAGCACGCTTCGAAATTGGTGACAACCCGGCTGCGAACACGAACCTTGTGACAACTAGCCCGAGCAACTGGTGACAACTATCGCTGCGAACTCGACCTAGAGGACCAGGTCAGACCCCCCGCTCGGTGACAGTTATCGCTGCGAGTCACAGAGATCAACTCGCCTGCGCGTGTGTCTGACCTGTATCGCTGAAGGCGGGCCAATCTCGGTCTGTCCGAGCCATCGGGCTGTGTGTCTCAGTCAACCTTGGCCATCTGCTGTTCTGTCTCGCTCTTTCTGAGCCGCTGCCGCGCTTGACTGCCTACGGTTGTGCGACCGATGACAAGGCGACGGGGGCAACGATGCGCATCGCGGTGACGGGGGCGGCGGGCAGCCTGGGCCGACGGGTGGTGCAGTTGCTCGCGGACCGGGCCGACGTGGACGTCGTAGCGATGACCAGGCGGAAGCTGCCTGCCGAGGCGGTACCGCCGCAGGTGGAGGTCGCCGTTGCCGACTACGCCGATCCGCCCGCTCTGCGTGCGGCGCTGAAGGGCGTGGACGCTCTGGTCTTCGTCTCCAGCGACGGGCCCGATGCACGAGTGCTGCTGCACCACCGCAACGTTGTCGCCGCCGTGGCGGCCGAGCGCGTCGGCCATGTCGCGGCGCTGAGCAGCGTTGACGCCGACATGGCGTCCCCGTTCTGCTACGCCGTGGTCAACCGGCTCACCGAGGATCTGCTCCTGGCTTCCGGCGTCCCGTGCTCGTTCGCCAGGGCTTCGCTGTACATCGAGTTCTTCCAAGGCTGGCTCACCGAGGCGCGCGCGACCGGGCTGCTGAGGCTCCCGGCAGCGGACGGCAGGGTCTCTCTGGTGGCGCGCGACGACGTGGCCCGTGCTCTCGCCGCACTCGCGGTGGGTGAGCCGACCGGCCGTCACCATGACATCACGGGACCTGAGTCGGTGGACCTGGCAGGCATCGCCTCGATCGCGGCGGATGTGTGGGAGACGCCTGTCGCCTACGTGGACATCCCGGCTGAAACGTACTGTGCCGAGACTGCGGCGACCGGCCTGGATCCCTGGTGGCTCTACGCCTTTTCGTCCATGTTCGCCTCGGTGCGCGAGCAGCGCTGGGATCGAGTCCGAAACGATTATGCCCAGCTGACCGGCCGCTCCCCCATCGCTCTCCGCGACGTCCTATCAGCACACGGGTGAGAGAGCCGGACACCGCCGAGCGGGCAACGACGACGCTCAGCGGGGCCGACTCAAGCACTCAGTCACAGGTCGTTGTACTTGGTCAGCGCTGTGTGGGGGTGCTGGTGGAGCCTGAGGACTTCTGGCTGGAGTACGTCGACGGTCGTGGTGAGCTGCACAGCGGGCCGTTTGAGGCGATGTGGTCGACGCGTTTCGAGGCTGCCGGGCAGGTGCGGGCGTTTCCGTCGTACCGGGGGCAGCGCAACTTTCCCGGCTGGTACTGGGCTGCTACCAGTGGCGAGTTGGTGGGCTTCGAGTCGTGGGTGGAGCTCGGTCATCTGATGCGGATGTTCGGACAACTCACGGCTGAGCTACGGACACGTGAACGAATCCAAACAGCTTGACCTGTCACAGGCTCCCGAAATCGTGCAGGCTCAGCTTCTTCTGGACCAGCTCGAACGCCGACACGGTGCCTCCGTTTTCCCTGACTGCTACCGCCTGTGTGAACGTTTCTGGAGGGAAGTGGACAACCGGGCCCTGGTGCGCACAGGCAGAGACGCCGTGCTCCAGCGCATCCCCCAGCCGAACGCCAGCGGCCTCCCGGATCGCTTCGTCGCCGCCCGAACTCCACGAGTCCGGCGAGCGGCCAACCACCCCCAGGTGGCCAGATTCACCAAGCTGATCATCTCAATGGCACTACAGCCCGAACTGGAGCGCCGGATCGCACACATCACCGGCGAAACCCAGACCGAGTTCACACGGGTCTTTCCCCTGGACCGCCACCCTCGCGGCATCACGATCCCGTGGTTACGCCAAGGACTCGACGTCCTGGTGGAGGCAGTCGCCAAATGCCTCACCTCGACCGACAGACGAATCTGAACCGTCTCGCTCAATCTGACGCATGGCGCGTCAGAGCTTCACGCGTGTGGGGGATCACCCGGACGCCGCCGTCACTTGATCTCGATCCGCCGAAGCGAGGGCACAAGCAACGGCACCAGCATCGCCACCGCTGCAACCCCGCCGCCGGTGACGGCGATCGTCGCTGTCCCGAACACCGCGGCGAGGATCGGCGTGGACAACTGGCCGATGGGAATGGGCACGAAGGACCAGAACTCGTCTTGGGCGCCGACCCGGGAGAGCAGCCGCTCCGGAACGTGGGTGTTATTGACGGTCTCCCACACGACGGTGAAGAACTCCGAGACCACCCCTGCCACGAACGCCGCCGCAGCCAGCCAGAACGTGTTCGCGCCAGCTCCGAGCAGGATCAGCGGGACGGCAGCCATCGTCATCGAGGACAGCGCGGGCACCATCGGGCGCCGCACCGTCAGCTTCACCATCACCACACTGGCCAGCAGAGCTCCGACACCGCGGGCGCTCAGCACAAGTCCCCAGCCCTCAGCACCGATCGTGGCGTTCGCAATCACCGGGCCCAGGATCTGCCAGACCCCCATGTTGAGGGCGTTGAAGACGCCAAAGGCCGATGTCACCGTCCAGATCCACGGAGTGGAACTGAAGTAGCCCCAGCCTTCGCGCAGTTCGGCAAGCATCGTCGTGCCGCCCTCGGTACGCCGTGGCAGTTCAGGCAGCGACATACGCGCGAAGAATGCGGCCGCGAGAAGGAAAGAGGCGGCGTCCGCTGCGATCGCCCAGCCGCCACCCACGGAAGCGGTCAACAGGCCGGCCACGGTCGGCCCAAGGATACGAGTGGCGTTCCTGACAGACGCCAGCAGGGAACTGGCCTGCTGGATGCCGCGTCCCACCGCCAGATTCGAGACGATGCCGCGCAATGCGGGCTTGGTCAGTCCCTGAAAGATGCCGTTGAGGGCAGCGAGCGGCAGCAGGAACGCCGGATGCTGGTGGGCCAGCAGGAGGAACGCGACGCCGACCTGTGTGAGGCCGGCGCCCAGACTGGTGAGGCACAGCACGGTGTCGCGTCGGTAGCGGTCGGCGATACCACCGCCGAGGAGAAGCATCGCGACCATCGGGACCAAGGCCGCAGTGGTGACCGCGGACAGCCAGGCCGTACTGTTGGTGACCTCCAGGACGCCGAAGGCCAGGGCGACAGGCGACATGGCGCTGCCGGCCAAGGAGATCGACTGACCCGCCAGGAACCGGCGAAAAGCCACAGATCGGAGCGGCTGTCCGGACGCGAGGCCGGTACTGGACGCCGGTAATGCGCCGATTTCAGGGACTTGAGGATCTCGATCTTCTGGCGCTTCTGATGCAGGCACAAGGGGCAACCGTGCCAGCAGACGCAGGACGCCTCAAGTGGTTTGGTCGGCGCCACATTCCCGTGGCTGCATGCCGCACCCGTCACCTTGGCGGAACAAGCAGCCAATGCCTCACCTCAAGCGAGACAGACGACTCCGAATCATCTCGCTGAATCTGAGGTAGGGCAGGTCAAACCCTCACCCTGCCTCACCTTGAGCGAGACCGGACACGTGACGTGTGTCCGATGAGGCTGCCGCGGCGGGAGGCACCTCGGCGCCGGTGCGCAGGGTGCGTACCTGCGGCGAGAGCAGGGCCGCCGTGGTGGCCAGGACGACCAGGGCCGCACAGCCGGCCAGGGCCCGGCCGGTGCCCACGGCGGCGGCGAGGGGGCCGGCGACGAGCAGTCCGAGCGGGGCGAGGGCCAGGGAGCCGAACCAGTCGTAGGAACTGACCCGGGACAGGACCTGTTCCGGGATCTCGCGCTGGATGGTGGTGGCCCACAGCACGCCGAAGACATCGCTCGCGATCCCGGCGCCGAACATGGCGGTGGCGATCAGCCACACAGGGGCTTCGGCACTGAGCAGCACGATCGGTACGGCGGCTGGGAAGGTGCAGAGCACGGCTACCAGGATGGGACGGTTCACCCGCACACGCGCGGCAAGTCCCGCGCCGGCGACGGTGCCCACGGCCTGGGCCGCCACGATGACCGACCACGACCGCGCTCCGCCCAGATGCTGCTCGGCCGTCAGCGGGCCCAGGACCCCGAGGTTGGCATTGAGCGCGGCGACGACCACCGCGTACTGGGCGACCACGACCCACAGCCACTGCCGGGAGGCGAACTCCTGCCAGCCCTCTCGCAGGTCGGCCCAGCCCGACGCTTTCTTGCGTGGCCGCGCAGCCACCCGCAGCCGGGCGGTGAGCACCGCACTGACGACGAAGGAAGCCGCGTTGAGCGCGAGCGCCCAGCCGGCACCCACCAGTGCCACGGTCACCCCGGACAGGGCCAGGCCCAGCAGCAGGGAGCTGTTGGTGCCGACCCGCAGCAGCCCGTTGGCCCGCTGCAAGCGGTCCGCAGGCACGACCAGCGGCACGAGGCCGTCCATCGCCGGGGCGAACAGGGCTGTCGCGGTTCCGGCCGCCACCGCCAGCAGGCACATGGCCACCGGCGGTGCATGACCGGTCAGCACCATGGCAGCCAGACCCGCATACGCCCCGGCCCCCAGGATGTCGGCCAGGACCATCAGTCCCGACCGCGACATGCGGTCCGCGATCACCCCGCCCACCAGGACGAACACCAACTGCGGCAGGGCTTGGCAGGCCAGTACCAGCGACAACCGACCCGCACCGGCCCCCGGCAGAGCAAGCACCGCGAACGCCAGCGCCACCCGCGCGAAGCCGTTGCCCAGCACGGAAATGCCCCGTGCGCACACGAGCAGGACGAACTGCCGGTCGCGCCACAGCGGCGCCCCCACCGAAGGAACTGTCACGGCCCGGCACCCTACGGCGGCCACGGCCGACGCATACCTGAACCAGCCACTTCGGCGGATCGCTGCCCGCACCCGCGCCGCCCAGGAGCCCGCGCAGTGGCGTGAGTTGCGGGAGTGGCTCGAGTGGGGCGATGGATCGGTGCGCTAGCATGCGCGGACCGAATGAGCAACCGCTCCGGTTTGTGCGTATGGGATGGCGAAAAAAACAGGCCAGCCTCGAACGCGCCCCGTGCAGGACCCGTGCAATGCCTGACGCAAAAGAGTGGCCGTGACCCCGAAGGAGCCGCTCGCGCGCAGTCTGGGTGTGCGGAGTAATCACCGCGTGCTTACCGTTGCCATACCGTCCGTCACATCCTCGTCTCGTATCCCGGAGCGGCCAGTGGGCGCACCTCCTTCCCCCCGTCCCGTGTACGGGGGCCGCCCCGCGCCCTACGGGATCATCGGCGAGTTCGTGGGACGGGCCGTGGAGCAGGGGCGGGAAAGCGGCGGGAACCACAACCTCAACCACGTCCTGGCGGCGACGGAGCGGGTCGCGCCGCTGCTGGGTGTGGACCCCGGCACGCCCGTGATCGTGCGGGCCCCGCGCCCGGGGGCGCTGCCCGTCGTGATCCGCACCTGGGACGACGAGCCGAAGATCCTCGACGCGATCGGCAGGACACTGCCGCACGTACCGCGCTGCCTCGCCAGGGGGCACGGCTTCGCCATCCACACCTATGCGGAGGGCGCGCCCCTGTCCGCCGTCTGCCCCAAGGGCAAGCCCGTCGACACCCTCCGTGTCCAGGAGCTGGCCGGGCTCCTCGCCCGCACCGCCCAGGTGCGCCGCTCCGCGCTGCCGCCGCTGCCCGCCGTCTGGCCCCGCAACCTCACGGACAGTCAGGGCTTCCTCAGGACGCTGGCCCGGCTCGCCGACGAGCAGGTCCGCAAGCCCAACTGGTCCGTGTTCGGCGGCCTGTTCAAGGCGCTCGGCATCCCGGAGGACGCCCTCGTCCGGCTGGCCGAGCGGGTGCCGTCGATGGCGCGGCGGCCCTACAGCCTGCTCCACACGGACCTGCACCGGGACAACATCGTCGTCGGGAGCCGCTCCGACGGCCCCTCCCTCCTCCTCGTGGACTGGGAGCTGGCCAGTTACGGCGACCCCCTCCACGATCTCGCCACCCACCTCGTGCGCATGCAGTACCCGACGGACCAGTGGGACGAGGTCGTCGAGGCCTGGGCCCAGGCCGTGCAGCAGGTCCGCCCCTCCGCCGCCAACGGCATCCGCAGGGACCTCTTCCGCTACGTCGACTTCGAGTGGGCGCAGTCCCTCTACCCCGACGTCATGCGCGCCGCGCGCTCGCTCGAGGACTCCCCCGGCGAGGCGGGCCTGACCGCTGCGACGAAGGAGGTGCTGCGAGCCCTCCAGGCGGCGGCGCGGCCCCTCGGGCTGGGGAGCGTGCCGGACGCGCCCGAGATCGAGCGGGCCCTGTTCCGCTGGCTGGCCTCACGCAACGCCGGCCTGCGCACGAACCGGGGCTGGGTCGCCGAGACCTTCGTCCTCGAGCCCGACCGCCGGCTGCCCCACCGCCCGGACTTCCCCGCCTCCGCCGTACGCGGCGCCCTGCTGGCCGAGGGAGCCGCTCCGGCGCACCTGGTCTTCAAGGGCACCGCCCACCTGAACTCGGTGGTCCGGGTGCCGGACGTGCACTTCCCGGTGGTCGTCCGGCGCAGGCTGCCGCACGTCTGCCGACGCGAGCGCAGCTTCCTCAGCGAGCACGCCGTCCTCAACGCGATCCACGGCTCGTCGGCGAACGTGGCGGCGCCCCGGGCCCTCGCCCTGGGCAGGAGCTACGGGGACGAGGCCTTCACCATCCACACCTACGTCGGCCCGCCCGACATCGACCGCCCCCCGAACCACCCCGTGAACGGCCTGTTGCCGCACGAGGCGGACGGGCTCGTGGACCAGCTGTGCTCCCTGCGGCACGTGAAGTACAAGCAGGTCGACCCGGCCGCCGGGGAGGGCCGCTTCTTCACCTGGCTGTGCGGTCAACTCGTCGAACTGGTCGCCGAGTTGCCGGAGGAGACGCAGCGCCTGGCCCGGCACCTCGGCCTGCCCGACGCACGCCGTCTCGAACAGATCCTGAGCCGGCTCACCATCAGCGATCGCACACCGGCGCTGCTGCACGGCGACCTCAACCCGTGGAACCTCGTCCGCCGGGACGACGCCCTCGCGCTGACCATCATCGACTGGGAGATGGCGGTGGTCGGGGACCCCCTGTACGACCTGGTCCGGCACATGCACCTCACGCCGACCCGGCCGGAGATCCGCGACCGCATGTTCCGCCGCTGGGCCGCCGGTCTGCCCGACGCGTACACGGTGAACTGGGCGCAGGACTGGCCCGTCTACCGCTCGATCGAGACCGTGCGCTCCGCGTACGTCGACCTGGACCGCCTGGTGACGGGCGCGAGTCTGGACGCCCCCAACGTCCGCCGGGCCGTCGACTCGTACGCGATGACCCTGGCGGCCGCCACCGGCTCCCTCGGCCTGCGCTCCCGCACTCCGGCCAACCCCTGCCTCGTACGCACGTTCCCCTGACACCAGGGTCACCGCCGGCACCCGGCGCGGTGCGTACGCTCGGCGGTATGAGTGAGATCGGGCTGCGGGAACGCAAGAGGCAGCGGATGTACCAGGCCGTGTCGGACATCGCCGTCCGGCTCTTCCTGGAGAAGGGGTTCGACGCGGTCTCCGTCGCCGAGGTCGCGGCCGCGGCGGAGATCTCCAAGCCCACGCTCTTCCGGTACTTCCCGGCCAAGGAGGACCTCGTCCTGCACCGGATCGCCGACCACGAGAGGGAGGCCGCGCGGGTCGTCACCCAGGAAGGCGAAGGGACCTCCCCGCTGCGGGCGCTGCGCCGGCACTTCGTCGACGGTCTCGACCGCCGCGACCCCGTCACCGGCCTCAACGACCACCCGCAGGTCCTCGCCTTCCACACCCTCCTCTACGGCACTCCCTCACTGGCCGCCCGCGTGTACGCCTATCAGGAGCGGTCGGAGGCGGCGCTCGCCGAGGCCCTCGGCGGCGACCTGGCGGCACGGCTCGCCGCCGGCCAGATCATCGCCGTACAGCGGGTGCTGGCGCTGGACAACTGGCGGCGGATCGCGGACGGGGAGCGGCTGGCGGACGTAGCTGCGGACGCGGTGGCGGCGGCGGAGCGGGCGTTCGGGCTGCTGGAGAAGGGGCTGCCGTGGCTCGCGGAGGAAACCGAGCCTCGGTAAAATTCAAGGCCTCAGTAAAATATTTAACTCGGTCACGTTATTTCGGTACGCTCGATGGCATGACGACGAGCCTTGGCCGGCAGCTGCACGCCGAACGCGCCCACCACGACACCTGCCGTTCCGCACTCGCCGCCATGATCGAAGGCGCCCACGAACAGGTCGTCACCGGCGCGGACGTCTCCGCCTCGGGTGCCGACGCCGAGGTCCTCGGGTACGGGCTGCGCAGCCGGGCCAAGGCGTTGCGGGAGCTGCCCGAGGGGCCGTTGTTCTTCGGGCGGCTGGACTTCACCGGAGGAGAGCACGACGGGCTGAGCTACCACGTCGGGCGGCTGCGGATCAGCGAGCACCCGGCCGCCCCGCCCCTCGTCGTCGACTGGCGCGCCCCCGTCTCCCGCGCCTTCTACCAGGCCAGTGCCCGCGCCCCGCAGGGCGTCGACGTCCGCCGCCGCTTCGGCTGGGCCCCGGGCAGCCGGGGCGACTCCGCCGACCTCACCGGTCTGGAGGACGAGCACCTGGGCCGGGGCGAGTCCGGGCCCAGCGACATCGTCGCCCGGGAGATCGAACGGCCCCGGGTCGGCCCGATGCGGGACATCGCGGCGACCATCCAGCCCGAGCAGGACGACCTGGTACGAGAGGACCTCACTGTGTCGGTGTGCGTGCAGGGCGCACCGGGCACCGGCAAGACGGCCGTCGGCCTGCACCGCGCCGCCTACCTCCTCTACACCCACCCCCAGCGCATCCGGCGCGGCGGTCTGCTCATCCTCGGGCCGAACCGCACCTTCCTCTCCTACATCGCGGCGGTGCTGCCCTCCCTCGGCGAGACCGGCGTACGGCAGTCCACTCTCGCCGACGAGATCGCGCGTCATCCCGTCACCGGGGTCGACGACGAACGGGCCGCCCGTGTGAAGCACGACGCGCGCATGGCCGAGGTGCTGCGACGGGCGCTGTACGCGCGCGTGGCCGATGGTGCCGCCGACGACCTCGCCGTGCCGGACGGTTCGTACCGCTGGCGGGTGGCGGGGGTGGAACTGGCGCGGATCGTGTCCGGGGTGCGCGCGGAGGAGCCTCCGTACGGCGTCGGGCGGGAGCGGGTGCGGTCGCGGATCGTGCGGCGGATCCAGGAGCAGGCCGAGCGGCGCAGCGGGCCCCCGCCGAACGCGTGGGTGCGGAAGATCGAACGGGCGCGGGCGCTGAGCGCGTACGTCGACGCCGTGTGGCCGCGGGTGCGCCCCGAGGAGGTCGTCGCCGCGCTCCTGTCCGACCCCGAGGAGTTGGCACGGGCGGCGGAGGGTCTCCTGGACGCCGACGAGCAGAAGGCACTGCTGTGGGCCCGGCCGCCGCGCTCGCCGAAGTCCGCACGCTGGTCGGCCGCCGACCTGGTCCTCCTCGACGAGGTGGCCGGGCTCGTCGAGCATCCCGAGGGGTACGGCCATGTCGTCGTCGACGAGGCGCAGGACCTCTCCCCGATGGAGTGCCGGGCCATCGCACGGCGGGCGCCCTTCGGTTCGCTGACGGTGCTCGGCGACCTGGCCCAGGGGACCACGCCGTGGGCCGCCCGCTCATGGCCCACGCTCCTCGCCCACCTGGGGAAGCCGGAAACCGCGGTGATCCCGCTGACCACCGGCTTCCGCGTCCCGGAGTCGGTCCTCGCCCTCGCCAACCGGCTCCTCGACCGCCTCGACGTCGACGTTCCGCCCGCCCGCTCCCTGCGCCGCGACGGCGAACTCCGCGTCACCGAGGCCCACGGCGACCTGCCGGCCGCGGTGGTCGCCGCCGTACGCGACGCCCTCACCCGGGAGGGCTCCGTCGGCGTCGTCACGGCGGACGCCGACACCACCCGGGTACGGCAGGCCCTGCACGCGGCGGGCCTCGAACCCGCCGGCCCCGACGACCCCGGCGCCCGACTGACCGTCGTACCGGCCGGCCTCGTCAAGGGCCTCGAGTACGACCACGTCGTCGCCGTCGAACCGGCGGCGATCGCGGAGGCGGAGGACCGGGGCCTGCACCGGCTGTACGTGGTGCTGACGCGGGCGGTGTCCCGGCTGGAGGTGGTGCACGAGCGGCCGTTGCCGTTCTAGTGCCCCGGGCCGGCATCGGCGGAGCACTCGCCGGGGACGGTGTCGAGGGCGGATCCTGTCACCGATGCTTCTCTTCCTCGACATCGACGGCACCCTGCTCCCCTTCGGATCGCCGCGGCCCTACCCGGTGTACGACGGACCCGTCGCCCTGTCCGCCGTACACCCCCTGCTGAACCGGATCGACCCGGCGCTCGGCCCGCGGCTGCTGGCGCTCGGATGCGAGCTGGTGTGGGCGACGACCTGGCTGGACGACGCGAACGTCTGTGCGGCGCCCTGGCTCGGGCTGTCCGCGTTGCCCGTGATCGACTGGCCGGACGAGGAGGAGCCACCGCGCGGCGGCCCGCACTGGAAGACGCGGCCGCTGGTCGCCCGCGCGGCAGGCCGGCCCTTCGTCTGGCTCGACGACGAGATCACCGGCGCCGACCGCACCTGGGTGAGCGCCCACCACCCCGCCCCGGCCCTCCTCCACCGCGTCGACCCCCGCGACGGCCTCACGGACGCGGACCTCGCGGTCGTACGGGAGTGGCTCGGGGCCTGACCGGGGGGCTACTTGCCGCCGAGCAGCTCGGTCACCCTCGTGTATCCGTCGGTGCCGTGGCCGCGGGCGATGACGCGGCGGGCCTGGCCCTCGGCCGCGCGCATGACGCCGGCCTCGATGCCGTGCGACTCGGAGGCCTCGACGATGTGGGCCATGGAGGAGACGGTCGAGGTGATGGGGTTGCCCTCGCCGGAGAAGGAGCCGCTGTCGACGTCGTCCGCCCACTCCGCGAACAGCGGCGGCAGGATCGCGCCGATGCCCTGGGCGAAGGGCGCGAGGTCGCGCGCGGTGATGCCCTCGGCCCGCGCGAGGGCCAGGGCGTGCACGTAACCCGCCATCGCCGTCCAGAAGATGTCGAGCAGGGCGACATCGTAGGCCGCGGCCCGCCCGATGTCCGTGCCGAGGTGGGTGTGGGTGCCGCCCAGGGCGTCCAGGACGGGCCGGACCTCCTGGTAGAGGTCCTCGGGGCCGCTGTGGATGAACACCGCGTCCGGCGTCCCGATGCTGGGGGTAGGCGTCATGATCGCGCCGTCGAGGTAGCGGACGCCGTGTGCGGCGGCCCAGTCGGCCGTGGAGCGGGCGCGGCCGGGGGTGTCGGCGGTGAGGTTCACGACCGTACGGCCCTTGAGGGCGGCCGTGACCGCCTCGTCGCGCAGGATGCCGTCTGCGGCGTCGTAGTTGACCACGCAGACCACGGTCAGCCCGCTCGCGGCGACCGCCCCGGCGGCGGACGCGGCGCCGAGCGCCCCGCGCTCCACCAACTCCCGGTCCCGGCCCGGGGTGCGGTTCCAGACCGTGGTCCGCACTCCCGCGTCCAGGAACGCCCCGGCCAGCGCCCGGCCCATCGGGCCCAGACCGAGGACGGTGACGGCGGACCGGTCGGCGGACTGGTCGCCGGACTGGTCGGCAGGCATGGAGGACATGCTTCGACTCCCTTGAGAACAGCTACGATTGAGAAGAATGACAATTGCTGACGAATGGGGCGGGGATGACACGCGAGCGCGCCAAGGACCTGAACGTCTGTGGAGTCACTGCCGCGATCGCCGTGATCGACGGCAAGTGGAAGACCTCGCTGCTCTGGCTGCTGGAGTCCGGCCCGCAGCGGCCCGGTGAACTGCGCCGGCAACTGCCGGGGCTCACCGAGAAGGTGCTGACTCAGGCGCTGCGCGAGATGGAGGAGGACGGGCTCGTGCACCGCGAGGTGCACGACGTCCTGCCGCTGAAGACCGTCTACTCCCTGACCGGCTTCGGCCGGGACCTCTCCGAGGCCCTCGCGCCCCTCTCCGAGTGGGGCCACCGCCGCCTGGACAGACTCGCCGAACGCACCTCCGCCTCCCCCGTCCCGGCGGCCCCGTCGGCCACCTGAGACCAGCCTCGCCGGGACGACGGGCGGTGCCAAGTACCCACAAAAAAGTGGGTACCTACGGACGCTTGGCCCTGACCAGCTCCAGCACGGGCTCCAGGGACTCCACGACGCACTCGGCGCCGGCGTCCTTCAGGAGCTTGGCCTTGTGCTCGTTACGCGCGTAGCCCAGGAACGGCACTCCGGCCTCCGACGCGGCCTCGAAGTCCGTGGGGGTGTCCCCGATCATCAGCGCGGCCGAGGGGTCGCAGCCCATGGCGTTCAGCGCGCGGTTCAGGCAGTGCGGGTGGGGCTTGAGGAGGTGGAGGTCCTCGGTGCGCCCGTAGATGTGGGGGGAGAAGCAGGAGATGGTGTCGCGGCTGGCGAGGTAGGTGACCACCGCCCGCGGATGGTTGTTGGTGGTGATCGCGAGCCGCGAGCCCACCGCGGTCCAGGTGCGTATCAGGATGTCGGCGTACGCCGTGGGCATGGCCGACACCGCGGCCTTCAGCTCGGCCTGGGTGAGACGTTCCTCCACCACGGCCACCAGGTCGCTGTCGCGGTCGCGCCGGTACAGCGCGCGCAGCACGATCTGCGGGTCCAGCACCTGCTGTTCGGCGTCCGTCAGCAGGCCGTGCAGTCCCTGGCCGCCGAGCCAGTCCACCAGTTCGTTCGCGACCTGCTCCGACGGATGCCCGGCGAAGAGGTTGCAGATCGGCCCGTCGAAGTCCCAGAGCACGACCCGCGCACGAGTGATCAGCTGTCGCAGTGGTGCGTTCTCGTTCTCGGTGTCCGCCGTCACCCGTTCAGTCTGCGTCGTCTCAGAAGTCACTAGGAGAGTGTCAGGTCCGAGGTGATGGTTGCCCAGAGGGCGTCGAACCACTTCTGGGATTCCTTTACGAACGCGGCGTCGCGTTGACCCGTTCGTTTCACGAAGGAGAAGAGCAGCGACTTGGAGCCGAGGACGTCGTACATGTCCAGGGTCTGGCTGCCCCACTCCTCCTCCCGTCTGGTGAGCGTGTAGTAGCCCATCAGCGCCTCCTCCTCGTTGAGGAGGTACAGCTTGACCGGCGGGGTGAACGGCAGCGCGCGGAAGGCGACGTGGACGTCGATGCCGTGCGTGGAGCGCAGGGCCAGCAGGTTGTGGCGCAGGACCTGGCCCTGGGCGTTGCGCATCGACAGCCAGCGCCGGTGGACCGGGTCGCCGTCGCCCTCGACCGGGACGGGGAAGGCGAGGTTGATGTCGCGGGACGGCACCAGGATGCGCACGTCGATCGTGTCGGGGCGGATACGGCCCTCGTGGATCAGCCGGAGCGGCTCACCGAGCGCCAGCATCAGGGTCTCGGCCGTGTGACAGACGACGTCGACCCGTACCCGCTTCGCCGAGAACGCCGCCACCAGCCGCGGCGCGAGCCCCACCATCGTCGGCTGGGGTTCCTCGCGGGCCGGCGCCGGTTCCGCGATGCGCGGCGGGCTGCCCTTGCTGACGTTGCTGAGCAGACCGTCGTCCTGAAGTGCCCGCAGGGCCTGGCGAACCGTGCCGCGCTCCACGCCGAACTCCTCGGCGAGTTCGGCCTGGGTGGGCAGGCGGTCCCCCGCCTTGAGCTCTCCGGCACGGATCCGTTCGCGGAGCACGTCGGCGATCTCCTGGGGCGAGACTCTCCTACTGCCGTTCACTGCCACGTTCTCCTGGGTCACGACCAAACGCTACAACTCTGATCCATCTATGGGGAGTTGTTTGAAAGTTGTTTATAAGTAGCTGCCAAGTGGGGACAACATATACAAAGTTGGCTGCCAACTTCATGAAGTTGGCGGAAGTTTTGCCTCCGTCCCGGCAGCACTAAGGGGGAACCATCATGCCTGCCCTCGCCCTTCTCTCCGCCTTCTTCATCGTCGGCTTCGAACAGATCATCCAGGTGAAGTACGGCGCCGCCGGCATCATCGGCATGCTGCTGCTCACCGTCGGCATCAAGGCCAAGAGCCCGGCCGTCAGCTCCGTCGGGGCGGTCGTCCTGGCCCTTCTGGTCGCCGGGCCCGCCCTGTGAGCGGTCCCGATCGCCCGGCTCGGCCGCCGTGGGGGACGATCAGCTCGTGAGCACCAGCTCCGAACTGATCGTCTCCCACAGTGCGTTGAACCACAGGTGGGACTGTTCCACGAACGTCGTGTCACGCAGCCCGGCCCCCTGCGCGAAGGCGAACAGCATCGACCGGGTGCCCTCGGCGTCGTACAGCTCCAGGGGTTCGTGGTCGATCTCCTGCTCCCGCCGCGTGAGCGTGTAGTACGCGAACAGCGCCTCGGAGCCGTTGAGCAGATACAGCTTCACCGGTGGGGTGAAGGGCACCGCGCGAAAGGAAACACGTACGTCGATGCCGTGCGTGGCGCGCAGGGCCAGCAGGTTGTGCTTCAACACCTGCCCCTGGGCGTTGCGCTGGGCCAGCCAGCGGCCCTGCAGCCGGTTGTGCGGGGCGGCGGTGTCCACCGGGGTCGGGAAGGCGAGCTCGATGTCCCGGCTGGGCAGCAGGACACGGACGTCGATCTTGGCCGGTTTCAGCTCCCCCGCGTGGATGCGGCGCAGCGGTTCGCCGAGGGCGAGTGTGAGGGAGACCGAGGTCAGACAGAGGGCGTCGATCTCGACGTGGGCGGCCGCGAACGCGTCGGCTATGCGCGGGGCTAGGGCCACGGTGGTGGGCAGCGGCGGGGCAGCCGGGCCGGCCAGGACGGGGCCGCGCCCCAGGTCCGGGGCAACGGTGGCCGGGCTGCCCTTCGAAACGTTGGTGAGCAGGTGCTCCGCCTGCAGGATGCGCAGGGCCTGGCGTACGGCTCCGCGGTCGACCCCGAACTCGTCGGCCAGCATGGCCTGTGTGGGCATGCGCTGGCCCGGCCGCAGCACGCCGGACCTGATCCGCGTGCGCAGCTCATCGGCCACTTCGTGGTGTGACTTCTGTGGCCGATGTGGCCTCTTCCGTCCATTGACGGGGGCGTGTTCCGGGTCCACGACAAAACAGTACAACTTCCCGCCATCTTTGGGCAGTTCGTGGGAAGGTGGTTATAGGACGCTTCCAAGCGGAGATAAGTACAGTGAAGTTGGTCGCCAACTTCAACGACGTGGTCAAACTTGGAGGATCGGGCTCCCTTCCGGAGGGGAGCCGGGAGCCCGGCCGTCCGGCACAGTCACAACTCCACAGGGCATGGCACAGCCACAACTGCACACCGACAACTCCACACCGACAACTTCATACAGCTCAACAGAGCACAGCTACGGATGCGGTACCGACCCAGGTCGTCCACCGGAAGGAGCGCTCAGAACATGTCCGGGCACCAAGGCCGCCTGGACGTACGCAGCAGGGCGTCGGCCTTTCGGGCGGCGCCCGCTCGTTCTTCCCGCACCCTGCCCAGCGCCGCGAGCCGCACCGCCGACTCGTCGCCCAGCCACAGCGCCGCCAACTCCCGCACGTCGAGCGCGAGGTCGGCGCTTCGCGTGGTCCGCGCGCAGGACGCCCCGTCCGCCGACGCCTCCAGCAGATAGCGGCCCCCGGCCAGCCCCGCCCCGTCGGCGACCTCCAGCACCAGCGAGCCCTCACCCTCGTACGTACGCGCCTCAAGAGCCCGTACGACGTCCAGGAGCCGCACCCACAGCCAGTCCGCCTGGCTGGTGATCCTGGCCGCCCTGGGGTCCGGCAGGAAGAACGGGAGCAGGTCGTCGGGGGCCCGCCAGCCCGACTTCACCGTCACGACCCAGTCGATCGCGCACAGGTAGTGCCACAGGGCACGCTCGGCGGCCGGATTCGCCGCGATCAGCCATCGCACGCTCGCCGTGTTCGCCGGCTGCAGCTTGCCGTCGCCCCAGTGGCCGTCGCAGCGGTACGACAGCAGACCCTGCACCTCGCCGTCCGGCGAGCGGTGGACGGCGTAGAAGGGCTCGGTCCACGACGCCTCGAAGCGCACGTCACCGGTGTTCACCCGCCACCACATCTCGTCGCGGCTGACGGCGCCCGGCTGCGCGCGGCGTATTCGCTCGTACAGTTCGGGGCCCAGCTTGCGGACGTCCTCGCCCTCCACGAGATCGATCCGGCCGCCGTCCTGCGGTCCGGCCCACCGCGGGTCGAGGCCGGACCGCGGCACGTCGATCGTCCACTCGCTCATCGAGGTGGCGGGGCCGAAGCCGTAGCGGCCGTAGATCGGGTACTCGGCGGCGATGAGCGTGGCGACGACGTCCTCGCGCTCCTTCGCGGCCGCGAGGTCCTGGCTCATCATGCGGGTGAGCAGGCCGCGCCGACGGTGCGTGGCGGTGACGGTGACGCCCGTGACGGCGTTCGCGGGAACGGCCGCGCCGCCGACGGCCGTCAGCTCCTGGGCGAAGGACTTGAAGGTCGCCACACAACGGCTGCCGTCGAAGGCGCCGAGGTAGCGGTCGGGCACGAACTGGGCACGCCGACCTTCGAGTTCGGCCTCGGAGGTGACGGGCTCGCGCAGGAAGCCTGCGTTGATGGCACGGAGCCACTCGGGGAGCTCCGCCTCGTCGATGGGACGTACGTCGATGTCGGCGCGGGGGGTCATGGGCCCACGGTAGAGGGAGGGCCGTCGGGGTGTCGTGAGGATTTCCCCGGGCCTCGCCCGGCCCTGGGGCACGGCCCTGGGGCACGGCCCTGGGGCACGGCCCTGGGGCACGGCCCGGCCCGGGGCCCCGCCCCCTACCGCACGTCCCTCACACCAACAGGTCGTCCACCTGGGCCTCGCCGTCCCGGTAGCGGCGGGCGATCTCGGCGCTGCAGTCGTCGGTCGTGCGCTGCAGCCGCTGTCGGCGTCCGGAGACCTGCTGTTCGTAGCGGACGAGCCGGCCCATCGCGGTGTTCAGCTCGAGGTCCGTGCGGGCGCCCAGGTCGGAGAGCTCGACCTCGGCGAGCATGTCCGCGGCCAGCCGCCGGTACTCCTCGTTGTGCGGTGTGCCCAGCGTGACGTGGCGCGCCGAGGAGCGGTGGCGGGCCGGGGCGTCTGTGAGAATCTCCGGGAGCCGCTCCACGACGGACGACTCGGCCGGGTCCACGACCGACGCGGGACCGCGCCGGGCCAGCTCCGCCCGCAGGATGTCGATCCGCCCCTGGAGCAGTCGCCGTACATAGCTCAGATCGGCCTCGTCGCGCTGCGCGTCCCGGCGCAGGGTGCGCAGCTCGGGCAGGCTCAGCGCGGCCAGGTCGGGCTCGGGCGGCTCCACGGACAGCAGCGGGCTGTCGGTGCGCTGCGCGGGCGGTCGGGGGCTGTCCAGGTCTCCCCTGTGGGTCAACGAGACAGCCCCGGGCGGCTGCCCGGTACTCGGTGTGCTCATGTGCCTCTACCGTCCCCTCGACCGGCGTGTGCCAGCATCGTGCCACCCCAAGTGGCCGCTATGTGACCGAGTGCCCCCGAACGGCCGCACATGGGGGCTTAAGGATCAAAAAGCTGCCTGGTACGGACCAGAGGTCGACCGCCGTTCGTCACCCGGCATGATGGTCGTATGCGTGCAGTGGTGCAGAGGGTGGACGGTGCGAGCGTCGTCGTGGACGGCGAGACGGTCGGGGAGATCATCGGCGAGGGGCTGTGCGTCCTGGTCGGGGTCACCCACGAGGACACGAAGGAGAAGGCGGCCCAACTCGCCCGCAAGCTCTGGTCGGTGCGCGTGCTGCACGACGAGAAGTCGTGCAGCGACATCGACGCCCCGCTCCTCGTGATCAGCCAGTTCACCCTCTACGGCGACGCCCGCAAGGGCCGCCGCCCCACCTGGAACGCGGCCGCCCCGGGCCCGGTCGCCGAGCCCCTCGTGGACGAGGTCGTCGCCCAGCTGCGCGCCCTGGGCGCGACGGTGGAGACGGGCCGCTTCGGCGCCCATATGCGGGTGTCCCTGACGAACGACGGCCCGTTCACGGTCCTGGTCGAGGTCTAGGACCTGTCTGGGGCTGGTCCAGGGCCTGTCCTAGGGCTCGACCACGGCCTCCTGCGCGGCGGCCGTGGTGTCGGCCATCAGCGGCGCGTCCACCGGTACGTTCCGCTTGACCAGGGCGAGGGCGACCGGGCCGAGCTCGTGGTGGCGTACGGACGTGGTGATGAAGCCGATCTTGCGGCCGTCGGGGCCGTCGTCCGCGAGCCGGAGCTCCGTGCCGCGCGTGGGCAGGTGGACCTCGCTGCCGTCGAGGTGCAGGAAGACGAGCCGGCGCGGGGGCTTGCCCAGGTTGTGCACGCGGGCGACCGTCTCCTGACCGCGGTAGCAGCCCTTCTGGAGGTGCACCGCCGTGCCGATCCAGCCCAGCTCGTGCGGGATGGTGCGGTGGTCGGTCTCGAAGCCGAGGCGCGGGCGGTGGTGCTCGACGCGCAGCGCCTCGTAGGCGAGGATCCCGGCCGCGGGGCCGGACTTCTCGGCGTACGACTCCAGGTCGGCGCGCGGCAGGAACAGATCACGCCCATGCGGCGTCTCGCGCACGACGACGCCCTCGGGCACCTCGGCGATGGAACCGGCGGGCAGGTGCACGACGGCGAACTCGTCCGTGCGGTCGGCGACTTCGACGCGGTAGAAGAACTTCATCGACTCCAGGTACGCGATCAGCGCGTCCTGGGTGCCGGGTTCCACGTGGGCCCAGACCGTCTCGCCGTCGTCGACGAGATAGAGGGCGTGTTCGATGTGGCCGTGCGCGGAGAGGATCAGCGCCTCGGTGGCCTCGCCGACGGGCAGCTCGCTGACGTGCTGGGTGAGCAGCAGGTGCAGCCAGCTGAGCCGGTCGTCGCCGGAGACGGAGAGGACACCGCGGTGCGAGAGGTCGACGAAGCCGGTGCCGTCGGCGAGGGCGCGCTGCTCGCGGAACAGGTCGCCGTAGTGGGCGGCTACGCCTTCGTCCACGCCCTCGGCGGGAACGGCGCCGGGCAGGGACAGCAGTGGGCTCTTCATATACGTAAGCCTACGACCCGGTAGTTGAACTCTTCAGAGAGCAGTCCTTGCACCGGCCGAAGATCGCGAAGTGCTTCATGTCGGTGTCGAAGCCGAAGGTGTCGCGCAGCTTGGCGGTGAAGTCGGCCGCCACCTCCACGTCCGCCTCGATGACGTTCTCGCAGTCGCGGCACACCAGGTGGATGTGGTGATGCCGATCCGCGAGGTGATACGTCGGCGCCCCGTGCCCCAGGTGCGCGTGACTGACCAGGTCCAGCTCCTCCAGGAGCTCCAGGGTCCGGTACACGGTGGAAATGTTGACCCCCGACGCCGTCTTCCTCACTTCCACGAGGATGGCGTCGGGGGTCGCGTGCTCCAGGGTGTCCACGGCCTCGAGGACAAGCTGACGCTGCGGCGTCAGCCGGTAGCCGCGCTGCCTGAGGTCGCTCTTCCAGTCGGTGCTCACCACACCGACGAGTCTATGACTACTTGAAGAAGGCGATGCCGTCGTCGGGCATGTCGTCGGGCAGGGCCTTCGCCCAGCGCTCGACCTCTTCCGGGGTGACGACCTTCTTCAGGTGCGCCGACATGTAGGGGCGCAGCTCGACCTCGGGGGTCTGCTTCTCGCCGACCCACATCAGGTCGCTCTTGACGTAGCCGTACAGCCGCTTGCCGCCGCTGTAGGGCGAGGAGGCCGCCGTACGCGCCACGGCGTCCGTGACCAGCTCGATCTGCGGCTTCTTGTGGGCCAGCTCGCCGTACCAGATCTCGATGACGCCGTCGTCGCGGGTCATGGTGACCTCGACCTTGCGGGCGTCGTCGATGCGCCAGAAGCCGGACTCCGTCTCCAGCGGCCGCACCTTGTTGCCGTCGTTGTCCAGCACCCACGTGCGGGAGTGGTACTCCAGGAAGTCCCGGCCGTCGTGGGTGAAGGTGACCTCCTGCCCGAAGTTGCACTTCTGTGAGCCGGGGAAGTCGTGCACGCCCGCGCCGGCCCAGTTGCCGAGCAGGAAGACGAGCGGGACGAGGTCCTTGTGGAGGTCGGACGGAATCTCGATCATGAGCGGCAGTTCCTAGGTGGGGGTCAGCGCTGGCCCTGGTACAGCTTCTTCACGGTCAGTCCGGCGAAGGCGAGAACGCCGACGCAGACAAGGACCAGCAGGGTTTCGAAGAAGATCTCCACGGGTGCTCCTTGAGCGAGGGTGGGCATACGACAGAGCCGGGCCCCAGCTTACGCGGCCGGGGTCCGGGCCCCCTTGTGAGGTAGGCCCTCACGCCCCCCCGGCTTACGATGCGGGCATGGCGAAGAAGCTCGTGATCAAGGTGACGGCGGGCGCGGACGCCCCCGAGCGCTGCTCTCAGGCGTTCACGGTGGCGGCGGTGGCCGTGGCCAGTGGGGTCGAGGTGTCTCTGTGGCTGACCGGGGAGTCCGCGTGGTTCGCGCTGCCGGGGCGGGCCGCGGAGTTCGAGCTGCCGCACGCGGCTCCGCTGCCCGATCTGCTCGACTCGCTGCTGGCCGGCGGTCGCGTCACCCTGTGCACGCAGTGCGCGGCCCGGCGGGACATCACGGAGAAGGACGTCATCGAGGGCGTACGCATCGCGGGTGCGCAGGTGTTCGTCCAGGAGGCGCTCGGGGACGAGACGCAGGCGCTCGTCTACTGAGACGCGGCGCCGACACGGGGGCGCGCTGTGACTACGGGCGAGGGCGTTTCTTGCCGTCCAGCTCGTCCCACCACTCGTCGGACTGCGGGTCCCCCGAGGGGTCGTCCCACCAGCGGTCCTCGGGGCCTCGTCGGTTGGCCACCATCGCCGCGAGCGGCGGAATGACCATGGCCACCACGCACATCCCGACGGCCACGGGCACCGACCAGATGCGCACGACCCCCCACGCCAGGACGAACAGGCCGATGCAGATGCCCATCATGGCGAAGTAAACGTGCCGTCGCCGTGCGTACATACATCCAGGGTAGGCCGGTGGGCCCGTACATGCCGAAAGGGCCGCGCACCAGGTGTCCAACCCGGGGGGCGCGGTCCTTTCGGTGTGCGAGAGGTGCCTCAGACCGCGATCGCGACCTCCGCGAGGCCGCCCTGCTGGGCGACGACCGTGCGGTCGGCGGTGGCACCGGGGACGAGGGCACGGACGGTCCAGGTGCCCTCGGCCGCGTAGAACCGGAACTGGCCCGTGGCGGAGGTCGGGACCTCCGCGGTGAACTCGCCGGTCGAGTCCAGCAGACGGACGTAGCCGGTGACCGGCTCGCCGTCGCGGGTCACCTGACCCTGGATCGTCGTCTCACCGGGCTTGATCGTCGAGGCGTCGGGGCCGCCGGCCTTCGCTCCACACATGTCTTACTCCAGAGGGGTCTGACCGGAAGGAAGGCCGGTCGGTTGGGTTGCTTCTTCGCTTACTTGTTGGCGCCGAGCTCGATCGGCACGCCGACGAGGGAGCCGTACTCGGTCCAGGAACCGTCGTAGTTCTTGACGTTCTGCACACCGAGCAGCTCGTGCAGCACGAACCAGGTCAGCGCGGAGCGCTCACCGATGCGGCAGTACGCGATGGTGTCCTTGGCCAGGTCCACCTGCTCGTCGGCGTAGAGCTCCTTGAGCTCGTCGTCCGACTTGAAGGTGCCGTCGTCGTTGGCGTTCTTCGACCACGGGATGTTGCGGGCGCTCGGGACGTGGCCCGGACGCTGCGACTGCTCCTGCGGCAGGTGCGCGGGGGCGAGCAGCTTGCCGGAGAACTCGTCGGGCGAGCGGACGTCGACCAGGTTCTGCGAGCCGATCGCGGCGACGACGTCGTCACGGAAGGCACGGATGGACTTGTTCTGCGGCTTGGCCTTGTAGTCGGTGGCGGCCCGCTCCGGGACCTCCTCGACGAGCTCGCGGGCGTCCAGCTCCCACTTCTTGCGGCCACCGTCGAGGAGCTTGACGTTCTCGTGGCCGTACAGCTTGAAGTACCAGTAGGCGTAGGACGCGAACCAGTTGTTGTTGCCGCCGTAGAGGATCACCAGCGTGTCGTTGGCGATGCCCTTCGCCGAGAGGAGCTTCTCGAAGCCCTCCTCGTCGATGAAGTCACGACGGACCGGGTCCTGGAGGTCCTGGGTCCAGTCGATCCGGATGGCGTTCCGGATGTGGTTCTTCTCGTACGCGGACGTGTCCTCGTCGACCTCGACAATGGCGATGCTCGAGTCGTCCAGGTGGTCCTGCAGCCATTCGGCGTCGACCAGGACGTCGCTGCGGCTCATGCTCTTTCTCCTCCGGGGCAGTTACGGCGGGGCGTGCGAGTGAGGGTGCCGCCCGAGTGGGGGCAGCACACGTATGCCCTCTGCAGGGCTGTGGGGGGATGCGGAAGTCGGCGCTTCCACTCAGAAGGGGCGACAGAGCATGGCGGCGACGCGGCACAGGTCTACTGCCCGCCGCTTCGTGAGATCCGCCTGTCGCTTCATGGTTGTCGATCGTAGGGAGAGAAGGGCGGGCGTGTCACCGGCGTGTCGCATCTTGAGATGCGATCGTCCGGAATGTGAGAAGAGAAGGGCGCCCGGCCGTGTCCCCCACGGTTTCCGGGCGCCCGCGTCCGTCATTCGCGCTACGGAACGGACTCCGGCGTCTCGCCTGTCGGACACCGGTCGTCACCGCAGGTCGCAGGTCCAGGTCCAGGTCCAGGTCGCAGGTCGCAGGTCGCAGGTCGCAGGTCGCAGGTCGCAGGTCGCAGGTCGTCCACCGCAGGTCGCACGACGTCCTACCCGGCAAGCCTGACGTTCGAACCCTTCACCGTGATCTCCACACCGTCGTTCACGGCCTGCACCTTGTCCAGCCGGATGCCGCCGGGCAGCTGCTCGATGGTCTGCTGGAAGTCGGTGACCGAGCGGATCGTGCTCTCCGCGAGGTCGATGCCGAGGTCGGGCAGCGAGTCGGCCTTCACCCGCACGGTGTCGCCCTCGACCGTGACCGAGCTGAGCACGGAGACCGGCTTGGGCAGCTTCACGCCGAGGACGGTCGCGTCGATCTGGACCTTGATCTTCCCGTTGCCGCCGTCGGACAGGCCCACCACCTGCGCGGTCACCGCGGGCCCGACCCGCGTCGGCTCCGACTTGGCCGCCTTGAGCAGCTCGTCGTAGGCGATGGTCGCCGTGCCCGTCGCGGAGGCGGCGGTGGCGGAGCTGTAGTCGCCGGAGAAGGTGACGCCCTTCATCTCGGCCTTCATGTCGTCGATGCGGATGGTCTTGCCGCCGGTGCCGGTGGGCGCCTCGTAGTCCTTGATGCCGACCTCGACCTCGTCCAGCTCACCGTCGGCGACCTGGGTGAGGAAGGGGAAGCCGTTTATGGACACGTCCGGGGCGGACGCCAGGTTCTCGCTCGACTTCAGCTGGTCCGCCGCCTCACCCTCGGCGAAGTGCACCGCGACCCGGTCGACGATCACGAACAGCACACCCAGGACGATGACCGTGATCAGCAGTATCCGCAGCGCGCGCATTTCCGTGTTCCCCCACTTGGATGTCCGTGACAAAGACAGCCCACGGTAACCCTGGGTCGCGGGGCCACCGAGGTTTTGTCGATCAGCTGTGACACGCCCACACAGGTCAGCCGAGCGCCCGCCCCAGCACCCACACAACCGGCCCGGCGGCGGACAGCGGCAGGGCCACGCCCGCCGTGAAGTGCACGAACCGGGACGGGTAGTCGTAGCTCGCGACCCGGTGCCCGATCAGCGCACAGACCGCCGCTCCCGCGCCCAGCAGCGCGCCCTTCGTCCCCAGGTCCGTCAGCCCGCCCACGGCGATCCCGGCGCCCGCCGCGGCCAGCAGCGAGACGACCACGGAGGCCGGGGTCGGCAGCGGCAGGGCACGGGCCAGGACGGCCACCGCGACGGCGGCCGCGCCGACGGTGACGGCGTCCGGCTCGGCCGCGAGGTACCCGGTCGCGATGATGGCCAGCGCCGCCGAGGTGACGGTCGCCATCAGGCCGTACATCCGCTCGTCCGGGTCGGCGTGCGAGCGCAGCTGGAGGACGAGACAGAGCAGCACCCACACCCCGAGCGTGCCCAGGATCGCGGCCGGCGCGTTGTCCCGCCCCGCCACGAGCAGCGCCACGTCCGACACCAGCGCCCCCAGGAACGCCAGCGCGATGCCCTGCCGGGCGGGCCACATCCCGTTCAGCCGGAACCAGCCCGCGGCAGTGACGGCCTGGAGAAGGACGAGGGGCACGAGGAGGGCGTACGACCCGACGGCCGCCGCACCGGAGAGCAGGAGGCCGAGGAGAGCGGTGAGCGCGGCCGGCTGCATGCCCGGCTCGATGATCGGGGAGCGCCCTTCGAGACGGGCCCGCTGGGCGTCGGTGACACGGGAGTTGCCGGCGACGGTGGCGGGTCCGTAGGAAGAGGGCTCCTCAGTACCGCCTTGGGCAGTCGTCCCGCTGGGGCGGGACGGGTGGGCAAGGCCACCAGCGCCGGGCTCCTCGTAAGCGGGCTGGTACCCGTGACCCTGCGGCGGCACAGGCTCCTGCACCTGCGTCTCCCAGGTCTGCCCCTGCCACTGCTGCGTGTACTGCTGCGGGTCCTCGTAGGGCTGCTGATACGGCTGCTGGTAGGGCTGCTCCTGCTGAGCCCACCCCTGCTGCTGCTGTTGCTGCTGCTGTTGCTGCGCGTAAGGGTCGTATCCGTCGTACGGAGCCCCCTCATACGGCTGGTTGCTCACTGCTCACCCTCCTGCGAACGGCGGGAGCACCTCAACCGTGCCGCCCTCGGCCAGCCGTACCGTCTCATGCCCGCGCGTACCCACGGGATCGCCGTCGACGAGGAACGAGCAGCGCCGCAGTACGCGGATCAGCTCACCGGAGTGCCGCTCACGCACCGCGTCCAGCGCCTCGGCGAGCGTGGCCGCGTCGTACGGCTCCTCGGCGACGCCGGCCGCGGCCTTGGCGGCCGCCCAGTAGCGCACCGTGACCTTTGCCATCGGGTTCCTCTAACAACTCGTATCGACTCGGCGGTGTACACGGTCAGGCTAGCCCGCCCGCGCGGCCGCCCAGTCCCCGATACGGCCCAGCAGCCCGTCGTCCGCCGCGTGCTCGGCGTGGCCCATGCCGGGTTCCAGCCACAGTTCCCCGTGCTCACCGGCGGCCGCCGCGAGCATCCGGGGGTGGTCGACGGGAAAGTAGCCGTCCCGCTCGCCGTGCACGATGAGCAGCGGGGTCGGCGCGATCCGCGGTACCGCCTCCACCGGGGAGAGCGGGACCGGGTCCCACTCACGGTGGTGGATGCGCGTACCGAACCCGTAGCGGCCCACCAGACGGCCCTCGGGGCGAGTCACCAGCCAGTGCAGCCGCCGCATGGGGGCGGTCCCCCGGTAGTACCAGCGGGCCGGCGCGCTGACGGAGACCACCGCGTCCGTACGGGCCGTGTCGTCGGAGTCGTCCGAGCCGTGCAGCGCCGCGTGCCGCAGCACCACGGAGCCGCCCATGGAGAAGCCGACGGTGACCACGCGCGCGTGCCCGAGTTCGCGGGCCCAGCGCACCGCGGCCGCCAGGTCGTACACCTCGCGGTCGCCGACGGTGGAGCGCCCGCCCGACGCCCCGTGCCCCCGGAAGGAGAAGGTGACCACCGCTCCGTGCCGGGCGAAGGCCCGCGCCACCCGTCGAATGTGCGGCCGGTCCACTCCGCCGGTGAATCCGTGCGCGATCACGAACACCAGATCAAGGGAAGATGGACGCCGAGCGTCGTATACGACCGCACCCGGGTCGTATACGGAATGGATCGTCACTCCGTCGACGGTGCGCAGAAACGTCCGCAATGGCACCCGTCTGGGCGTCTCGCCATTCGGACGATTGGTGGATCGCGTCGTTTGACCTGCCCGACCAGTCCTCATGTGGGCTATTCTGCTGGACAGAGGACTCGGGCAGCGTAGCCCCCGGGTCCTTTTGTGCTTTCGGAAGCGTTGTATACGAAGCGGAAAACCGCAGGTGTACGGGGCCCCGGGATCGCAGAGCAGTGCCGTACCGCACACGTCCTCGCAGGGACCGAGGAGGAACCAGACGTATGAGTTCTCTGCTGCTCCTGACCAATGCCCTCCAGCCGTCGACGGAGGTGCTTCCCGCGCTCGGCCTGCTTCTGCACAACGTGCGGGTCGCCCCGGCGGAGGGCCCCGCCCTCGTCGACACCCCCGGTGCCGACGTCATCCTCGTCGACGGCCGCCGCGACCTTCCACAGGTGCGCAGCCTGTGCCAGCTGCTGCGTTCGACCGGCCCCGGCTGTCCGCTCATCCTCGTCGTCACCGAGGGCGGTCTCGCCGCCGTGACCGCCGACTGGGGCATCGACGACGTGCTCCTCGACACCGCGGGTCCGGCCGAGGTCGAGGCGCGGCTGCGGCTGGCCATGGGCCGGCAGCAGATCGTCAGCGACGACTCCCCGATGGAGATCCGCAACGGCGACTTGTCGGTCGACGAGGCGACCTACTCGGCCAAGCTCAAGGGCCGCGTCCTCGACCTCACCTTCAAGGAGTTCGAGCTCCTGAAGTACCTCGCGCAGCACCCGGGCCGCGTCTTCACGCGCGCGCAGCTGCTGCAGGAGGTGTGGGGCTACGACTACTTCGGCGGCACCCGAACGGTCGATGTCCACGTACGACGCCTGCGCGCCAAGCTCGGCCCCGAGCACGAGTCGCTGATCGGAACCGTCCGGAACGTCGGTTATCGATTCGTTACTCCGGAGAAGGGCGAGCGGGCCACCGACGAAGCCAAGGCCAAGGCAGACCGGGCAAATCCGGACGTTGCCGACGATACGGCCGCCTTGGACGCCGCGGAGGCCGGGGCGGAGGCATAGCGGACGCTCGGGCAGGGCATTGCCTACGCACAGGTGGGCGCCTTGACGCCCTGCCCAGAGCGGGTCCATCCGCGTAGACTCCGCGCGTGGCCAAGGTGACTCGGGATGATGTGGCGCGGCTGGCGGGAACTTCCACCGCCGTAGTGAGCTATGTCATCAACAACGGACCCCGGCCGGTCGCCCCGGCCACGCGCGAGCGTGTCCTCGCCGCGATCAAGGAGCTGGGGTACCGCCCCGACCGCGTCGCCCAGGCGATGGCGTCCCGGCGCACCGACCTCATCGGCCTGATCATCCCGGACGCGCGCCAGCCCTTCTTCGGGGAGATGGCCCACGCGGTCGAGCAGGCCGCCTCCGAGCGCGGAAAAATGGTGCTCGTCGGCAACACCGACTACGTCAGCGAGCGCGAGGTCCACTATCTGCGGGCGTTCCTCGGCATGCGTGTCTCCGGGCTCATCCTCGTCAGCCACGCGCTGAACGACCTGGCCGCCGCGGAGATCGAGGCGTGGGACGCCAGGGTCGTCCTCCTGCACGAGCGGCCCGAGGCCATCGACGACGTCGCCGTCGTCACCGACGACCTGGGCGGCGCGCAGCTCGCCGTGCGGCATCTGCTGGAGCACGGCTACGACTACGTCGCCTGTATGGGCGGCCTCGCGGAGACCCCGGTGGTCGGCGACCCCGTCTCCGACCACGTCGAGGGCTGGCGGCGGGCGATGGACGAAGCGGGGATATCGACGGAGGGGCGGCTGTTCGAGGCGCCGTACAACCGGTACGACGCGTACCAGGTGGCGCTGGAGATCCTCGCCGGGCCGCAGCGGCCGCCGGCGATCTTCTGCTCGACGGACGACCAGGCGCTCGGGTTGCTGCGGGCGGCTCGGGAGCTGCGGATCGATGTGCCGGGGGAGCTGGGGGTTGTGGGGTTCGATGACATCAAGGAAGCAGCGCTGGCGGATCCGCGGTTGACGACTGTGGCGTCGGATCGGTCGGCGATGGCGCGGGCGGCAGTTGATCTTGTGCTGGATGACGGGGTGCGGGTTGCGGGGTCGCGGCGGGAGAGGTTGAAGGTGTTTCCGTCGCGGTTGGTTGTTCGCCGGTCGTGTGGGTGCGTTTAGCTTCGACGGCGAGTGCGGGTTGTTCGTGGCTTGTCGCGCCCACGCGGCAGAGCCGCACATTGACAGCGCCCCGCGCCCCTGGAGGGGCGCGGGGCGCTGTCGTCTGTTGTCTAGAACAGCAAGTTGTACTGGTTGAAGCCCGTGCCCAGCTTGATGCGTGAGGCGAACAGGGCGCTCGACGCCTTGTTCGTGCCGGGGTAGAGCCAGAGGGTGCCGCCGGAGTCGCGGGTGATGAGGTCGGCGATTCCGTCGCCGGTGACGTCACCGTTGGCCACGTAGGACGTGAAGGTGAAGCCGGTGCGGGCCTGGATGCGGGCGGACCACGGGGTGTTCTGCTGCTGGGTGCCGCGGTAGAGGTAGAGGACGCCCGAGCTGTTGCGGACCAGGAGGTCGGCCTTGCCGTCGCCCGAGAGGTCGCCGTGGCCGAAGATCTGCACGCCCTTCCAGGCGCGGTCGACGACCTTGACCTTGGCGTAGAACTGGCCGTTGCCCCTGCCCGGGTAGAGGTAGACCGAGCCGTCGGCGTCGACGGCGACCAGGTCGGGGCGGGCGTCGCCGGTCAGGTCGCCGGGGATGGCGTACGACTTGTAGCCGCCCCAGACGGAGCTGATCTGCATCCAGGTGAACTCGCCGGAGGCGTGGTCCATGTAGCTGCGGTACAGCTTGCCGTCGGTCTTGTCGCGGACGATCAGGTCCTGGTGGAAGTCCCGGTCCAGGTCGGCCTGGAGGCCCCAGCTGAGGGTCTCGTAGCCGCTGCCCTGGAAGGCGCGCTGGGCGAGCGAGGTGCCCTTGCTGTCCTGCTCGAACAGGCCGCCGGAGGGCGTGCGGGCGAGAAGGTCGGCGCGGCCGTCGTAGGACAGGTCCGTGTCGTCGATGCGCGGCTGGGCGGCCCAGGTGTACGAGGACACCTTGGTGAAGACCGGGTAGGCGCCCTGCGCGGTGCAGCCTTCGACGCCCCAGGAGACGATGCCGACGATCTTGCCGCCGACGACCAGCGGGCCGCCGGAGTCGCCGTTGCAGGGGCTGGTGGTGCCCTCGTCGGCGCCGGTGGCCGGGGTGCCCGCGCAGATCATCGAGCCCTCGACGAAGGCGTCCTCGCCGAGGACGGACTGCATGGCGCTGTTGCAGGTGGAGTCGGCGACCAGCGGGAGGGTCGCGGTGCGCAGCTTGGCCGACAGGTCGGCGTCGGAGGCGCCGGAGGTCAGGCCCCAGCCGTAGACCTTGGCGCTGGTGCCGGCCTTGTACAGGGCGCTGTCGTTTGCGGCGGCCAGGCGCAGCCAGGGCTGCTCCAGCGGGCGGTCGAGGGTGAGGACCGCGAGGTCGTTCTGGAGGGTGTCGCCGTTGAACCGCGGGTGGTTCCACTGGCGCCAGACGCCGGCGACGGTCCCGGAGTTCGCGTCGTCGAGGTCGGTGGACCCGGCCAGGACGGCGCCGTTGTTCACCCAGTCCAGGCCCGCGACGCAGTGGGCGGCGGTGAGGACCTTGTTGGGGGCGACCAGGGTGCCGCCGCAGAAGTAGCCGTCGCCGGTGGTGTCGTCGTAGTAGGCGAGCTGGACCATCCACGGGGCACTGGAGACCGTCGTCTCGCTGCCGCCGATGATGAAGCGCGACTTGGCCGGCTTGGTCGCCGGGGTCGCCTGGTCCTTCGCCGCCGCGATGACGCGGTCGTGCAGTTCCTTGGTGGAGGCGGTCGGCTGCGGGGTCTCCGACTGGGCGACGACACCCGGGTCGGGCAGTCCGGCCGGTCCGTCCGCCGCGGTCGCGGGCTGGGCGGCCAGAAGGCCGGCGCAGCTCAGGGCGAGCGCGAGGGCGGTCGCGGGGAGCGCCGTGACGGGGCGTCTCCAACGGCCGCGCAGGGCACGTATCACTCAGGGCTCCTGAAAGTGATTGAGGGGAGGTGGCTGAGATGTCAGAACCCACCAAGATTGCGCCCCAGTAGTCACTTTGCACACGTCCTTCACAGCAGGTCCGACAAGGTTTCGTTTGCCGCCTGCTGTGATCTCACCCCTGCGCAACCTCTCGTTTCCCTGACCCCTCGGGCGCTTCTGCGGGCGCCTCTATAGGCGGCTATGTGCAGGACGGTGCCATTGAGTACTTCAGTTGGCCGCTGCGGCGCTCGGCTTACTGCTTCACCTTCGGGCCGGGCATCGCGGTGTTCCTCAAGCGGATGAAGCCGTGTCGTCCGGTCATGCACGCGGGGCGGGCCAGGAGGTGAGGGGGAGCGGGCCGCGGTCGATGACGGTGCGGATGCAGAAGGTGCTGCGGGCGTCGCGAACGGGACCGATGGCCAGGATCTGGTCGGTGAGCACCTTTTCGAAGGTGCGCAGGTCCGGCACGGCGAGTTCGACGAAGAAGTCAGCGTCGCCGGAGACCACGTGGCAGGCGACCACATGCTCGATCGCCTTCAGCGCCTCTTCGACCACCTGGGAGGTGGTGCGGGAGTGCTCGACCTTGAGGAAGAGGAACACCGTCAGCCCGAGGCCGAGGCGCTCGCGGTCCAGATCGGCCCGGTAGCCGGCCAGGACCCCGTCCTCCTCCAGCGCCTTGGTGCGGCGCAGGCAGGACGACGGTGACAGGCGTACGGCCTCGGCGAGGTCGACGTTGGGGGTGCGTCCGTGGCGCTGGAGGTGGTCCAGGATCGCCCGGTCGATGCGGTCGTACAAGGGTCGTGGCATGAAATGCAGCGTAACGGCCACATCGACGAACAATCCTGCGCCACAGGGCCGTCTGGGCACTGCTTACGCCATCGTGTGCCGGGCTCGGAGATGCATCCTGGTCACGCTCCGGCCGGCACGCCGGACTGCGCCTTCGCACCCCTCTCACGCACATCGGACTGCCGCATGCACTACTCCCCCCTGGAACCCGACCGCGCCGCAATGACCGAAATGGGACGTCTTGTCCTGGACCGTGTCGTCGGCCGCACCGAAAAGCTCGCGGCCCGCCCAGCGAGCAGCCCCCTGTCGCCGCGGGCCGAGGCCGAGCTTGTGGAGTCCTTCCTGGCGCCGCCACCCGACCGGGGCGGCGACCTGAAGGCTCTGCTCGCGCGGCTGGACGAGGCCGCCGACTGCGCTCTGGAGACGGCCGGGCCGGGACACCTGGCGTACATCCCGGGCAGCGGTCTGTACTCGGCCGCGCTCGCCGAGTTCTACAACCGTGCCGTCAACCGCTACGGCGGCCTGGCCTCGGTCGCCCCGGCCCTCGCCGCGCTGGAGGAGAGCGTGATCCGCTGGATGGCCCGCGAGGTGTGCGGCCTCCCGGAGGGCAGCGGCGGCCTGCTGACCAGCGGCGGCTCGATGGCCACCTTCTCCGCGACGGTCGCCGCCCGCCACGACAGGCTCGGCGAGGATCTCGTCGGCGGTACCGTCTACACCACCGCCTTCGCCCACCACTCCGTCGCCAAGGCCGCCCGCCTCGCCGGCATCCGCGCGGCTCACATACGTACCGTGCCGCACACCCCGGACCTGCGGATGGACCCGGAGGCCGCCGCCGCGATGATCCGCGCCGACCGGGACGCCGGGCTGCGGCCGTTCCTGCTGGTGGCCACCGCAGGCACCACCGACACCGGCACCGTCGACCCGCTGCCGCAGTTGGCCGACCTGGCCCGCAGCGAGGACGTGTGGTTCCACATCGACGCGGCTTACGGAGGCTTCTTCCGGCTCACCGCACGCGGCGCGGAACGCCTCGCCGGGATCGAGGAGGCCGACTCGGTCACCTTGGACCCGCACAAGACCCTGTTCATGCCGTTCGGCACCGGTGCCCTGGTCGTCCGCGACATCGCCGCCCTGCACGCCGCGCACGAGGGCACCGGCAGCTACCTCCAGGACATGGGGGCGGCGGGAAGCGTCCCGGACTCCGGTCACCTCGGGCCCGAGCTGACTCATGAGATCCGCGGCCTGCGGGCCTGGCTTCCCCTGCACCTGCACGGGGTGGACGCCTTCCGCGAGGCTCTGGACGAGAAGCTCGACCTGGCCGAACACGTCCACGACACGCTGTCCGGCGTCCCCGAGCTGGAGGTCCTGCAGCGCCCGGACCTGTCCACCGTGATCTTCCGCGTCCGCCCCGCCGACGGCAGCCGGGCCGCCGCCGAGCGGGCCGACGAGGCAAGCCGCCGTCTGCTGGAGCGGATCAACGGCCACCGGCGCATCGTGCTCTCCAGCACGGTTGTCGACAGCCGCTACACCCTGCGCGTCTGCGTGGTCTCCCACCGCACCCACCAGGACCGCATCACCGAGGCGCTGGAGATCATCACTGCCGAATCCAGGAACATCCCCGCCGCGTAGCCAGCGACGGCCCTGGACCCGGGTGGTGTCCACCTGAGGGACGCCACTGTCGAATCACGAATACAAGGAGGACTTCATGACTGTCCATCCCGAATCCCTTCCCGCCAGGGGAACAGCCATCGTGACCGGTGCCTCCTCGGGCATCGGTGCGGCCTACGCACGTCGGCTCGCTGCGGATGGTCACGATCTGGTGCTGGTGGCGCGTCGCGCAGAGCGTCTCCGCGCACTTGCCGCGGAGCTGACCGGGCTGCACGACGTACGAGTGGAAACCGTCGTCGCGGATCTGGGCGATGCCGGTGACCTGGACCGGGTTGCCCGGCGAACCGCCGAGGACGACGTCGAGCTGCTGGTGAACAACGCGGGCATCAACGGCTACGGCCCCTTCGCCGAGACCGATACAGCACTGCTGGAGAAGGTGATGGCCGTGAACGTGGTGGCGCTCACCCGGCTCGCTCGTGCAGCCGTGCCGGGCATGCTGGCACGCGGCCGCGGCGCCGTGGTGAATGTGGCTTCCACCCTCGCCTTCGCCGGTTCGCTTCCGCCGGACCCTCTGCCGGTGCGGGCGGTCTATGGAGGGACCAAGGGGTACGTAGTCACCTTCAGCCGAACCCTCGCCGCAGAGTTGGACGGTGCGCCGGTTCGTGTCCAGGTGCTGTGCCCCGGGCTGACGGCAACCGAGTTCCATCTCGCCCAGGGCCAGGATCCGGTAGCCGGTGATGTAGCGCGAGTACACGACGACGGAGGCATGCCCGTCGAGGACGTGGTGACCGCTTCGCTGAGGGCCTTGGAAACCGGCGAGGTCGTGTGCGTGCCCGGACTGGTCGACGGCGAGGCGGTGGATCGCATCGCCGCGGCGGAATTCGGGCTCCGCTCCTCGTCCACCAGCACACTCGCCCCGCGATACCAGAACCCCGCCCAGCAGTGAGTCCCCAGATTCCTGGCCATGGACACGAACACACAGCCCGGTGCGATTGAGGTGATCCGGCTGGCCGACCTCGCGGCTTGTGTCTGAGCTAGGACTCCAGGGCCTTATATCGGGCATACGAGGTTCTGCCGGGCTTCTCAGCCAGGACTCAGGAAGCTCTCATGGTCGCGCGCGACGCTCTTCTCCATGACCGAGAGCATCCGCCGCAGCGGCGAGTACGAGAACCCCGCGAACCCCCAGGGTCACGCCTACGAGGGCGCGTACCCCCAGCAGCAGCACGTCTCTTCCCCCGTGAATCCGGAGTGGCCGCCCCCGCCGGCGTACGAGCCGACGGTGTCGCAGGCGGATGCACCCGCAGCGCATGCGGCACCGCACGCCGCGCCGAAGAGGAAGCGCAACCGGGGCCCGGTCGCCCTGCTCGCCGCCGTGGCGATCGTCGCCGCGGCGATCGGCGGCGGCACGGCGTACGGCATCCAGGAGCTGACCGGCAAGGACCAGGTCACTTCGAGCAGCACCGCCACCAGCGTGGTGCCCGCCGGCAAGAAGGGCGACATCGCGGCGGTCGCGGCCGCGGTCAGCCCGAGCATCGTCGAGATCAACGCGACCTCGAACTCCGGTGAGTCCACCGGATCCGGCGTCATCATCACCAGCGACGGCGAGATCATCACCAACAACCACGTCGTCTCCGGCGCCTCGTCGGTCAAGGTGAAGACCAGTGACGGCAAGTCGTACACCGCGAACGTCGTCGGAACGGACAGCAAGAAGGACCTGGCGCTGATCAAGCTGGAGAACGCCTCCGGTCTGAAGACGGCCGGCCTCGGCGACTCCTCCGCCGTGAGCGTCGGCGACACGGTCGTGGCGATCGGCTCGCCCGAGGGCCTGACCGGCACCGTCACCAGCGGCATCGTCTCCGCCCTGAACCGGGACGTGACCGTCTCCACGGACGAGGGCCAGCAGCAGCAACAGCAGGGGCAGGGCGGCGGGGGTTGGCCGTTCGAGTTCGGCGGTCAGCAGTTCAACGGCGACACCGGTTCGTCGACGACGACGTACAAGGCGCTCCAGACGGACGCGTCCTTGAACCCGGGCAACTCCGGCGGCGCGCTGATCGACATGAACGGCAACGTCATCGGCATCAACTCCGCGATGTACTCGTCCGCTTCGTCCTCCTCGTCCGACGCGGGCAGCGTCGGCCTCGGCTTCGCCATCCCGATCAACACCGTCAAGTCCGACCTGGCCGGCCTGCGGGCCGGCGGTTCCGACAACTGAGCCGGCCCCGCGACCGTAGGGAGTACGTCATGATCAAGCAGGTTTCGCACACGGTGACCGGCGTCGGCGCGGCCGACCTCGGCCTGGCCCTCGGCGTGGCGTACGCACTGCACGCGCCGGTGAGCCGGGCGCCGGAGGTGGCGGTCGTCGCGCGGACCAGCGCGGGCCGCCGCGCCACCGCCCGCAGCCGCCGCCGTACGACGGCCCGCGGCTGAGCCCTTCTCCCACACTCTCCAGCAGGGAAACATGCGAGGCTGAAGGCGTTCAGCCCGCCCCTGTCGTCCCACCGCACCCGAGGATCCCGAGCCCATGAGCCCCGCCGAAGGCGACCGTGACCCCCAGCGCATCCTGATCGTCGACGACGAGCCGGCGGTGCGCGAAGCACTCCAGCGCAGCCTCGCCTTCGAGGGCTACGACACGGAGGTCGCGGTCGACGGCGCCGACGCCCTGGAGAAGGCGACGGCCTACCGCCCCGACCTGGTCGTCCTCGACATCCAGATGCCCCGCATGGACGGCCTGACCGCCGCCCGCCGTATCCGCGGCGCCGGCGACACGACTCCGATCCTCATGCTGACCGCCCGCGACACGGTCGGCGACCGCGTCACCGGGCTCGATGCGGGCGCCGACGACTACCTGGTCAAGCCCTTCGAACTCGACGAGCTCTTCGCCCGCGTCCGCGCGCTGCTGCGCCGCAGCTCCTACGCGGCGGCTGTCGCGGACTCCGCCCAGGAGGACGAGGCCCTCACCTTCGCCGACCTGCGCATGGACCTGGCGACGCGCGAGGTGACGCGGGCCGGGCGCCCGGTGGAGCTCACGCGCACGGAGTTCACGCTCCTGGAGATGTTCATGGCGCACCCGCGCCAGGTCCTCACCCGCGAGCAGATCCTGAAGGCGGTCTGGGGCTTCGACTTCGAGCCGTCGTCCAACTCCCTCGACGTGTACGTCATGTACCTGCGCCGCAAGACGGAGGCGGGCGGCGAGCCGCGACTGGTGCACACGGTTCGGGGTGTGGGGTACGTGCTGCGACAGGGCGGCGCTGAGTGAGTTCCGGGGTGAACAAGGTGGTACGCCGGTTCCGCTCGTTGCCGATCCGGTCTCGGCTGGCGCTGCTGGTGGCGGCGGCGGTGGCGTTCGCGGTGGCGGCGGTTTCGGTGACGTGCTGGTTCCTCGTGCAGGGCAAGCTGTACGACCAGCTCGACGAGGATCTGCAACAGGCGGCAGGGCCGCAGCTGTACTCCGCTGTCGCCAGCACCCTCACCGACTGCCCCGACGCACCGGTGGACACCCGCCGGGACTTTCGGGTGCGGGACTCGACCTACCTCCAGCTCGTGACGGCGGACGGCAAGGCGTGCGTCTCGTCGAACTCCGAGGGCACGGTCAAGGTCACCGGCTCCGACAAGGACCTCGTCAGGGACGTGACCAGCAGGAAGGAGGAGGTCACCCGCAACGGCACGGACGCGGACGGCAACGCGGTGCGGGTGCTGACCACCCCGCTGTACGTCAGTCAGGGCCCGGGCAGCGAGCCCCAGCTGTTCACGCAGGCCGCTCTCCAGGTCGCGGTCCCCCTCAAGAGCACCCAGTCCACCCTCAACGAACTGGCCCTGATCCTGCTCCTCGTCTCCGGCATCGGAGTCATCGGCGCGGGTGCGGCGGGCCTGGCGGTGGCCCGTGCGGGCCTGCGCCCGGTCGACAAGCTCACGGAGGCGGTGGAGCACGTCGCCCGCACGGAGGACCTGAGCATCCGCATCCCCGTGGACGAGGACAGCGAGGACGAGGTGGCGCGCCTGTCGCACTCCTTCAACTCGATGACGTCGGCGCTGGCGAGCTCGCGAGAGCTGCAGCAGCAACTGATCGCGGACGCCGGTCATGAACTCCGTACACCCCTGACCTCGTTGCGCACGAACATCGAACTGCTCACCCGCAGCGAGGAGACGGGCCGCCCCATCCCCGAGGCGGACCGCAAGGCGCTGATGGCGTCGGTGAAGGCGCAGATGACGGAGTTGGCGTCGCTGATAGGTGACCTGCAGGAGTTGTCGCGCTCGGAGGGTCAGCGGGGCGAACGCGTCCAGGTGGTCTCGTTCGAGGACACGGTGGAGGCGGCCCTGCGCCGAGCCCGCCTGCGGGGCCCGGAACTGACGATCACGGCATCGCTGGACCCCTGGTACGTACGGGCCGAACCGGCCGCCTTGGAGCGTGCGATCGTCAACATCCTCGACAACGCGGTGAAGTTCAGCCCGGAGGCCGGCACGATCGAGGTGCACCTGAGCGAGGGCGTCCTGACGGTCCGCGACCACGGTCCCGGCATCCCCGCCGACGAACTCCCCCACGTCTTCGACCGCTTCTGGCGCTCACCGAGTGCGCGGGCGTTGCCGGGCTCGGGGCTGGGCCTGTCGATCGTGGCGCGGACGGTGCAGCAGGGGGGCGGCGAGGTGTCACTGGCCCGCGCGGAGGGGGGCGGCACGGTGGTTACGGTGCGGCTGCCGGGGGCGCCGGTGCCGCCACCGGAGGTGCCGTAATCGCTCAGCCGGTCTCTGTCACTGCCAGAAGACCTCATACACCAGAATCTGCGGATCCTCGGAGCGCCGAACGAAGGTGTAGACCAGCCAGCCGTTGCCACTGTCGAAATACAGAATGCGCGGCCCCTTCGGATCGCCGGACCGCACAGGCTCGACGCGCATGGTTACGGGGAGAGCGTTATCGGCGTCGATCCCCCGGAAATACGGGTCCTTCGCAGTGACTAGCTCGGCGCGAGCCTCGTCAACCGCTTTCCGCATATGCTCCGGCAACGCGTCACGGCTGACGAGGGCATCGAGCCGCCAGTCCATCTGCCATGGCGGACCCATGAACTCGTCGGTCACTCGCCGGGCTCCAGCTTCCGCGTGCCATAGCGAATCTTCGCCACCTGGTCGATCAGAGCCTTGGCCTCGGCGATGTCGGTTGCCTCTGCAGCACGGTGCTGGAGCTCGGTCACGTGAGCGTCGAGTTTCGGATCACGGGCGATCGCGTACTCGCACCACCACCGGGCCATGAATGCGGGCACGGGACCAAGGTCATATGCATCGGCGATCGCCCACTTCCAGTGTTCATCAAAATCGGGAAGGAGCTGAGGGGCATGTTGGGCAATGGCCTCGCGCAGCGCCTTCGGCGTCCGCTCGGGCATGGGAGGGATGACCGGGTGGGTTTCCGCAGCGTGAGTAGTCATAGTCGATGCCCTCCTTCGACGCGCCGTGTCTACGACCATAGCCGCCTCGCACTTCTTGGATCCGTCTTCCGTGTCCTGGGCACAAGATCAGCTTGTTCGTGGCGAAGCATCGAAAATCAGTAACTCCGAGAGACGTCACCCGAAGGTGTGCAGCCCCATCTCCCCCTTGACCCCGTCCACGAACACGGACCAGGAGGCAGCCGAGAAGAGCAGCGGACGGGCCGCCAGGGTCTTGCTGTCGCGGACGGGGACTATGCCGGGGTAGCCGTCGGCGACCTCCACACAGTCGTTGGCTCCCCCTTCGCTGTAACTCGACTTGCGCCACCTGGCGGTGCTGAGGTCGGGAGAGTGCGTCATGATCTGTGCTCCTCCAGTACGCCCCTTAGGAACGCCAGCGAGTCCGACGGGGACAGCGCCAGGTCGCGGAGCCGATCGTAGGACAGTCGTCGCCGCAGAACCTCGTCCGGATCCTCGTCCAGCTGACTGCAACCGTTGCCTTCCTTGTAAGCAACGGCACTTCCATCTTCCTGCCAAAGCAGCGTCAGCGATCCCGTCATGTGGTGGTGAGCCCCCGCGGAGAAGGGCAGTACTTGGAGTACGACATTGGGCCACATCGCGGCGGACTCAAGATGAAGCAGCTGGTCATGCCAGGTCTCGGCGCGGGCAGCAGGTCGTCGGAGCGCAACCTCGTCCACGATGATCCGGACGTTGGGCTCCGGCTTCCGCCGCAGCAGGTACTGGCGACCCAACCGTGCCGCCACTTGCTCCTCGACCAGTTCGTCGACGTCAGCCGTTGTCTGGGCCCCAGACAACACCTCCCGGGCGAAATCCTCTGTCTGCAGGAGGCCCGGTACCGCCGGCGTGAAGACCCGCATGACCCGAGCCGTCGCCTCCAACCTCATGAACCGCTTGTACTGGTCCTTGAACGCGTCGAGCCGTGCTGCCTTCCAGTGGCTGACCAGCAGGTCACCTGACCCGTAGTACCCGTCCAGGTCCTCCATGACGGTCACCTTGGAGAGCCGTTCGCCTGCCTCCAGCCGGTACAGGTAGCTCTTGTCGTACCCCGTCTCCTCGGCCAGCTGCCCCAGTGACTTCTCCGCCTTCTCCCGCAAATACCGGAGCGTCCGACCCAGCACGGCTCGCCCCGGCTCCCCTTCCGCGTCAACCACTTCGCCCACGTCACCCCTCCCCGTTGCCTGGGGCCGCAGACAACGCCGACCCCCTTCCGCAGCGTACGCGCAAGCAGTGACGATCGAGCCACGAACGGTAATCACCGCTCGTCAGCCGCACCAAGGAGAGGCGCATGTCACTGCTGCTGTCCGTCCTACGAGCCCTACTGCCCGCCCGCCGCCGACAGGAGGCCCGCGTATGAGGCTCCTCCCCTGGACCACGCCCGACGGCAGGCCCTGCTACCTCAGCACCGACCGTCACGACAGCAGGCTCTCCCGGCTCGCCGACGACATCGAGGCAGCCCAACTCGCCTCCGGCGAACAGGTCCTCGATGGAGCCAGAGCCGTGCTCGCCGATCCCAGGGCCGGCGAGCGGGCCGTACGTTTCGCGCTCACCAGGGCTGTCGAATCCCTGGGGGACGTACTCCGCATCGCGACCAGCCGCGGAGCGTAAAGTGCCCGAATGATCGACGTACCGGAGGCCTTCGCCACGAGCACCGTCGAGCGTGAAGGGGACGCCGGTGCGGCCTGGCTCGCCGAACTACCTGGCATCGTCAGCACGTTGCTCGACCGCTGGGCCTGCGTACCCGACGGCGTCACCCTGCACGGCGGTGTCGGCGTCATCGTCCCCGTAAGACGGCCGGGCGGGGCGGCCGCCGTACTCAAGGTGTCCTTCCCGCACCCCGGCAACGTCCACGAGCCCGACGCCTTCACCGCATGGCGTGGTCAAGGCGCCGTACTCCTCCACGACCGCGCGGACGAACACTTCGCCATGCTCTTGGAGAGGGCCCAAACATCGACCCTCTCCGAGATCGAGGACGGCGACGAGATCGTCACCGTCGCCGGACAGCTCGCCCGGCGACTGGCCATACTCGCGCCGCCCCACCTGCCCCGACTCCGCGCCCAGGCCGACACCTGGGAGGAGGAGATCCGCCGCGACGCCGCCGAACTCCCGCACAGCATGTCCCGCCGCGCCCTCGACGCCGCCCTCGCGACCGTCCGTGAACTGGGCCGCGACCAGCCCGACACCCTCATACACGGCGACCTCCACGCCCGGAACATCCTCCGTGCCGACCGTGAGCCCTGGCTGGCCGTCGACCCCAAGGGGCACGTGGGAGACCCCGCCTACGACGGCGGCACCCTGCTCAAGTCGCGCCTCCCCGCGCTCCTCGCAGCGCCAGACGTGGATCTCCCCAAGGCCATCCACCGCATCCTCGACCTCTTCGCCGAAGCCGCCGAACTCGATCGTGAACGCGTACGCCGCTGGGCCCAGTTCCACGCCGTCACCACCGCGTTCCACGGCCGTCGGCATGGATTCCGCATCGTCCGCGGCGGGCCGCGACTGGACTGGCTCACCCAACTCGCGGACCAGTTGTCCGAGTTGCTCACCTGCGAGTGAATGGGTTCGCGGCAACCTTTCCGTGCGGGGCGGCGACTGCACAGCGGCCATCCCCCCGCATGGAACGGAACCCGCATGAGTGAGACCCGCAGCAAGGCCCGTCACCGCAGGCGCGGTACCGCCGTGGTGGCGGGCGTCCCGCTGGCCCTGATCGCCGCCGGCACCCTGGCCTACGGCACGGACCTCGGCATGTTCGGCGCGGACGCCCGGCATGCCTCCGCGGCCACCGCCGCCGCTCCCGCCTGGGCCACCGCCTCCGCGGACGGCTTCGCCTCCGTCAACGCGCTGGGCCAGAACGGCACTTACGGCGGCCGGGACGGCAAGACCGTCACCGTGAAGACGCTCGCCGACCTGGAGAAGTACGCGACGGCGCCCGAGCCGTACGTCATCGTCGTCGCCGCGACCATCAACATGAACCCGGTCGGGAAAGAGATCAAGGTCCAGTCGGACAAGACCATCGTCGGCGCGGGCACCTCTGGGCACATCGTGGGCGGCGGCTTCTTCCTCGGCCAGGGCGTCCACAACGTGATCATCCGGAACCTCACCATCCGGGACGCGTACCAGGGCGTGTGGAACGACAAGGAGCACGACTTCGACGCCATCCAGATGGACGGCGCGCACCACGTGTGGATCGACCACAACGACCTGCGGCACATGGCCGACGGGCTCATCGACAGCCGCAAGGACACGACGTATCTGACGGTGTCCTGGAACAAGCTGAGCCAGGAGAACAAGGCGTTCGGCATCGGCTGGACCGACAACGTCACCGCGGACATGACGATCCACCACAACTGGATCCGCGAGACCGAGCAGCGCAACCCCTCCACGGACAACGTCGCGCACGCGCACCTCTACAACAACTACCTGGAGGACGAGGCGGGCACCTCCATCACCGCCTCGTACGGCAACTACTCGCGCGGCAAGACGAACATGGTCCTGGAGAACTCCTACTTCCAGGGTCTGAAGAACCCGGTGACGCGGGACGCCACGGCCACCGTCGTCCAGCGCGGCAACGTCTTCTCCGGCACGAGCGGCCGTAACGAGAGCGGCGGTTCGGGCGCGGCCTGGGACCCGAAGAAGTACTACGCGTACACGCTGGACAAGGCGGCCGACGTACCGGCGCTCCTCAAGTCGGGCGTGGGCCCGCGTACTTCCATCGGTACGACTTCGACGGCCACGACGAAGGCCGCCGCGGCCACCACCCTCACCGTCGCCAAGGACGGCAGCGGGCAGTACACCTCCGTCCAGGCCGCCGTGAACGCCGTACCGGCGAACAACCCCTCCCGCGTGGTGATCGCCGTCAAGCCGGGCACGTACCGCGAGCTGGTCAAGGTCCCGTCCAACAAGCCGCACGTCACCATCCAGGGCACCGGCGGCAGCCGCAAGGACACGACGATCGTCTACAACAACGCGTCGGGCACCCCCAAGCCCGGCGGGGGTACGTACGGCACCGGCGGCAGCGCCACCGTCGCCGTCGACGCGGACGACTTCCAGGCCCGCAACCTGACGATCTCCAACGACTTCGACGAGGCCGCGCACCAGGACATCGCCAACCAGGCGGTCGCCCTGCGCACCGGCGCCGACAAGATCTTCCTCGACGGTGTCATCGTCAGCGGCGACCAGGACACCCTGCTCGTGGACACCGCGTCCAAGGACAAGCTGGGCCGCGTCTACATGACGAACTCCTACGTCATCGGCAACGTCGACTTCATCTTCGGCCGCGCTACCGCCGTGATCGACAAGTCCGTCATCACCCTGAAGAAGCGCTGGAACGGCACCTCGGCCGGCTACGTCACCGCCCCCAGCACCGCCGCGAACCGCAAGGGCATCCTGATCGCCAACTCCACGGTGAACGGCGACGTGTCCGACCGCAGCTTCCACCTCGGCCGCCCCTGGCACGCCGGCGGTGACGCGAGCCTCGACCCGCAGACCACCGTCCGCAACACCACCCTCAGCGCCGCGATCAAGACGACCCCCTGGACCGACATGAGCGGCTACTCCTGGAAGGACGACCGCTTCGCCGAGTACAAGAACACCGGCGCGGGTTCGGGCAGCGCCTCCTCGGACCGCCCCCTCCTCACCGACGCCCAGGCCGCCAATCAGGAGGTCGCGGACTGGCTGGGCGACTGGACGCCGTCGGCATCCTGACGCCACCTTTACCCTCGCTCTCACCTGGGGCGCCTAGCATCTCCCCAGTCGCGCATCGTCCGGATCGGCGCGTCCGGATCCGCGCGTCCGGATCCGCGTCTGGATCCGCGTCTGGATCTGCGTCTGGATCTGCGCGTCTGGGGAGGTACGGGTGGGCGAGGTCGGTTTCAGACGGGAGTACGGCCGGCGCAGACGGACCTCGGGCCGCCGGTTCGGCTTCATCGTGATGTGTCTCGGGAATGCCCTGTTCCAGCTGACCCGTGACCACCACGTCATGCCGTGGCGGGTCAGGGCGGCCCCGATAGCGCTGGCGCTGACAATCCTGGGGTGGGCCGCGCTGCTGCACTGGCGGGGCCGCACGGTCGCCGGCCCCGACGGCATCACCGCGTACGGCCCCCTGCGGGCACGCCGATTCGCCTGGCCCGACGTCTACGACCTCCGCATCGAGCCCGGCCCGGCCCAGCGCACCGACGGGCCCCGCTGGTTCGCCTACCTGTACCGCGACGACGGCCGCCGCACCCGTCTCCCCTTCCTCGACGACTGGCAGTTGCCGGGCCTCTACGGCCTCCGCACGGAGGTCGGCGCCCTGCGCGAGGCCGCCGCCCTGCGGCGCGGGGCGGCCTGGGAGCGGCGGCCCGAGGTGGAGCAACGGATCCGTCGACGCGCGGCACACCACAAGGCATGGCAGCGGGCAGTGACCGGTGCGGTGGTGGTGCTGCTGGTCATGCTGTTGGTGCTGTTCACCGAGGCCCTCTCCGGCACCACCCTCCGCCCCGTCCTCCTCCTCGTCTGCGTCCCGGCGGCCTCCTTCACCCTCCTCGCCGCACTGCTGCACTGGCGCTGGGAGTCACAGGTCCCGCGGCATCTGCGGGAGCCCTAGCCTCAGCTTTACTGGCCGACCGCCAGGCCCCGGCCCGCCAGCCGCACCCTGATGCCCTCCCTCTCGACCCGTACGTCGCGCAGCCGCAGCTCGCCCTGGGGCGGCTTCGGCAGTTGGAAGGCGAGGGAGAGCCGGTCGGCGAGGACCGGGCGGGTGAGGCTGGACAGGGCGTCGAGGAGGGCCGGGTCGAAGCCCAGGCGGTCGAGGATCTCGGGGTGGGCCAGGGCGAGGTCCAGGAGGTTGACCCGCATGGCCTGATGGACGAAGCGCTTGGAGCCCGTCAGCTCGGCGAGCCGGTCGTCGTTCTCCAGTGCCTCGCGGACGGTCGCCTTGGGTACGCCCATGCGCTGTACGACGGACGGAACCGCCAGCAGCGCCCGCACCTTGCGGGTCTCGCGGGCGAGGTCGGCGGCCGACTTCGGCGTCAGGTGCAGGCCCTCCGAGGCGCGGGTACCGGGCCGGTACGTCGCCAGGTCCCCTATGTCCAGGCGCATTCCGCCGATCTGCGTGGCGATGCCCCGGTCGCCGTTCGGCTGTACACGGACATCGGCCCGCAACCGCAGATCGTGCCCGGCGACCGGCAGGGTGCCACGCGCCGCGACGCGGTCGCGGCCCGCGCCGGTGAACGTCAGCTGGGACGCGCCGAGTTCGCGGTTCATGTCGGCGAAGGAGAGCAGGACGTCGCCGTGCAGCTCGGGAAAGCGGGCACCGCGCACCGAGGTCGGCCCGTCGCCTTCGAGCCGTACGTCGTGGGCCGTCGCCGACACCGCGGCGAGCGTGACCCGGTCCGCCGCCACGTCCGGGACGGTCACCTTCACCGAGTCCAGGCGCCCGTCGACGAGTTGGGGCACGAAGGGGAAGCCGCCGATCTCCACCTCGGGTGCCGCGGTGAGGTGCAAGCGGTCCTTGAGGGTGTCCGCCGCCCTGTGCTCGGCGTAGAGAAGGGCCCAGCGGTCGGCCAGGGTGAGGAAGGCGGCGAGTACCGCCAGTGCGACGAGCGACTTCAGTGCGAACGGCAGGCCTGCGAAGCGGCCCCGCCGACGACGCCGACGACTGCGGCGGGGCTTCGGCGGGGCCGAGGGTTCAGGCTCCTCGTAGGCATAGAGCTCGGGCCCCGGCTCGGGCCCCGGCTCAGGCTCCTCGTAGGAGTTCGGGTAGGGATGCGTTGGTATGTGGTGGGGGGAACGCATCGATCCATCCGATCATGCGCATGCCCCCCACCCGCAACCTCAACCGCGAGTATGCGACTGAGGTCACGATCCGGCGGCCTACTGAACGACCGTGATCCGGTTCGTCGCCGGCGGCGTGATCGGCGCGGTGGCCGAGGAGTTGGCCGTCAGGTACTGCTCCAGAGCGGTCAGGTCGTCGGCGCCGACAAGGTCGTTCGTGCCCTGGCCCAGCGTGGTGAAGCCGTCGCCACCGCCCGCGAGGAAGCTGTTCGTCGCGACGCGGTACGTGGCGGCCGGGTCGACGGCCGTGCCGTTCACCTTGATGGAGTCCGTGACGACCCGGTCCGCGCCGGTCTTCGTCAGGTCCAGCGTGTACGTCAGGTTGGCGGACGGCTGGAGGATCTTCGGTGAGGCCGCGTTCGAGCCGCTCACCTGCTCCTTGAGCACCTGGATCAGCTGGGCGCCGGTGAAGCTCTGCAGGTTCACGGTGTTGGAGAACGGCTGCACGGTGAAGCCCTCGGCGTACGTCACCACCCCGTCGCCCTCGGAGCCCTTGGCCGCGTAGGTGAGGCCCGCCCGGACACCGCCCGGGTTCATCAGCGCGAGGTCCGTCTCCGCGTCGAGCTCCTTGCCGTACCAGAGCTGCGCGTCCGCGATCAGGTCGCCCATCGGGGACTCGGTGCCCGTGTTGGGGACGTCGGCGGAGACGTAGCCGATGGCGCGGTTGCCTATGGGGGCCGCCAGGGTGTTCCACTTGCTGATCAGCTCGGTCATGTCCGGCGCCTTGGCGACGGTCCGGGTGACCACGTGGTTCGCCGACTTCACCGCCGTACGGGCGATGTCACCCGTCCAACGGTCGTACGTCAGCGTGGTGTCCGTGTAGAGGCGGCCGAAGGACGCGGCCGAGGTGACCGTGCGCGGCCTGCCCGACGGGTCGTTGATGGTGCACGCGTACGCGGCGTGCGTGTGACCGGTGACGAGGGCGTCGACCTTCGGGGTGATGTTCTTGGCGATGTCGACGATCGGGCCGGAGATGCCATCCCCTGCGCCCGACGAGTCACAGTTGTAGTTGTACGACGTCGACGCCGGGAGCCCGCCCTCGTGGATCAGGGCCACGACCGACTTCACGCCCTGGCGCTCCAGCACCTTGGCGTACTTGTTGATCGTCTCGACCTCGTCCTTGAACTTGAGGCCCTTGACGCCCTCGGCGGAGACGACGCCCGGGGTGTCCTCCAGCGTCACGCCGATGAAGCCGATCTTGACGCCGTTCTTCTTCCACACCCAGTAGGGCTTGAGGATCGGCTTGCCGGTCTTCTCGTTCAGCACGTTCGCCGCGAGGTAGGGGAAGTCGGCGCCCGCGAACTTCTTGTCCGTGTAGCAGCCGGCCGTCGGGTGACAGCCGCCGTTCTGCAGCCGCGCCAGCTCCTTGGGGCCCTCGTCGAACTCGTGGTTGCCCACGGACGTGACGTCCAGGTCCAGCTTGTTCAGCGCCTCGATGGTCGGCTCGTCGTGGAACAGACCCGAGATCAGCGGGGACGCGCCCACCATGTCGCCGCCGGCGGCGGTGACGGAGTACGCGTTGCCCTTGCGCGCCTCGCGCAGGTGCGTCGCCAGGTACTCCACGCCACCCGCGTCGATCGTCTTCGTCGTGCCGTCCGCCTGGAGTTCGGTGACCCGGCCGGACGAACCGGACGGCGGCTCCAGGTTGCCGTGCAGGTCGTTGAAGGACAGCAGTTGTACGTCCTGGTAACGGCCCGGCAGGTGACCGTGGCCGCCCGGCTTGTGGCTCTCGCCGGCCGAGGCGGTCGCGGGCAGCGCGGCGGCGAGCGCACCCGCTGTGGTCAGCGCGGCACCGGCCGCGAGGATCCGGTACGTACGGCGTCTGCGGGTCGGGTGCTGCTGGGTCGTGGCTGGCATACGCCCCCCTGTGGCTTGCTTGAGGTGGTTGGCCCCGTCCGGCGCAGCCTAGGGTCAACGCGCGTAGCGCGACAGGGGGTTCCTGGTTACATCCTGGTTTCCCTTTGCCCGGTTCTTTGCCTTCCCCCTTGCCTCCTTCATTGCCTTCCCCCTTGCCTTCCCCCGTGCCGCCACTTTGCCGGGCCCTCCCTTTACCCTCATACGCATGACCAGCGACGACACCGTACGGCCCTACGGCTCCCGCTCCATCGAGACCTACTCCGCGCTCTCCCCGGACCAGACCGAGGCCGTCCTCGCCCTGATCACCGACGCCGCCCGCAACGACGGCCAGCAGGCGGTGTCCGAGCAGGGGCGGCTCCAGCTGCGCGGCCGCGAACGCGAGGGCGTCTCTCATCTGCTGCTGAGCGTCGGCGACCAACTCGTCGGCTACGCGCAACTCGAGGACACCGACCCGGTCGAGGCACCGGCCGCCGAGCTCGTCGTGCACCCCGCCCACCGCGGTCACGGGCACGGCCGGGCGCTCGGCGCCGCCCTCCTCGCCGCCACCGGCAAGCGGCTGCGGGTGTGGGCCCACGGCGGCCATTCCGCCGCCCGCCATCTCGCCCAGGTCCTCGGGCTCACCCTGTTCCGGGAACTGCGTCAGATGCGGCGGCCGTTGGCCGACCTCGACCTGCCCGAGCCGGTCCTCCCCGAGGGCGTGACCGTCCGCGCCTTCGTCCCCGGCGAAGACGACGCGGCCTGGCTCGCCGTCAACGCCGCCGCGTTCGCCCACCACCCGGAACAGGGCTCCCTCACCCAGCGCGACCTCGACGACCGCAAGGCCGAGCCCTGGTTCGACCCGGCCGGCTTCTTCCTCGCCTTCCGCGGGGACCGGCTCGTCGGCTTCCACTGGACCAAGGTCCACGCCGAGCAACAGCTCGGCGAGGTCTACGTCCTCGGCGTCGCTCCCGGCACCCAGGGCGGCGGCCTCGGCAAGTCCCTCACCACGATCGGCCTGCGGCACCTCGCGGCGCAGGGGCTGCCGACGGCGATGCTGTACGTCGACGCGGACAACAAGGCGGCCGTGTCGGTGTACGAGCGGCTGGGGTTCGTGACGCACGAGGTGGATCTGATGTACCGGACGGAGACGTGAGGTCAGGGGGCTGAACGGCCTCGGCCTCAGACGCCCGACGGGCTGAGACGTATGGACCGGCGCCTCAAGGGTTCCGGTAGGGACATCGCCCACATCGCCGCCGCCACCCCCAGCAGCACAGCCCACCGCACGTGCGCCGGCCCCCACTGCGGCGTGCCCTCGGCCAAGAAGAGGCCCCACCTGTCCGGGACGAGGCCGACGGCGAGTGTCGCGATCCCCAGCCAGAAGGCCGTGCCGCGCCCGGGTTCCGCCTCCCTCGTGAAACGGATGGCGATGGCCGGCAGGGCGAGGGCGCAGGCGGCCAGGCCCAGGGCCTCCAGGGTGAGGAAGGCGGCGGGCGGGCGGGATCCCGCCGGTATGAGGAACAGGGCCGCCGTCCACCACAGGGCCGCGAGCGGCGCGACGAGGGCCAGGCGCAGGCCCGCCCGGACCGGGCGGCGCACCGGAACGCCCGTGGTGGTGTGTCGTGCGGGATCGTCGAGGAGGAAGGCCAGGCCGAGCACACCGGCCAGGGCCACGATCCGCAGCACGGCGAGGCCGGTCTCGGGGCTCGGCGTCCGGTCCGGCAGTCTGGTGCTCCCGGCGAGCAGCAGGCCGAGCCCGCCTGCCACCGCGAGCGCCCGCCAGGGCAGGGCCCGGCACACCGGGGGCACAAGAACCCGCAGCAGTACGCGGAACACCGGTGCTCCCCCGTCCGTCAGTCCCATACGGTCTCCCGTCTCACTCGTCACAGTTGTCCGCCCCCTTCGGCACCTCGACCCCGAGCAGCTTCGCCGCCTGGGCCGTCGTCGTCTTCGGTGACGTCAGTTCCGCCCAGTGAGCCTTGACCCGGGACTCCACCTCGGCACGCGGCCGGTCGAGCAACTTGCGGAAGACCGAGGTCTGTTGGGCGGTCATCGTCAGCGGTTCCGTGGGGGCCAGGATCACTGCCGAGCCGCTGGTGCTGTCGTCGAGGCGAACGTTGCGGAAGCTGGTCAGCGGGGTGGGGTCCGTGCCCACGGCCAGCCACATGAGGGTGACCGTGCGGCCGTCGCACATGCTCCCGGCCTCGTCCTCCGTGCCCGCGACCAGGACCGAGGCGACCGCGACGGCGAACTCGGGGACGCGATTGCCACCCCAGCGGGTACCGGCCGTGACCTGGCCCGGGGTGCGGGACGGGGTGATGTAGCCGTCGACCTCCACACCGCCGCTGGTGTCGATGCGCTGGCGCACCGTCAGCCGGGTGTCCTGGGCCGCGTCTCCGGCCGCCGCCCGGACGCGGGCGGCCACCTCTGCCCACTCCCCCCTCACACCGTTCCACTCGGGGAACGAGCAGTACGTCGAACCGGCGTACGTGGCGCACGACTGGACCTTCTCCGGTGCCGTGGACGCCGTCTCGCGCGCCTTCTTCAGGGCCGACGAGTCGGGAATCTGACCGATCGCGCCCACCGCCGTCACCGCGACGGCGATCGCGGTCGCCGTCTTGATGACACGGGCCCGGCCGCCGGAGACCATGACCGTCACACAGGCCAGCAGCCCGCACAGGCCCGCCAGATACAGCGCGTGCCAGCCGGCCGGACGGCCCAGCAGGTCGGCCGGGACCGGGTCGCCGCTGCTGTCCTGGAAGATGACCGGCGACAACCAGCCGATGCTGTGGCCGCCCGCCTCGGCCGCGGAAGCCAGCACGATGCCCAGGTAGCCGACGATGGCGAACAGCATCGGGACGAACGTCGACGGCAGCAGGCGGGCCAGCAGCACGCCGAGGACCCCGGCGAACAGGACGACCAGCGGGCCCACGGCCAGCTCGCCGAACGAGCCGTGACCGATCGCGCCCGGCTTCAGTGCCTCCCGGAAGTACTCGACGGCCACGACAAAGCCGATGAGCGCCGCGTACGGCACCGCCGACAGCACATGGGCGAGCGTGCGCCGCCACGGCTCCATCGGGTGGGCCTCGAACTGCTGCGCGGTGTGGTGCTTGCGGGAGCGCAGCGCGGCCGAGTTGACGCAGATGAGCAGGGCGAGGGCCGGGAAGAGGGGCGCGGCCTGGGTGGCGCGGTCGACCTGGTTGAGGATCGGATAGTCGTCCGACCCACCCGACTGGGTCACCAGCCGAGCGCCTGCGTAGACGACGTAGAGGCCGAAGACGACCAGGATCGGGACCTGGAGCAGGAGCTCACGGGCTTCGAAGCGGGCCAGGTCGAGGACGGCCGCCGTGCGGCGGGGTTCGGGTGCGGGCTCGGTGACCGTGGGCGCGGGGCGGGTGATCGTGGTGCTCACGCCGTCACCTCCGTGCTCTCGCCGTCCAGAGCGAGCAGGTAGCCGTCCTCCAGGGTGGGTTCGAGCAGGTCGGCGCCGGTGGGCGGGTCGCCGATGTTGCGGAAGGTGCCGGTGCCGGTGCGCCAGCCGGCCAGCGCGCCCGGATCGCGTCGGGTGCTGGCCCAGACCCGGCCGGCCGCGCGGGCGGTCAGTTGGGCCGGGGTGCCGTCGAAGCGGACACGGCCGTTGGTCAGGACGACGACGCGGTGGCAGAGCATCGCCACGTCCTCCGTCTGGTGGGTGGAGAGCAGTACCGTGCGGCCCTCGCCCGCCTGGGCGACCAGCTCGCGGAAGCGCATGCGCTGTTCCGGGTCCAGGCCGACGGTCGGCTCGTCGAGCACGAGGAACTCCGGGTCGCCGACGAGGGAGGCGGCCAGGGCCACGCGCTGCCGCATTCCACCGGAGAGCCCCTTGATGCGCTTGCCGCGCACGTCCCCGAGGTCGACAGCCTCCAGCACACGCCGCACCTCGCGGTGGCGGGCCGCCCGGTCCGTCAGTTCCTTGAGGATCGCCACGTAGTCGACGAAGGCGAAGGCTGTGAAGTCCGGGTGGAATCCGGGGGTCTGCGGCAGATAGCCGAGGGTGCGGCGGGCGGCCAGGCGGCCCTTCGTCGTGCTCGGGTCGTGGCCCAGGACCGTGAACGCTCCGCTGTTCGGCGGTACGGCTGTGGCGAGCACCCGCAACAGGCTGGTCTTGCCGGCGCCGTTGGGGCCGAGGAGCCCGGTGACGCCTCGGGTCAGCTCCAGCGAGACCTCGTCGAGGGCGCGCGTGCCGCCGTAGCGGAGGGTCAGGCCGGTGGCCGAGACGGTGGTGGGACCGGTGAGGGGTCCGGTGGTCATGCGGGGCTCCTGAAAGTGCGGTGGGCGGGGACGGGGGGCGTGGTCACGCGGCGCCTCCGTCCGCGAAGCCGCCGGTGGGGCGGGCGTCGAAGCGGTCGCGGGCCTGGAAGAGCAGCAGGGCGGCGAGGACCGCGAGCGCTGCCGCGGCGGACTGCCCGGCCGTCGTGAAGGGCACGAGCGTGCCGTGGGTGTGCTGCTTCGCCAGCACCAGCAGCGTCAGCCACGCCCCGCCGACCAGGGTGGGCGCGATGACCGGCCCCAGCCGGGGCATCAGCGCCAGGCCCGTCGCGGTGAGGGCGAGGGCGGGCAGCAGCCAGGCCAGGGCCAGCAGCCCGTACTCCGGCAGGGCGAGGGTCGCCAGGCCGTTCAGCACGAGGCCGACGGTCAGCACGGCGACCGTGCGGATCATCAGCAGCCGGAACCCGTGCAGCGGGGCGACGACGGTGATCTCGTAGGTCGGGTCGAGCCCGGGGCCGTACGACAGCGCCACTCCCGCGAGCGGCAGCAGCGGGGCGAGCGCGAGGAAGAGGGCGGGTTCGTCGATCGAGTACACAGCCAGCACAGTGATGCCGAGCACGAACGCCACCGCGAGCAGCCAGGACCGGCGCAGCACCGGAGTCGCGGTCAGCAGCCGCGCGATGTGGCCGGCCACGCCGAACCGCACCAGCAGTCCCTCCAGCGGTCCGGGCCGCGGCGCGTCCAGCTCGGCGTCGAGCCGCTCCCAGCCGGCGTCCAGGGCAACGGGGTCGCCGACCGACACGAGCCGGGCCCGGCACTCGGCGCACGCCGTGAGGTGCGTGTCGGCCGACCAGAGCATCGGGGCCGCCAACTCGCCCTGGGCGTAGGCGCGCAGGTCCTCTTCATCCACATGCCATGTCATGCCAGCGCCTCCCGCAGTTGCTTGCGGGCACGCTGGGCCCGCGTCTTGACCGTGCCGGGGGGAATGCCGAGCAGGACGGCTGCCTCCCGGGTGGTGAGTCCGTCGATGACGGTTGCCTGGAGGACGGCCCGCAACTCCGGCGAGAGCCTTATGAGGGCGCCCGCGAGGTCCCCGTGCTCCACCCCCGCGAGCACGCGTTCCTCCGCGGACGCCTCGTCGCGGTGGCGCAACCGCGCCAGGGCCTGCCGCAGCCGGCCGCGCGCCCCGTCGCCGCGCAGGGCGTCGATCAGGCGCCGCGAGCCGATGCGCCACAGCCACCCGGCCACGTCCCCTTCTTCGCGGTAGCGGGCGGTGCCACGCCACACCGCGAGGAACGTCTCCTGGACGACGTCGTCGACCACCCCGGCGTCCGAGCAGCGGCTGCGCATGCGTGCGGTCAGCCACGGCGCGTACCGCCGGTACAGCTCCTCGAAGGCGTGACGGTCCCCGTCCGCCGCGATGGACCGCAGCAGCTCCCCGTCACTTCTCGTTGTTGCGCTCACAACCCCTCATCGCACGAGCCCCGCCGATCGGTTCACGGATCCGCGAAGAGTTTTTCTTGACATGCCTCCACCCCTTCCACCACCCTTTCACTACTCAATTAGTGAAAGGGTGGTTGTCCGGATGGTCGAGTACCGCATCGACCGGCACAGTGGCGTGGCCACCTACGTCCAGATCGTCCAGCAGACCAAGCAGGCCCTGCGCCTGGGCCTGCTCGAGCCCGGCGACAAGCTGCCCACGGCCCGCGAGGTCGTCGAGGCCACCGCCATCAACCCGAACACCGTGCTGAAGGCCTACCGCGAGCTGGAACGCGAGGGGTTGGTCGAAGCACGGCGGGGGCTCGGCACCTTCGTACAGCGTTCGCTCGGCGCCGTGGCGGCCGAGGACTCCCCCCTGCGGGCGGAGTTGCACGCCTGGGCCGACAGGGCCCGCGAGGCCGGGCTGGACCGGGACGACGTGGCCGCGCTCTTCACTGCCGTACTCGACGAACGCTTCACCGTTCCCGAAATGCACTCCCAGGGGGACCCGTCATGACCGACACGGCCATAGAGGCGACCGCACTCGGCAAGCGCTTCGGCCGCCGTGGGCACCAGGCGCTGCACGACTGCACCTTCCGTCTGCCCACCGGGCGGGTCTGTGCCGTCGTCGGCCCCAACGGAGCGGGCAAGTCCACGCTTCTCGCCCTGGCCGCGGGTCTGCTGGCCCCCACCGAGGGCACGGTCACCGTCCTCGGCACGACCCCGGCGGCGGCCCGCGCACGCGTGGGCTTCGTCGCCCAGGACAAGCCGCTGTACCCGCAGCTCACCGTCGCCGAGACACTGCGCATGGGCGCCGACCTCAACCCCGGGCGCTGGGACGCGGCCGGCGCCGACCGGATCGTCACCGCCGGCGAACTCGCCCCGAACGCCCGCATCCGCTCGCTCTCCGGCGGACAACGCACGCGCGTGGCGCTCGCCCTGGCCCTCGGCAAACACCCCGAACTGCTGCTCCTGGACGAGCCGATGGCCGACCTCGACCCGCTGGCCCGGCACGAACTGATGGGCACGCTGATGGCGCAGGCCGCCCAGCACGGCACCACGATCGTGATGTCGTCGCACGTGGTGGCCGAACTCGAGGACTCCTGCGACCACCTGCTGCTGATCGGCGGCGGCCGGGTCCGGCTGGGGGGCGAGATCGACGGCCTGCTGGCCGCCCACGCGCGCGTGTCCGCACCCGCGCAGACCGACCTGGCCCCGCACACCGTCGTCGAGTCCCGCACCACCGGCCGCCAGCTCAGCGCGCTGATCCGCCCGGCGGGCCCGTCGGCCGGCGACTGGCGCACCAGCACGCCCACCCTGGAAGAGCTCGTCCTCGCCTATCTGCGCAACCCCGAGGCTCCCGGCCTGACGCCCGTCCCGGAGCGGACCGAGGAGACCGTCGCGTGACCACCCCGACCACCCCGACCACCCCGACCACTCCAGCCACCCCGACCACTCCAGCCACCCCGGTCGCAACGGCCACATCGGCGGCCGTGGCCGCGGCCGTTCCGCCCCGCCCGCGCCTCGCCCGCTGGCTCCTGCGCCTGCACCGCCCCGCCCTGTACGTCTGGGCCGGGCTGGTGACCGTACTCGCCGCCGCCTCCCTCACGCTGTGGGGGTCCCTCGCCGACGCCGCGGCGAGGGGCTGGCGGCAGTACAACGCGTGCTCCATCGAGTCGCCGACCTGCTCCTACGACCAGGACGCGATCCTGCTGTACAAGGACGTCTACGGCTACTCCACCCTCGCCCTCACCGCGCTCCCCTTCCTCCTGGCCGCATGGGCGGGCGGCTCCCTCGTCGGCCGGGACATGGAGAACGGCACCGCACAGCTCACCTGGGCCCAGGCCGTCTCCCCGGCACGCTGGCTGACCGCCAAGCTGGCCGTGCCCGCCGCGGCGGTCAGCGTGGGCGCGAGCCTGCTGTCCGTGCTGCACCGCCTGGCCTGGTCGGCGAGCCGGGGCCGTATCGACACCGCGGACAACTGGCACGACACCTGGACCTTCCACGCCAACGGCCCCACCACGGTCGCGTTCGCCCTGTGCGGGCTGGCCGCCGGCGCCCTCGCGGGCCTGTTGCTGCGCCGCACGCTGCCCGCGCTCGTCCTCGGCGTCCTGTCCACGGCCGCCCTCTGGGGCCTCGCCCAGTCGGCCATGCCGTACCTGTGGCCCGCCGACACCGACGTGAACTCTCTTGGCGCGGGCTACCCGGGCGGAGGCCTCGAGGTCGACTCGGGCCTCGTCACCTCCAGCGGCGCGCACATCGCGGACCCCGGCTGCGGACCCTCCCAGTTCAGGGGCTGCACGGAGGTGTACGAGCGGCTCGACGCGACCGGCTTCTACACCACGTACCACCCCGCCTCCCACTACTGGCCGCTCCAGCTCACCACCACCGCGCTGGTCCTGGCCATGACCGGTCTGCTCGTCGCGGCGGCGTTCCTGGTGCTGCGGCGCGGCACCGGAACCGCCCGGGCCGGCACAGGGCTCGTCTCCGGCACGGCTCGATCCCGCACGGAGGTGTCCCGCGTGAACTCCGCCGTCATCGGGGGACTGCCCCGCACGGTCCTACGGCTGCACCGAGCGGCCCTGCTCTTCTGGGGCGCGTTCGTGGTGGCCGTGATCGGCTGGCTGAAGTGGGTCACGGAGGTCACCGCGGCCTCCGTGCGGGCCATCGACGTGGAGAACTGCGACCCGGTCCACGACATGTGCAGCGTCCCGTACGCCGCCTACCAGTACAGCGAGGGGATCGGCTACGCCGGCTGGCTCGTCTGTTACAGCTTCCTCGCCGTCGCCACCTTCGCCGGGGGCGCGCTGATCGGCCGCGAGCTGGAGAACGGCACCGCGCAGCTGGCCTGGACGCAGGGCGTGACCCCGACCCGCTGGCTGGCCGCCAAGCTCGCCGTGCCGGCGGTGGTGCTCACGCTCGGGGGCACGGTCCTGGTGGCGGCGTTCCGCTGGGGCTGGGAGGCCAACCCCGACTGGATGACGGGCGACGGCTGGGCCTTCGCCGACGTGTTCGTGGCACGCGGCCCGGCGACGGTGGCGTACTCCCTGTGCGCCCTCGCGGTCGGCACGCTCACCGCGCTCGCACTGCGCCGCACGCTGCCCGCCCTGGGCGTGTCGTTCGCCGTGATGTGGCTGCTCAACCTCGTCCTGGAGCACCTCCGCGACGCCTTCTGGCCGACGGTCACCCGCACCTCGGCGCAGCGGATCGTGCTGCCGAACAACGTGTGGCAGGTGAAGGAAGGGCACAACGCCGACGGTTACTACGCCACCTTCCACCCCGCGTCCCATTTCTGGCCCCTGCACCTCGTGGAGACCGGCATCGTCCTCGCCGTCGCCACCGCGGCCACCTTCGCCGCCTTCGCCCTCCTGCGCCGCCGCACGGCCTGACCCCAGGAGCGACCGGATCCGCGTACGTCCCTCCGCAGGGGGGAGGGACGTACGCGCCCTCCCCCAGAAGGCCTCCCCCGGGGGCCTCCCCCGGAAGGCAACCCCGGGAAGCACTCCCGGAAGGCACCCCGGGAAGCCACCCAGAAAGCGCACCCCCGAGAGCGCGCCCAAAATGCCCCTCCACGCGCGCGTGCACCCCCGCGAGCCGTCCGCCGATATCCCGAACGCCATGTCTCCGTAACCATCGGTTCAGACGAACTTGCGACGCTCAGTCAATGAACCCCGTCGCGCCTGAGCCCTCGCCGCCCCCCGAGGGAAACGCCGCCACGCTCCCGCCCGCAGCTTCCGACGCGCCCGTCTCGCTGCTGGCGCGGAAGAATGGGTCCATGAGCCAGCAGAACACCCAGGCACAGGTCCAGCACCCGCAGCCCTCCGTGGGCTCCATAGCCGCGCACCGCCCGCACACCGTCGCGGCCGCGGTCTCCGACCTCGAACCCGACATCGATGCCGACCTCGACGCGTACGAGGAGTCGCAGCAGGGCGGGGTCCAGCTGCCGCAGGGTCGTTTCCTCGACCGGGAGCGCAGCTGGCTCGCGTTCAACGAGCGTGTCCTGGAACTCGCCGAGGACCCCAACACCCCCCTCCTCGAACGAGCGAACTTCCTCGCGATCTTCGCCAGCAACCTGGACGAGTTCTTCATGGTCCGGGTGGCCGGTCTGAAGCGCCGTATCGCCACGGGGGTCGCCACGCGCTCCGCCTCCGGCCTCCAGCCGCGCGAGGTGCTGGAGATGATCTGGGCCCGCTCGCGCGAGCTGATGGCCCGGCACTCCGCCTGCTACCACGAGGACGTCGCCCCCGCCCTCGCGGAGGAGGGCATCCACCTGGTCCGCTGGAGCGAGCTGACGGAGAAGGAGCAGGCGCGCCTCTTCACGCTCTTCCGGCACCAGATCTTCCCGGTCCTGACCCCGTTGGCGGTCGACCCCGCGCACCCCTTCCCGTACATCTCGGGTCTCTCGCTCAACCTCGCGGTCATCGTCCGCAACCCCGTCAGCGGCCACAAGCACTTCGCGCGGGTGAAGGTGCCGCCGCTGCTGTCCCGCTTCCTGGAGAGCTCCCCGGGCCGCTACGTCCCCGTCGAGGACGTCATCGGCGCGCACCTGGAGGAGCTGTTCCCGGGCATGGAGGTCCTGGAACACCACGCCTTCCGGCTCACCCGCAACGAGGACCTGGAGGTCGAGGAGGACGACGCGGAGAACCTGCTCCAGGCCCTGGAGAAGGAGCTCATGCGGCGCCGCTTCGGGCCGCCGGTGCGCCTGGAGGTGGAGGAGTCGATCGACCGCGAGGTCCTCGACCTGCTCGTGCGCGAGCTGAAGATCAGCGAGGCCGAGGTGTACCCGCTGCCGGGTCCCCTGGACCTCACGGGCCTCTTCCGCATCGCCTCCCTCGACCGGCCGGAGCTGAAGTACCCGAAGTTCGTCGCCGGCACCCACCGCGACCTCGCCGAGGTCGAGTCGGCGTCCGCGCCGGACATCTTCGCCGCGCTGCGCACCCGGGACGTGCTGCTGCACCACCCGTACGACTCCTTCTCGACATCGGTGCAGGCGTTCCTGGAGCAGGCGGCCGGCGACCCGGACGTCCTCGCGATCAAGCAGACCCTGTACCGGACCTCCGGCGACTCCCCCATAGTCGACGCCCTCATCGACGCCGCCGAGTCGGGCAAGCAGGTCCTCGTCCTGGTCGAGATCAAGGCCCGCTTCGACGAGCACGCCAACATCAAGTGGGCGCGGAAGCTGGAGGAGGCCGGCTGCCACGTCGTCTACGGCCTCGTCGGCCTGAAGACCCACTGCAAGCTGTCGCTGGTGGTGCGCCAGGAGGGCGAGACGCTGCGGCGCTACAGCCACGTCGGCACCGGCAACTACCACCCGAAGACGGCCCGCCTGTACGAGGACCTGGGCCTGCTGACGGCGGACCCGCAGGTCGGCGCGGACCTCTCGGACCTGTTCAACCGCCTCTCCGGCTACTCGCGCCGGGAGACCTACCGCCGTCTGCTGGTCGCCCCCAAGTCGCTGCGGGACGGCCTGATCGCCCGGATCGACAAGGAGGTCCAGCACCACCGTGCCGGACGTCCGGCGTTCGTCCGGGTCAAGGTCAACTCGATGGTCGACGAGGCGCTCATCGACGCCCTGTACCGCGCGTCCGAGGCCGGCGTGCCGGTGGACGTGTGGGTGCGCGGCATCTGCGCGCTGCGGCCCGGCGTCCCCGGCCTGTCCGAGAACATGCGCGTACGGTCCATCCTCGGCCGCTTCCTCGAGCACTCCCGTGTCTTCGCCTTCGGCAACGGCGGCGAGCCCGAGGTGTGGTTCGGAAGCGCCGACATGATGCACAGGAACCTGGACCGCCGTATAGAGGCCCTGGTCAGGGTCATCGACCCGGCGCACCGGGCGGCCCTGAACCGGCTGCTGGAGACCGGCATGTCCGACGGCACGGCGTCCTGGCACCTGGGCCCGGACGGCGAGTGGACCCGGCACGCGACCGACGGGGACGGCCAGCCCCTGCGCAACGTCCAGGAGATGCTCATAGACGCCCGGAGGCGCCGGCGTGGCACAGCAACACCTTGACCCGACGGACCCCACCACCGGGCCGGTGACCGGGGACGCCCTCGCGCGCTTCCTCCGGGGACAGGCCACGGAGTTCCTCCGCGCGCTGCGGCTGCACCGGGAGACCGGTGGCACCTCGGGCGGCGCGGAGGGGACCGTCGACGCGGCGCTCGCCCTGCGCCGCTCGGCCCGTCGCATCAGCGCCAGCCTGCACACCTTCCGCCCGCTGCTGGATGCCGAGTGGTCCGAGGAGATGCGCCCCGAGCTGGCCTGGCTCTCCGGCACCCTGGCCCTTGAGCACGCCTGCGAGGCCCGCCTCGAGCGCCTGCTGCTGGCGCTGCACCGGCTGTCGGGGGCGGGCGTACTGCCGGCGCAGCCGGACGGGACGGCGGGGCGTCGCGCCTCGAGCCCGGTCGGCGCGATCGAGGCGAGCCGGTCGAACGGCGTAGCCGTGGGCAGTCGTTCCGCTGGGGCGGCACCCGGCAACGCCGGCCCGCCCACCCCACCGCCCACCCCCGAACGCGGCAACCTCACCGTGGGCGCCGCCAAGGCGGGAGCCCTGCTGGAGCGCCAGCTCACCCTCGCCCGGACCCGGGCCCACTCCACCGCCCTCCAGGCCCTGGGCTCCAGCCGATTCCACGCGGTCGCCGACAAGGTCGCCTTACTGGCCAGCGAGGTCCCCCTGACCACCGCCGCCGCCACCGCCGACCTGCGCCCTCTCGCCAGGGCCGCGGAGGAGCGCCTCACCGACGCGGTCACCGCCCTGCCCCTGGTGACCGCCGGCCACCCCTACAACGCGGAGGCCCTGATCCACGGCCTGTCCCCGGACCCGGCCCCGCATCCGCAGGACGCGCCCTGGCACCAGGTCCGCCTGCTGCTGCGCCTGCACCGCTACGCCCTGGAGGTGCTGCGCGGCGGCAACTCCACCATGGACGTACGTCTGCTCGCCGCGGGCCAGTCCCTCAACCGGCACCGGGACGCCTCGGAGGCGGCGGCGGCCGCGGCGCAGGCCGCCCGGACCCCGCGCATCGCCCCGGCGACGGCGTACGCGCTCGGCGTGCTCCACGCCGACCAGCGGCACGAGGTGGAGGCGGCGAGGTTCGCGTTCCAGCGCTCCTGGCAGCAGGAAAGCGTCCGCACCACCTGAAGCGCCCTTACCGCCTGAAGCACCCGTACAACGTGAAGCACCCGTACAACCTGAAGCACCCGTACCACCTGAAGCACCCGTACCACCTGAAAGCTTCTGCACCACCTGAAAAAACGTCCGTACCACCTGAAGGAAACACCGATCTCCAGAGGCGGTGAACCCCGGTGACCGACAGGAACGACACCAACGACACCACCGTGCAGGCGGCCGGCTGCGTCCTGTGGCGCCGCTCCCCGGTCGACGGCGAGCTGGAGGTCTGCCTCGTCCACCGGCCTAAATACGACGACTGGTCGCACCCCAAGGGCAAGCTGAAGCGGGACGAGGACCCTCTTGCGGGAGCGCTGCGGGAGGTGGAGGAGGAAACTGGTTACCGGGCCGTGCCCGGGGCGGAGCTGCCCACCGTGCACTACGTCGCGAACGGCCGCCCGAAGCAGGTCCGCTACTGGGCGGCCGAGGCCCTGGAGGGTGTGTTCACCCCGAACGCCGAGGTGGACCGCATCCTCTGGCTGCCGCCCACGGCGGCGCGGGCCCGCCTCACCCAGCCGAGGGACCGCACTCTCGTGGACGCCCTGCTGAACCAACTGCACCTGGCATAGTCCGGGATCGCGCCGTGTCCTCGACGTAAGCGTTCCGTGACCTAACCACACCGTCTACAGGGGTTCACCCCGCGTTCATTTACGGCCTTCGGCGCCTTCACCTGATCTGCCTAATTTCGGCCTTACGCGGTGCGGACCGCGCCCACCCGGACGCGTCCGCACAACACAGACTTTCGCACGCCGCCGAATTCAGGACGGCGGCTCCTGGAAGGATCTCCCTCAGTGAAGCTTCAGCGCATGAACCGGCGGGCCCTCTCCCTCGGTGCTCTCGCCGTCTCCGGCGCCCTGGCCCTCACGGCGTGCGGTTCCGACGACACCGGCGGCAAGAGCAGCGGCGGCAGCGCCGCGGCCTCCGCCCCCGCCGGCAACGTCAAGTGTGACGACGCCAAGGGCCAGCTGCTCGCCGACGGCTCGTCGGCGCAGAAGAACGCGATCGACGCCTGGGTGAAGGCCTTCACGCAGGCCTGCAACGGCGTCCAGATCAACTACAAGGGCGGCGGCTCCGGTGCCGGCGTCACCGCGTTCACCCAGGGCCAGGTCGCCTTCGCCGGTTCCGACTCCGCGCTGAAGCCCGAAGAGGTCACCGCCTCCAAGAGCATCTGCAAGGGCGGCCAGGGCATCGACCTGCCGATGGTCGGCGGCCCGATCGCCGTGGCCTTCAAGCTGGACGGCGTCGACAAGCTCGTCCTGGACGCCCCGACGATCGCCAAGATCTTCAGCGGCAAGATCAAGACCTGGGACGACGAGCAGATCAAGAAGCTCAACCCGGACGCGAAGCTGCCGAACCTCAAGATCCAGGCGTTCCACCGCTCGGACGAGTCCGGCACCACGGACAACTTCACCAAGTACCTGATCGCCACCACCCCGGACAACTGGAAGTACGAGGGCGGCAAGGCCTGGACCGCCCCCGGCGGCCAGTCCGCGTCCGGCTCCTCCGGTGTCGCCCAGGGCGTGAAGCAGACCAACGGCGCGATCGGCTACATGGAGCTGTCGTACGCCAAGGACGGTCTGGGCACGGTCGCCATCGACACGGGCGCCTCCGCCCCGGTTGCGGCCTCCTCCGACGGTGCCACCAAGGCCATCGCGGACGCCAAGGTCGTCGGCACCGGCAGCGACCTGTCGCTGAAGCTGAACTACGCGACCAAGGCCGACGGTGCCTACCCGATCACCCTGGTCACCTACGAGATCGCCTGCGACAAGGGCAACAAGGCCGACACGCTGCCCGCGACGAAGGCGTTCCTGCGCTACATCGCCAGCGAGGACGGCCAGGGCGTTCTCTCCGGCATCAACTACGCCCCCATCCCCGCCGACATCATCGCCAAGGTCCGCACCACCATCGAGGGCCTGAGCTGATCTGAAGGTGCGGTCCGGAACCGGGAGACCGGGACCGGACCGCACCGTCCGGTGCACCGCCGCCAGGGGCCGCACACCTTTCCGGCCCCGCCCGAGCCGCTCGACGGAGCGGCTCCGCAGACCGGAGAACCCGATGGACATATCGACACAGAAACCACAATCCCCTCCCCCACTCCCGCCGCCGTCCGAGGCCGAGCAGAAGCGCGCGGCCCGTGGCGCCACCCGACCCGGTGACCGGATCTTCCTCGGTCTCACCCGTGGGTCGGGCATCCTGCTGTTGGTGATCATGGCCGCGATCGCGGTCTTCCTCACCTACCGGGCCTCCCTCGCCATCGGCAAGGACGAGGGCAACTTCCTGACGACCTTCGAGTGGAACACCGGCGCCGTCCCGCCGGTCTTCGGCATCGCGGTCCTCGCGTTCGGCACGATCGTCTCCTCGATCATCGCCATGGTGATCGCCGTCCCGATCGCCGTCGCCATCGCGCTCTTCCTCACGCACTACGCCCCGCGCAAGCTGAGGGGTCCCATCGCCTACGTGATCGACCTGCTCGCCGCGGTGCCCTCCATCGTGTACGGCCTCTGGGGCGCGCTGATCCTCGTACCGCACATGAACGGCCTCTTCGGCTGGCTCAACGACTACCTCGGCTGGACCGGCATCTTCTCCTGGGAGGAGGGTGCCCCGCGCTCGATGCTCACCGTGGGCATCCTGCTGGCGATCATGATCCTGCCGATCATCACCAACGTCAGCCGTGAGGTCTTCCGGCAGGTCCCGCAGATGCATGAAGAGGCGGCCCTCGCCCTCGGCGCCACCCGCTGGGAAGTGGTCCGCATGGCGGTCCTGCCCTTCGGCCGCTCCGGTGTGATCTCCGCGTCGATGCTCGGCCTCGGCCGCGCGCTCGGCGAGACGATGGCCGTCGCCACCGTGCTCTCCCCGAGCTTCGTCATCCAGGCCAGCCTGCTCGACCCGGGCGGCGGCACCTTCGCCCAGAACATCGCCAGCAAGTTCAGTGAGGCGACGGAGTTCGGCCGGGACGCGCTGATCGCGTCCGGTCTGGTCCTCTTCGTCATCACCCTGCTGGTCAACGGCGCGGCCCGCGCGATCATCGCCCGCCGCAAGGAGTACTCGGGGGCCAACGCATGAGCAACGCACTTGTCGCCGACAAGCGCCCCAGCACCCTGCAAGGCGCCCGCCTGCCGAAGTGGTCCCCCTGGGCCATCGCCGCCGGTTCCCTCGCCCTCGCGGTCGGCATCGGCCTCGCCGCCGGGCTGGACAGCGAGGTCCAGTGGGGCCTCATCGCCGGCCTGCTGTTCCTCGTCGGGACGTACGGCATCGCCGCGCGCGTCGAGGGCCGCCGCCAGGCCAAGGACCGCATCGCGACCGGTCTCGTCTGGGTCGCCTTCCTGCTCGCCGTCGTCCCGCTGGTCTCCCTGCTCTGGACCACCATCCAGCGCGGTGTGAAGGTCCTCGACGTCTACTTCCTGACCCACTCCATGGGTGTGGTCGCCGACTCCGAGCCCGGCGGTGGCATCTACCACGCCATCCTCGGCAGCCTGGAGCAGGTGGGTCTCGCCACCCTGATCGGCGCCCCGATCGGCGTGCTCACCGCGATCTACCTGGTGGAGTACGGACGCGGCAACCTCGCCAAGGCCGTCACGTTCTTCGTCGACGTGATGACCGGCATCCCGTCGATCGTCGCGGGTCTGTTCATCCTCAGCCTGATGCTGATGTTCGACATGCAGCCCTTCGGCTTCGCCGGCTCGCTCGCCCTCGCGATCCTGATGATGCCGGTCGTGGTCCGCTCCACTGAGGAGATGCTCAAGCTCGTCCCGAACGAGCTGCGCGAGGCGTCCCTCGCCCTGGGTGTCCCGAAGTGGCGCACGATCCTGAAGGTGGTCCTGCCGACCTCCATCGGCGGCATCACCACCGGCATCATGCTGTCGATCGCCCGCATCGCCGGCGAGACCGCTCCGGTCCTGCTGCTCGTCTTCGGCAACCCGTTCATCAACGCCAACCCCTTCGAGGGTGCGCAGGCGTCGCTGCCGTTGTACATCTATCAGCAGTACTCACAGAGCGCCGGTTCGACGGCGGCGTACGACCGTGCCTGGGCTGCGTCCCTCACGCTGATCGCCTTCGTGATGATCCTCAACATGGTGGCCCGCGGCATCGCCCGCTGGAAGGCCCCCAAGACCGGTCGCTAAAGCGACAATTTCCGGCTCCGCCGGGCGGGACCCCTTCAGCGACTGATCCTGGAAGTGACGTAATCATGGCCAAGCGAATCGACGTAAGCGGACTCACCGCCTACTACGGCTCCCACAAGGCGATCGAGGACATCTCGATGACCGTCGAGCCCCGCTCGGTGACGGCCTTCATCGGCCCCTCCGGCTGCGGCAAGTCGACGTTCCTGCGCACGCTCAACCGTATGCACGAGGTCACCTCGGGCGGCCGCGTCGAGGGCAAGGTGCTCCTCGACGACGAGGACCTGTACGGCGCCGGCATCGACCCGGTCTCCGTGCGCCGCGAGGTCGGCATGGTGTTCCAGCGCCCGAACCCGTTCCCCACGATGTCGATCTTCGACAACGTGGCGGCGGGCCTGCGCCTGAACGGCAGCTACAAGAAGAGCGAGCTCGGCGACATCGTCGAGCGGTCGCTCAAGGGCGCGAACCTCTGGAACGAGGTGAAGGACCGCCTGAACAAGCCGGGTTCGGGTCTGTCCGGCGGTCAGCAGCAGCGCCTGTGCATCGCCCGCGCGATCGCGGTCGAGCCGAACGTGCTGCTGATGGACGAGCCCTGCTCGGCCCTGGACCCCATCTCGACGCTCGCCATCGAGGACCTGATCGGCGAGCTGAAGGAACGCTTCACGATCGTCATCGTGACGCACAACATGCAGCAGGCGGCGCGTGTCTCGGACCGCACGGCGTTCTTCAACCTCGCCGCCGTCGGCCAGCCCGGCAAGCTCATCGAGATCGACGACACGGAGCGCATCTTCTCCAACCCGTCGGTCCAGGCCACGGAGGACTACATCTCCGGCCGCTTCGGCTGAGCCTCTCCGCCGGCAAAAGACCCCTCGCGGTGCTGCATGGCGGTGCCACCGCGAGGCCGAAAAAGGGCCCGCCCCCCGGCTCCCGGGGGGCGGGCCCGTCGCATACCCGCGATGGCTACAAGAACAGCACGTTCACGATCCCGAACGACACCGCGGCCACGATCGCCGCCGCCGGCATGGTGATGAACCAGCCGAGGACGATGTTCTTGGCGACGCCCCACCGCACCGCGTTGACCCGCTTGGTGGCGCCCACGCCCATGATCGCCGAGGTGATGACATGGGTCGTGGAGATCGGCGCCTTGAACAGGAACGCCGTGGTGAACATGATCGACGCGCCGGTCGTCTCCGCCGCGAATCCCTGCGGCGGGTCCAGCTCGATGATCTTCCGTCCGAGCGTCCGCATGATCCGCCAGCCACCCGCGTAGGTGCCGAGCGACAGCATCACGGCGCACACGATCTTGACCCACACCGGGATCGGGTCGCCGTAGCTCTCGGCATCGGCGATGACCAGCGCCATCACCACGATGCCCATCGTCTTCTGCGCGTCCTGCAGACCATGCCCGAGCGCCATTCCGGCCGCCGACACGGTCTGCGCTATGCGGAAGCCCCGCTTGGCCTTGTGGGGGTTGGCCTTCCGGAAGATCCACAGGATCGCCGTCATCACCAGGTAGCCGGCGAGCAGACCGACGACCGGCGACACGAACATGGGGATGACGACCTTCTCCAGTACGCCGTCCCAGTACACCGTCGTCCCGCCCGCGAGCGCCGCCCCCACCATGCCGCCGAACAGCGCGTGGGAGGACGACGACGGCAGACCGAAGTACCACGTGACGAGGTTCCACGTGATCGCGCCGACCAGTGCCGCGAAGAGGATGCCCATCCCCTTCGAGCCCTGGGGCGTCTCGATCAGGCCCTCACTGACGGTCTTGGCGACGCCGGACCCCAGGAAGGCACCTGCGAGGTTCATCACAGCGGCCATGGCGAGCGCCGCCCGGGGGGTCAGCGCCCGCGTCGAGACCGATGTGGCGATCGCGTTCGCCGAGTCGTGGAAGCCGTTGGTGTACGTGAAGAAGAGCGCGACGCCGATGGTCGCGACCAGTGCGAAGGTGTCCATGAAGGGCTCAGGACTCCTTGACGGCGATGGTCTCCACCGTGTTCGCCACGTGCTCGAACGCGTCCGCCGCCTCCTCCAGCACGTCCACGATCTGCTTGAGCTTCAGCACCTCGATCGCGTCGTACTTGCCGTTGAAGAGGTGGGCGAGCAGCTTGCGGTGGATCTGGTCGGCCTGGTTCTCGAGGCGGTTGACCTCGATCCAGTACTCGGTCAGGTTCTCCATGGTCCGCAGGTTCGGCATCGCCTCGGCCGTCAGCTCCGCGGCTCGCGACAGGACCTCGATCTGCTGCTCGACACCCTTCGGCAGTTCCTCGACGTTGTAGAGGACGACCAGGTCGACGGCCTCCTCCATGAAGTCCATGATGTCGTCGAGGCACGACGCGAGGTTGTAGATGTCCTCGCGGTCGAAGGGCGTGATGAACGAGGAGTTCAGCTGGTGGAAGATCGCGTGTGTGGCGTCGTCACCGGCGTGTTCGGCGGCCCGCATACGCTCTGCGATCTCGGCCCGGCCGGCGGTGTCCGCCCCGAGCAATTCCATCAGGAGTTTCGAGCCCGTGACGATGTTGTCCGCGGACGCGGCAAACATGTCGTAGAAGCTCGTCTCCCTGGGGGTCAGACGAAAGCGCACGTGGGGTCCTCAAGATGCATCGGTTTCGGTCAGGGTGATGCTAGGTGCATCATCCGGCCACGGGAACGGGCCGTCCATCAGTGTCGCCCATCGGGCAGAGTGACTCCGGCCAAGGGTCCCCTACCCGGCAAACTTCGCTAACATATACCCACCAGGGGTATATGTCTGCAATCTGTTCACCAGCTGCCCGCCGTCTGTTCACAGGAGGACGCCATGACGACCACCGAGGCCGGCGCAGCCGCGCCCTCCGCCACTCCCGATCACGACCGCGGGGTGCACGGGTACCACAAGCAGAAGGACGAACACCTCAAGCGTCTGCGCCGCATCGAGGGCCAGATCCGGGGCCTGCAGCGCATGGTCGACGAGGACGTCTACTGCATCGACATACTCACCCAGGTGTCCGCCTCCACCAAGGCCCTGCAGTCCTTCGCCCTGCAGCTGCTGGAGGAACACCTGCGCCACTGCGTCGCCGACGCCGCCGTCAAGGGCGGTGACGAGATCGACGCGAAGGTGGCGGAGGCGACGAAGGCGATCGGACGCCTGCTGCGTACTTGAGTCCTCCTGCCGTGCACCTGCGTCCGCCCGCCGTGCACCGGGATCCGAAGGGGCGCCCCCGGCTCAACCGCCGGAGGCGTCTCGCTCTTCGGCCACTCTCAGCACCTCGTCGATGCTCTCAAGACTGAGCCGGTCCTGGGCCGCGGAGGCCGCGATGATCAGGTCTCCGCACAGCTCGATCTCGGCGAGGGCCACGTGGTCCTGAACTGCCGTACCGCCGACCGGAGCCACGTGCATCACCTCTTCTCTGCCGTCACCGACTTCCTAGAGTAGGGAGCGGCCTACACACCGCGCATGGCACGGACGGGCTAGTTCTCCCGACCCTGGGGAAAACCCTTACTCCTCCCTCACTACTCGGCGATCCGCCCGGCGTAGATGTCGCCCGACTCCGGCAGCCGTACGTCGACGGAGGCCCCGAAGTCGTACAGCAGGGTCGTCGAAGCGACCGCCACGGCGCTCCTGTGCTGTCCGTTGACGAAGCTGAACCGGTGCCGGACTTTGCGGATGCGACCCTGGTCGTCGAGGTAGACGTCGAACGGGACCCGCGCCGTGGCGAACCCTCTCGCTGCCGCCGACAGCGATTTTCGGCCACCCTCAGAGGCGTCCTGCGCCGCCTCGGCCAGGTCGGCGGTGCCCCGGTAGTGCCGCACCTCGGCTCCCGCGACCTCCGTCTCGCCCACGTACGTCGCCGTGCGGGTGCCGCGCAGCAGTTCCGCGGCGGCGAACGGATCGGTGGCCCCGCCGGTCACCAGGTTCCCGTCGGACAGCGTCGCCGTCTCCACCCGCACCCATTTGTCGTCGGGCACCCCCGCGCCCCGGTGCTTCATGAACAGGGCGCCCGGTGCGAGGAGTTCGGTGATGGGCCGGTGCTCGGTCGCGCCGGCCGGGTCCTGCGGCAGCACCACCCTCAACCGCCCCAGCTGCTTGCGGTAGTCGTAAACGCCCTGGCCACGGATGGTCACCCGGGTCCCGCCGGTGGCCATCTCCATCGACGTACGGGCCTTGGACGTACCGGCGGCCACCAGCCGGTCGGCGGCGTGGCGCAGCGTCTCGACCGGGTTGCCCGCGGCGCGCGCGTCCTCGACGGCGGCCCCGCTGCCGGAGCACCCACCGGCGCCGGCACAGACGCAGGCCACCAGCCCCGCCACGACGACAGCCCCGCCCACCGTCCGTCTGTGCTGCCCCTGCCGCTGCGTCATCGCCCGCCGACCCCCAGCCGGTACGTTCGTCACGGACCTCCTGCCGTTCCGGTTAACGACGGGTAGGGAGCGCCGTCACGCGTGGCCGAAGGCTTGCACCGGACATGCAAGCCCTTTACCGGGGGTGGGTAGCTTGTCAGAGTGACGCAGCAGGACAGGGCGGCCCCTTCGCGGACCGACCAGGAGCACCGCACCACCACCGTCGAGCAGGGCCCCTTCTGCCTGGCTCGCTGTACCTGCGGCTGGCGCGGCCCGGCCCGCCGGGCGAGAAGTCAGGCGCGGACGGACGCGAAGACCCACACGACAGGCTGAGCCCCTCCATGGAACCCTGGGCGCCGAAGTCCCGTCTCGCTCCATGAGGCCGACGGAAGGCGCACGACATGGAACGACGTATTCTCATCGGGGGCGGCGCGGCCGCGATCGCGGGGGTCGCGACGGCCGCGTGCCAGGGCAACGGCGGCAGCGCCGACAACGGGACGAGTAGGTCCCACGCCTCACTGCGGACCACCGCGGCCACAGCCGCCGCCAACTGGGCGGCCCTCGCCCGAGACCTGGACGGCTCCCTGATCCGCCCCGGTGACGCCTCCTGGGCCACGGCCCACCAGCTGTACAACACGCGCTTCGACGCGCTGAAGCCGGCGGCGGTCGCCTACGTCGCGCACGCGGCGGACATCCGCACGGTCCTGTCGTACGCCCGCGCCCACAGCGTCAAGGTCGCCATCCGCAACGGCGGCCACTCCTACGCCGGTTGGTCCTCCGGTGACGGGCGCCTGATCGTCGACGTCTCCCGGCTCAAGGGGGTGCGCGCCTCCGGCAACGAGGCGGTGGTCGGCGCCGGCGCCAAGCTGATCGACGTCTACCGCGCGCTCGCCGCGAAGGGCGTGACGATCCCCGCGGGCTCCTGCCCCACGGTCGGTGTCTCCGGCCTGGTCCTCGGCGGCGGCCACGGCGTGGTCTCCCGGGCCTACGGCCTGACCTGCGACAGCCTCACCCAGGCGACGCTGATCACCGCGGACGGCAAGCAGATCACCGCCAACGCGACCGACCACAAAGACCTCTTCTGGGCGCTACGCGGCGCGGGCAACGGCAACTTCGGCGTCGTCACCGAGCTGCGCTTCAAGACCCACCCCGCCCCGCAGGCGGTCACGGGCTATCTGTCCTGGCCCTGGGCGAAGGCGGCCGCGGTGGTGAAGGCCTGGCAGGAGTGGGGCCCGAGCCAGCCGGACGAGATCTGGTCCTCCCTGCACCTGGAGAACTCGGCCGGCGGCACGCCCAGGGTGTCGGTCGCCGCGTTCTCCATCGGCACGTACGGCGAGCTGAAGAACGCCGTGGACCGCCTCGCGGACCGGGTCGGCTCCCCCGCGACCAGCGTCTCCCTGCGCCGCCGCGGCTACGAGGAGGCGATGGAGATCTACGCCGGCTGCTCGTCCTTCTCCACGGACGCCCAGTGCCACCTGCCGGGCTCCACACCCGGACGCTCCCCGCAGGGCAAGCTGGGCCGCGAGACGTACGCGGCCCGCTCCGACTTCTTCGACCGCTCGATCTCGGCCGCGGGCATCCAGACGTTGCTCAAGCAGGTCAAGGACGTCCGAGGCGGCGGGGGCAGCATCGCCCTCACCGCCCTCGGCGGAGCGGTCAACCGCGTCTCCCCCACCGCCACGGCCTTCGTCCACCGCCGCTCCCGCATGCTGGCCCAGTACATAGCCTCCTGGCGCTCGGGCACGACCGGCACGGCGGCCCAGTCCTGGCTCACGTCCGCCCACAACGCCATGAAGCCCCACGCCTCCGGCGCGGCCTACCAGAACTACACGGACCCCACCCTGACGGACTGGCGCAAGGCCTACTACGGCGACGCGGCAACCCGCCTGAAGCAACTGAAGACCCAGTACGACCCAAACCGCTTCTTCACGTACCCGCAGGCGCTGTAGGAGACGCTGAGCTGCGGGCAGCCGCAGCCCGTCCTAGCTGCGGGCAGTCGTGCCGCTGGGGCGATGGGGGTCCCCCCGCGCGAGCGAAGCCGAGAGTGGGGGAGGGTGGGCGCAGCGGCACCCGGCAAGCGCCGGCGAGCGAAACCCCGCCGCCCGCACCAACCCGGCGCACCTACGCGGCGAGGTCCCTCTCCTCAGCCCCCACACGCTCACCCCGCGCCCCCGAAACCACCGACCCCTGCCCCTCGTACGACCGCCCCCGAGCCCGAATCACCCACCCAACCCTCGGCGACCGCTCCACCGCCTTGGCCACCGGCGTCAACAAGGCCATCGCCACCGGAGACAACAGCAACGCCACGGCCGTCCCGAGCGCGAACCCCCCGACGACGTCCGTCGGATAGTGCACACCCATGTAAACCCGGCAGAACCCCTCAAGCAGCGCAACCCCTATACCAACTACCCCGAACCGCCGGTTCGCGACGAACAACCCCACCGCCATCGCCATGGTGATCGTCGCGTGGTCGCTCACGAACGAGTAGTCGGTCTTGCCGGAGACGAGAACCTCCAGCCCCTGATGGTCGAAGAAGGGCCGGGGCCGCTCCACGAACCCCCGGATCGGCACGTTCACCAGCACGGCGACAGCGGCAGCCAACGGCGCCCACACCAGCGCCGCCACCGACGACGCCGCATCCTCCGCGCCCCGCCGCCGCACACTCCACCAGCACCCCAGCACCAGCAGGATCATCGCGAGCAGCAGCCCGTACTCGCCCACGAACTCGACCACCCGGTCGAACCAGTGCGGCGCGTCCTTGGCGAGTCCGTTGATGTCATAGAGCAGGTCGACGTCGGGGTTCGACCCGGATTCGGCGAGTCCAGCCATGGTGCTGCGGCCCCTTCGTCGTGTTCTGCCCGGCACACATCACGCGTGCGCCCTTCCTGCAACCACCCCCGTGGTGCGTAGACCGTTTTCCGCGACCGTTTCCGTACGTACGACCGGCTACGACAACAGGAACGCACGCTCCCCGTTGATACGTTCCACTCTCCACCGAATGATCACTCAGACGTTATCGAAGAGAGACCCATCACTGCAGCTCAGACGGTGGGTTACCGCCCGGTTCAGACGTTCGTGGGGAGCGCTTTCGCGCCATCTTCGGTCACCCGGGTGGCGCCGAAGTACTTGCGTGTGTCGATCGGGTCGAACCGGATCACCGCCCCCGTCCGAGGCGCGTCGATCATGTACCCGCCGCCCACGTAGATCCCCACGTGGTCGATGGCCCGTGAGTTGTTCGGGTCGGTCGAGAAGAACACCAGATCCCCCGGCAGCAACTCGTCCCGCGAGGGGTGCGGCCCGGCGTTGTACTGATCGTTCGCCACGCGCGGCAGCGTGATCCCGACACTCTTGTACGCGGCCTGCGTCAGCCCGGAACAGTCGAACCGTCCGCCCTGCTCAGCGGTACCGGTGCCACCCCACAGGTACGGCGTGCCGAGCTTCTTCTGCGCGTAGTAGATGGCGCCGGCGGCCTGCTGCGAGGGATCCACCCGGGTGACGGGGGCGGCGAAGCTCTTCTCCAGAGTCGTGATCGTCTTCACGTAGTTCTGGGTCTCCCTGTACGGCGGAACGCCCCCGTACTTGATGACCGCGTAGGACCCCGCGTTGTAGGACGCGAGCATGTTGTGGGTCGGGTCGCCGGGCACGTTCTTCACGTACGAGGCGAGGGTGCAGTCGTACTTCGCGGCAGATGGAATCGCGTCATTCGGATCCCACACGTCGCGGTCGCCGTCGCCGTCGCCGTCGATCCCGTGCGATGCCCACGTCCCCGGGATGAATTGCGCTATTCCTTCAGCCTTCGCCGGACTCTTGGCGTTCGGGTTGAATCCGCTCTCCTGGTACAGCTGGGCGGCGAGCAGCGCGGGGTTGATCGCAGAGCAGAGGTTGCCCCACTTCTGCACGAGCGCCTGATACGCGGCCGGTACCGCTCCCTTGGCCAGCCCGACACTCTTGCCGCTCGCGCCGTTGACCAGGTTCCCGGCAACGAGGTACACGCCCACGACGAGCACCATCACGAAGCTGAGCCCCGCCGCGACGGCGGCACCCGCCACGATCCACGTCTTACGCACCGTCAGCCGCCCCTCGCCCACCGGGATTCCGCCCGCGTCAGTCTATGAGCTTCCCACGCGGAATCCCGTGCAACCGACGCTTTCGTAGTCGGTCGGGCTGCCCTTGACGTGGTAGAAGACCGCAGTCCAGTCCCCCGGGTCGTTGGCCACGGGAATCGCCTGATCGACCTGGCCTTTGGGGTAGTGGCTCTGGAAATCGTCGGGATACGTCAGTTCTACGTACTTGCCACCCTTCCAGTACTTGTAGATGTCTAGGGGCTTGCTCGTGTAGCCGATGTTCTTGCTCTCCATCATCACTTCGTACGGCTTGCCCGTGTCGGAGTCGATCTCGTGCGGTGGCTTCACGCCCACCGAGACGTAGTACGGCTCGGGCTTCGTCTTGTTGATCTCGGCGTACTTGAACCGGAAGGTGATCCTCGCCTGTTCTTTGACGGTGGGCGAGTCGGGATCACCGGCGTCGTCCACGCCGTACTGGAGCTCCTCCGGCGCGCTGACGGCCCCGACCTGCTTGCACGAGCCGATGCCGTGGGCGGCATCGCCGGGATCGGTCGACAGGGTCCAGTAGTCCCTGGAAATACGGTCGTTCAGGATGTAGTCCGGAGCCTTCTGCGACGCGGCGCTCGCAGTCGCAGACGTGGACGAGGACGTGGACGAGGACGAGCCCCCGTCCTTCGCCCGGGATCCTCCGCTCCCGTCCAACGTTCTCAGCACCACCGCGGAGGCCGTCCCCACCACCACCGCGACCGCGATGGCCACCAGCCAAGGCGTACGACGCGACCGGCGCCGCTCCGAGGCGGCCGTCGGCGTCGACGGCGCGAGCGTCGGCACGTACCCCGGAGCAACCGTCGGCACATAACCGGGCCCTGCGGTCGGCGCGTACGCCGGCGGCGTCGGCGCTCCGTGCCCTGGCGGAACCAGCCCGGCCGCCACGGCGGCCGCCAGGTTTTCCGGCACGGACTCGACGCCGTCGGCGAGCTGCCCGTAGAACGGATCGTCGGTCAGCGCGGAGGTCACCACACAGCGTGCGATGACTGTGTCCAGCCCGGGCCGCTGAGCGGGATCCTTGGCCACGCACTCCCGTATGAGCTCGGCCAGTTCCGGCTCGGCGCCGTGGGTGTCGATGTCTTCGTGGACGGCCCGGTACGACACCGCGTGCGTCGGCCCGGACCCGAAAGGCGGTCTGCCCGTCGCGGCATACGCCAGCGTCGCCCCCAGCGCGAACACGTCTGCGGCCGCTCCGACCTGATTGCTGATGATCACCTCGGGTGCGGTGTACCCGGGCGTTCCCGGTGCGAGCCCGGTCTGGGTCAGGGCCGTGTCCGCCGCGCCGCGGGCGATACCGAAGTCGATGAGCACAGGCCCTTGTGGGGAGAGGATCACGTTCTGCGGTTTGAGGTCCCGATGTGTCACGCCGGCCCGGTGCACGCTGGCCAAGGCCTCGGCCAGAGCCGCGAACAACCGCCTCGCGCTCTCAGCGGGCAACGGCCCCCGCTCCCCCACTGCCTTGCTCAGCGTCGGCCCGGGAACGTACTCGGTCGCGAGCCAGAGCGGCGCCGCATCCAACGACGCGTCGATCAGGTTCGCCGTGTACGCGCTCCGCACCGCCCGCACCGTCTCCACCTCGCGCCGGAACCGCGCCAGCGCCTCGGGATGGTCGGTGATCTCGTCCCGGATCACCTTGATCGCGACGAGCCGCCCGCCGGGCGAGCGTCCGAGGTAGACCTGTCCCATGCCGCCGGCGCCGAGCCGGGCGAGGAGCGTGTGTGCGCCTATCCGCGCGGGGTCCTGAGCCTTCAGTGCGTCCACTGAATGACCATGTCATACAGCTGAGTTCGGACGGCATGGGGCACCGATGCTCACGGATCGGCAGCCGCGTCCCCGTACAGCTCCGCCGCCTCCCTCCCCAGCACCACGCTGTACGAGATGTCGGCCGTGGCCCCGCCCTCCTCGTGCCCCCCGAGGACTCCGACGACCTCGCCGTCCCCGTTCACCCACGGGCTTCCGCTGGTACCGCCGGTGAAGTCGGGGCAGTCGATGCGCTGCTGGGTGGTGCTGTGGACAGTGGGCTTGTTGGTGCAGGTGATCGGGGTTTCACGGGAGTCGGGATAGCCGGTGACGGTCACGGCGGTGGCCCCGGTGGCCATCCGGGATGCGAAGCGCTCGGCGCCGACGACGTCCTCGACGCCTTCGTCGCCCTTCTCGGCGAGGACCGCGAACGCCACGTCGCTGTCCTCGTCCTGCCCCTCGGCCCACCCGTCGGGCAGGAACCGCCGTTTCACCCTCCACACCCCGTACGGCGCCTTCCCGTCCCGGTATCCGGGCACGAACACCAGATCGCCGTCGCCCGCCGCGTCCAGGCAGTGCGCGGCCGTGACGACGAGGTTGTGGTGCGGGCTGTGGACGACGGACGCCGTGCAGAAGTGCCCACCGGCTAGCCGACCGACCCGGTCCGCCCCGAACAGCGCCCCCACCCGCGCGGACCGAGCCGTCGCCGCCGCCACGACGGTCACCCCGAAGGGGCCTGCCCCGTCCCCGGCAGCCGCCTCGGACGCGGAGGTGACCGCCAGCAGCACGACGAGACAGAGCGGGGCGTACAGGCGGGCGATGCGCTTCATCGGGACCACTGTGGTCCACGAAGGTGAGAAACCGGTCAACCGCGCCCTACCGGCACTCGGCCCACAGCACCTTCCCCGCCCCCACTTCCGCGGCGCCCCATCTGTCCGCACAGGCCCGCACGAGGTGCAGCCCCCGCCCGTTCTCGGCATCCTCGTCCGGCGGTACGACGAGGACGACGCCGTCGGCGGGGACGAACCCGGGTGGCACGCGTGGATCCGTGTCCCACACCCCGACCCGCAACCCGCCGGCGTCCGCCGAGCGCAGGCGGAGTGCGTAGGGGCCGGTGGTGTGCAGGTGCGCGTTGGCGAGGAGCTCGGCGGCGAGCAACTCGGCGGTGGGCGTGAGCTCGGCGAGGTCATGGGCGGCGAGGACCGTACGGAGGGTGGCGCGGGCGATGCCGGGGGCGCGGAGGTCGTGGGGGAGTTGGAGGGTGTAGGTCCAGGGCGGGGTTACGGTGGGCATGGAAGTGTCCGATCACTGTGAGGAGTTGGGGCCTTGCATACGGTTGCCCAGTGACGGGGCCGCCCCGTCGGACGGTGTGCTTCTGAGCGTGGGCGCCTGGAACCAAGATAGTGAGTTGCGGATATATTCTTCACCCAAATCCGGGGATACTAAGAGCAATCACCCATGTGGGTGATGAGCAGCGCAGGAGAGACGGGAATGCCCGTGAGAAGCAACCCGACGGGACGTCAACTCCGGCTTGGCGCCGAACTGCGCAAACTGCGCGAGCGCGCAGGCCTGACATCCACGGCGGCCGCGCAATTGCTCGGCATGAAGCAGGCGCAGGTCAGCAACATGGAGACCGGACGCCTGGGGGTGAGCGCCGAGCGCGTGCGCACCATGGCCTGCCATTACGACTGCCCGGACCAGGTCCTCACCGAGGCGATCGCCAGAATGACCGGCGACCGCAAACGCGGTTGGTGGGAGGCGTACCGCGAGGCGCTCTCCCACCCGCTGCTCGACCTGGCCGAACTGGAACACCACGCCCAGTCGCTGCGCGACTCCACCACAGCGCGTATCCCCGGCCTGTTGCAGACGCGTGAGTACGCACTGGAGATCTTCCGTCAGGCAGTCATCGAGCTCTCGCCGCCCGACATCGAGCACCGCCTGTCGTTCCGTATCAAGCGGCAGGCAATCCTCTTTCGCGAGGACGACCCGACACCGTACGAGGCGATCATCCACGAGGCCGCCCTGCGCATGCAGGTCGGCGGATCCACAGTCACCCGACAGCAGTTGCAGCACCTGCTCGACATGAGCGAGCGCGACCACATCACCCTTCGCGCCATCACCTTCGATGCCGGGGCGTACCCGGGATCCGGGCAATCGATCCACTATGCACACGGCCCGGTACCCCAGTTGGACACCGTCTATCTCGACCAGGCTCACGGCCTCGCCTTCCTCGACGCCGAGGCGCAGTTGCACAAGTACCGCACGCTGTTCGACCGGGTCGAGGCTGTCGCGCTCGTCCCGGCAAAGACCCGAGACCTCATCCATACCGTGATGCGAGAGCTGTGAACGGAATGCCCATGAACCCACGCTGGCAGAAGTCGTCGCACTGCTCCGAGGGCGCCTCCTGCGTCCATGTGGCCGCCACCCCCGAAACCATCCATCTCACCGAGAGCAGCGACCCGACGGAGTCGATACTCAAGGCCACCCCCGCCGCCTTCGCCTCCCTACTCACCACCCTCAAGAAGGACACCCCCCGTGCCTGAAATCCCCCCCACCCTCACCTGGGAACGCGCCGCCCCGCCGGAGGCGACCGGCCCCGGACCCTGGATCGAGATCGCCTTCGGCGAGGGGGACGCCCCGGAGACGCCGGTCTACATCCGGGAGACCAGCGACCCGGAGAACGTGGTCACGACCAACCGCCGCAAGTGGGACGCCTTCGTACTCGGCGTCCAGGCGGGCGAGTTCGACCACTTCGTGGAGGGCGTCCAGGAGACCCCGTGAGCGGGCCTCCACCCAGCGGCTGATCCGACCGGCGCCCAGCTCCCCCGTACGGCCCTCGCCGTTCGTGCGGCAGCCGGACGCCGGACCGGGGCCGCTCCCGACAACATCGGGGACATCGACCGATCCCCGATCCGAGGAGCGAGCCGCATGTCCACCCTCACGCAGGCCGCCGTCCCGCTCGACCCCACTGTTCCCGGCGTCCCGGCATGGGCACGGCGCGCCGCCACTGCCGCCGTATGGGCGTCCCTCCCGTCCGGCCTGTGGCGTCTCGCCGTAGTGCTGGGCGTCCCGCTCGGCCTGGGCCGGTCCGAGTACGACGCGATGCTCGTGCCCGGCTGGGGCCTGCTGATCCTGCCCCTGCTGTCCCTCGCCCAGGAGGGCCTCGCCTGGCTGACACTCGGTCTGGTGCGCCCGTGGGGCGAACTGTGGCCCCGCTGGGTCCCCTTCCTCCGCGGCCGCCGCGTCCCCGTGCTCGCGGCGGTCGTCCCGGCGGCATTCGGAGCCCTCGCCTGCACGGTCTACGGCGTGCTGCTCGTCTGGACGATGCTGCACAGCGAAATGGACGTCGCGCCCTGGGGCCAGTGGCTCGTCAACGCCTCCTACGTGCCCCTGCTTGCCTGGGGCCCCCTGCTCGGCGCGGTGACCGTCCACTACTACCGTCGCCGCACCCGGGCCTGAACCCGGCCACACGCCTACGCGGAAACCTGTGTCCCACCTGTGCCCCGGGTCAAGCCCCGCCCATCCCCCCGCCATCCCCCTGCCATCGCTCAGTAAGCCAGCAGCCCCCTTCAGTAAGGCGGAAGTCAGGATTCCAGAATCCTTCTTGTTGTCACGTACTCAACAAGCCACAGTCGTCCGCGGGCCGCCGCCCGCCGCCGGGGACCACGTACCGGTGGCCACCACCACCCGCACTGCCCCTGTCAACCACTTCCAGGAGGCTGTACGTTGCGTACGACACCCCCCAACTCCCCCACCCCCTCCGGCAGACGGCTGCGCCTCGGACGGATCGGCTCCGCCCTCCTCGGCACCGCCACGCTCGTTCTCGCCGGACTCGGCACCGCGGCCCACGCGAGCGCGGCCACCCCGGCCACAGCCAAGGCCACGCCCTCCTCGAAGGTGACCTGGGCGGCCACCCCCTGCGCCACGCCCAAGCACAAGGGCGACCTGGCCTGCAACTCCCTCCGTGTCACCGGCGGCCTCACCGCCTTCCAGAAGCACCAGGCCCAGGCCGACGGCATCACCCCGAAGGCCGCCGACGCCTCCACCCCCTCCGGCTACGGCCCGTCCGACCTCCAGGACGCCTACGGCCTGACCGACGCCGCCGCGAGCAACGGCTCCGGCAGGACCATCGCGATCGTCGACGCCTACGACGACCCGAACGCCGCGGCCGACCTCGCGAAGTACCGCTCGTACTACGGCCTGCCCTCCTGCACCACCTCCAACGGCTGCTTCAAGAAGGTCAGCCAGACCGGCTCCACGACCTCCCTGCCCACGGCCGACAGCGGCTGGGCCGAGGAGGAGTCACTCGACCTCGACATGGCAAGCGCCGTCTGCCCGCAGTGCAACATCCTGCTGGTCGAGGCCAAGTCCGCCTCCATGGCCAACCTGGGCACCGCGGTGAACGAGGCGGTCAAGCTGGGCGCCAAGTTCGTCTCCAACAGCTACGGCGGCGGCGAGTCCTCCTCGGACACCTCGTACGACTCCTCGTACTTCAACCACCCCGGCGTCGCCATCACCGTCAGCGCCGGCGACGAGGGCTACGGCGCCGAGTACCCGGCGGCCTCCAAGTACGTCACCGCGGTCGGCGGCACCGCCCTGTCCACCTCCTCCACCAGCCGCGGCTGGACCGAGAAGGTCTGGAACACCAGCAGCACCGAGGGCACCGGCTCCGGCTGCTCCGCCTACGACGCCAAGCCGAGCTGGCAGACCGACACCGGCTGCTCCAAGCGCGCCATCGCCGACACCTCGGCCGTGGCCGACCCCGCCACCGGCGTCTCCGTCTACGACTCCTACGGCGTCACCGCCGGCTGGTACACCTTCGGCGGGACCAGCGCCTCCTCGCCGATCATCGCCGGCGTCTACGCCCTCGCCGGCACCCCGGGCAGCAGCGACTACCCGTCCGAGTACATCTACAACGCGGCCGGCACCTCGGCCCTCAACGACGTGACCAGCGGCAGCAACGGCACCTGCAGCGCCGGCGCGAGCTACCTGTGCACCGCCAAGTCCGGCTACGACGGACCCACCGGCTGGGGAACCCCGGAGGGCACGGACGCCTTCACCGGCTGACCATCCGTCACACAGCGCGCCGGCGTGGGCCGTGGGGGCCCCGCCCGGCCAGGGGACGAACGGGCCGCGGCAACCAGCCGCGGCCCGTTCGCGCGCCATGAGAACATCGAGGGCAGTCACTCACCCGACTGGCCGTCAAGAACCCCGCCGGCCTGAAACGTGGCTCAACGACGGAACCACACGCCAGGTTCCGCTCCGGCCTCGTTGCCCGGGGTTACCTACCGTGATACACAGAGTTACCATACGATTCTTGTCCACCACCCAGGTGGCAAGCTATTCGTACGAAACTCGCCAATCAATGACGCCAAGTCGACATGCGACAGTGTCATTGTCGGCGACAATGAGGCCTGACCTCTGCGCACCGCAGGGGACTGCGGAACTACCCACACAGGGGCGGTGACTTACATGATCTTTGCGGCCGACAAGGGAGACATCAACACCATCATCGGCGGGATCGCTCCGGACTGGGGCCCCTTCGGCAGCCTGGGCAACGAGGCCAAGGTGATGATCGAGGTCGTGATGGCGGTCGCCATCCTGCTCTGCCTCGGCATCGCCATCTGGGGCGCGGCGAAGCAACGCATCGGCGCGACGGCCCTCCGGGACACCTTCAGCGCGGAACAGGGCAAGGGCCTCATCATCGCCGGCCTGACGGGCGTCTTCATCATCGGCTCCCTCGGCACGCTGTTCACGATCGTGTACGGCATGGCGGTCTAACCCCTCCCGACCCCTCCGTCCTCTCCGGGCGCGCCCGGCCCCCCTCTGAGGTTGCGTTTCCCTGATGTCGAGTCACCACACCGCGCCCGCGCGGGAACCAGCACGGCTACCGTCGTACTTCTACGCTTTTCAGTACGACGGCGAAGGGGCGTACGCGGCATGAGTCCCGGGGACGAGCAGGGCTACGGCGATCCGGTGCGCGCCGACGACGGCGGCGGGTACGGCTACGGGGGCAGCGGCCACACCCGCACGCGCCTGCCCGACGCCGACCCGTACGGCGGCGCCCGCCGCCCCGGCCGCTCCTCATCACGCAGCCTGGTCACCGTCGTCGGCGTCGTCGTCCTCCTCATCGCCGCGATCGCCTTCGCGAACCGCGGAGGAGACGATTCCTCTTCGTCGACGGACAGCACGGAAGCCAAGCCGAAGTCGGCGTCGACGGCGGCGAGCGGAACGGCCCCGGTGGGGACTCAGAAGGCCGCCATTCCGACGGGGTACGCCCGTGACGCCCAGGGAGCGCAGAGCGCCGCGGCCAACTACTCCGTCGCGTTGGGATCGGCCGAGATGTTCAACACGGCCAGACGGCACGAGATCGTGGACACCGTCTACGCCCCCGACGTCGCCGCCGCCCGCCAGGCCGACCTCGACACCGCCTACTCCAGCGAGAAGTTCCTGACCAACATCGGCCTCACCAAGGATGGCACCGCACCGACCGGCCAGACGTTCGTCTCCCGGGTCATCCCGGTGGGCACCAAGGTCACCGCGTCCAGCGCCGGCAAAGACACCGTGGAAGTCTGGTACACGTCGCTCTTCGGCCTGTCCGGCGAGGCCTCGACCAACCCCGTGTCGGAGAGCTGGTACACCACCACGTACCAGCTGAAGTGGGTCGACAACGACTGGAAGATCACCGACTTCCAGCAGAAGGACGGCCCCGTGCCCGTCGGGCGCGACCAGAGGGCCTCCACCGCCGATGACATGACGAAGGCCGTCGAGGAGTACGGAGGGTTCACGTATGCGCGCTAGCCACCGCTTCCTCAAGGTCACAGCCGCTGTCGCCGCTGTTCAGGCGACCACGGTCCTGCTGGCCACCCGCGCCTTTGCCGCGCCGACCCCCAGTCCTGACCCCTCGACCAGCGGCTCACCCTCAGCGTCGCCGTCGCCCTCCGCCAGCGACACCTGTGAGCTCATCCGCGGCGCAGCCCAAAAGTACTGCGAACGCGGCAACAACCGCTCCGGCGTCACCAAGAACCCCGGCGTCACCGACACCCTCGACCCCCTCTCCTCCCTCGCGAAGGGCTGTGCGGAGGCCGCCGCGTGGACCGTCGACAAGCTGAGTGAGGCGGTGAAGGAGACGGCGACCGTCGACTTCACCAACTCCAAGTTCCTCCAGCAGTACGCCGTCGTCTTCGCCGCGTCGACGATCCTCACGCTCCTCCTCTGGCTCCTGGCCGTCGCCAAGCGAGCCGTGCGGGGCGTGCCCCTAACCACCGCCATCTCGGAGGCGATCGGCTTCCTGTGGCTCACGGTGCTGGCCTCCGCCTTCACCCCGCTGATCCTCTACACGGTCGTGTCGGCCACCGACGGCGTGTCCGACGTCCTCGCCAAAACGACCGGCGACCAGGCGGACACGTTCTTCGGCACCTTCTCCGGCGCTCTCGCCAAGGGGGAGAACATCGGCGGCGGCCCGATCATGCTGATCGTCGTCTCGCTGGTGTCGATCCTCGCCGCCGGCGTGCTCTGGCTGGAGCTCGTCGTCCGCGCCGCCCTGCTCTACGTCGGCGCGCTGCTCGGCACCGTCGTGTACGCGGGCCTGGTCGACAAGAACCTGTGGGGTCACGTCCGCCGCTGGGCCGGCATCATGATCGCCGTCATCCTGGTCAAGCCGGTCATCGTGATCGTCCTCGGTCTGGCCGGCGCGCTCTCCGCCGACGACGGCCCGAACGCCTTCTCCGCCGTGGTCTCCGGCCTCTCGATCATCCTGCTCGCCATCTTCGCCAGCGCGATGATCTACCGCTTCGTGCCCGGCTTCGGCGACGAGATCGCCCACTCGCGCAACAACCGCATCATGCAGGGCGCCGAGGGCAAGGCCGCGGCCGTCATCAGCTCCCCGGCGACCCTGGTCGCGCAGGGCATCAAGACGCACAGCTCCCGCGCCGACAACAACGGCGGCTCGTCCGGCTCCAGCGGACCCCGCCCGTCCAACCCCGCCTCCGGCGGCGTCGCCGCACACAGCTCGCGCCCTTCGAACGGTGGCGGCGGAAGTGTCCCCTCCGCCGCACCCCCGCCCCGCTCCAGCGCGGTCAACTCTCCCCACGCCAGCAACACCCGCAACAGCAATACCAACCGCACGGGAGGTGAAGGGCGTTGACGACCGAGTCCCACGTGTCCCATCCGGTCACGCCCCGCCGTACATATCTGATCGGCCGCGCCCGGCCGAACGCGATCGTCGGCCGGAATCGTGAAACCGGCGAGATCGCGCTCATCATCGGCGGCGCGTTCCTCGGCATGATGTGCGGCCTCCTCGTCCCCGTCCTCTCCGCGCGCATCGTGCTGCTGATGGGCTTCCCGCTCCTCGCGCTGGCCGCCGTCTACGTGCCGTACAAGCACCGCACGTTCTACAAGTGGTTCGAGATCAACCGCAGCTACAAGAGGACGCTCAAGCGGGGCACCACGTACCGCTCCGCCTCCATGGAGGCCGGCACCGGCCTCGACGGCCGTGAGGTCGAGATCGGCCCGCCGCCCGGCATCGGCCGCATCAGCTGGCTGGCGGCGCCGTTCGGCCCCGACGAGATCGCCGTACTCCTGCACGCCGACCGCCGTACGGTCACCGCCGCCATCGAGATCGAGGGTCCCGGCGTCGGTCTGCGCGACAGCGAGGACCAGGAGGCCCTCGTCGACCGCTTCGGCACGCTGCTCAAACACGTGGCCAACGGCGACGGCTTCGTCACCCGCCTCCAGATGCTCGCCCGCACCCTCCCCGCCGACCCCGACGCCCACGCCAAGGACGTCGCCCAGCGCGGCGACGACAAGGCGCTGCCGTGGCTTCAGCAGTCGTACGACCAGCTGCAGTCGATGGTGTCGACGAGCAGCGAGCAGCACCGCGCCTACCTCGTCGCCTGCATGCACTACACACGCGAGCTCGCCGCCGAGGCCCACACCATGGCCCGCGCGGCACGGCCCCAGAACGGCCGCAAGCTGGACCGGGACGCCGGTCTCGCCGTCGTCATGGCCCGCGAGCTCACCGACATCTGCTCGCGCCTCCAGGAGGCCGACATCCGGGTCCGCCAGCCGCTGGGCCAGGGCCGCCTCGCGTCCCTGGTCCACTCCATGTACGACCCGGACCACCCCATCGACCACATCCAGGCGATGACCAAGCGCAACGCCTGGCCGGCCGAGCTCGACGCCATGGAGCCGACCTTCCTCCAGGCGAAGACCCGCGAGTCCTCCACCCGCGAGCCCTGGTGCCACGCCACCGCCTGGGTGAAGGAGTGGCCGATGACGCCCGTCGGCGTGAACTTCCTGGCCCCGCTCCTCGTCCACACCCCGGACGTCATCCGAACGGTCGCCGTGACGATGGATCTCGAGCCCACCGAGGTAGCCATCGAACGCATGCTGACCGAGAAGACCAACGACGATGCCGAGGCGTCCCGCGCCGCCAAGATGAACCGCACCGTCGACCCCCGCGACATCGCCGCCCACAACCGCCTCGACCAGCGCGGCGAGGACCTCGCCAGCGGCGCCGCCGGCGTCAACCTGGTCGGCTACATCACCGTCTCCTCCCGCTCCCCCGAGGCCCTGGCCCGCGACAAGCGGACGATAAGGGCCTCGGCCGGCAAGTCGTACCTCAAGCTGGAGTGGTGCGACCGCGAGCACCACCGCGCCTTCGTGAACACACTCCCGTTCGCCACCGGCATCCGAAGGTAGGGCTTTAGCATGCGGGACCCGCTGTCCGTCCTGACCGACGCCTTCACGTCCTTCCTCTTCGGGAAGGTCGAGACGACCCGCCTGCCGGTGCGCACCTCCACGGGCCAGGCCCAAGCGGTCTACCTCCCGACCGCCGCCCCCGGCCTCGGCGACTCCGGCGTGATCATCGGCCGCGAGGTCTACTCCGGCAAGGGCTACATCTACGACCCCTTCCAGCTCTACGGCCAGCAGCTCCCGGCCCCCCACTGGCTGGTCCTGGGCGAGTCCGGCAACGGCAAGTCGGCTCTGGAGAAGACCTACGTCCTGCGCCAACTGCGCTTCCGCGACCGCCAGGTCGTCGTCCTGGACGCCCAGGGCGAGGACGGCGCCGGCGAGTGGAACCTCATCGCGCAGGAGCTGGGTATAACCCCCATCCGCCTGGACCCGATGGCCGCCCTGGACCACGGCATCCGCCTCAACCCCCTCGACCCCGCGATCACCACGACGGGCCAGCTGGCCCTGCTCCGCACGATCATCGAGGTCGCCATGGGGCACGGCCTGGACGAACGCGCCGGCTTCGCCCTGAAGGTCGCCCACGCCTACGTCAACGAGACCATCGTCGAACGCCAGCCGGTCCTCTCCGACATCGTCGAGCAGCTACGGCACCCCGAGCCCGAGTCGGCCGAGGCGATGAACGTCGCCATAGACGACGTACGGGCCTGGGGCCTGGACGTGGCACTGGTCCTCGACCGCCTCGTCGACGGTGACCTGAGGGGCATGTTCGACGGCCCCACGACGGTCGGCATCGACCTCGACGCCCCCCTCATCGTCTTCGACCTGTCCCACATCGACCGCAACTCCATCGCCATGCCGATCCTGATGGCGATCGTCGGCGTGTGGCTGGAGCACACCTGGATCCGCCCCGACCGCAAGAAGCGCATCTTCCTGGTCGAGGAGGCCTGGCACATCATCAACAGCCCGTTCGTGGCGCAGCTGTTCCAGCGGCTGCTGAAGTTCGGGCGCCGGCTGGGTCTGTCGTTCGTGGCGGTCGTCCACCATCTGTCGGACGTCGTCGACGGGGCGGCCGCGAAGGAGGCGGCGGCCATCCTGAAGATGGCGTCGACGAGGACGATCTACGCCCAGAAGGCCGACGAGGCGAGGGCGACGGGCCGGGTCCTGGGCCTGCCCCGCTGGGCGGTCGAAATCATCCCCACGCTCACTCCAGGCATCGCCGTCTGGGACGTCAACGGCAACGTCCAGGTGGTCAAACACCTGGTCACCGAGACGGAACGCCCCCTGGTCTTCACCGACCGCGCCATGACCGAGTCCTCCATCGACCGCGCCGCCGAGGACGCCCTGCACGCGGCCGAGCGGGAGGCGGAGGCGCGGGCGGCGGCCTTCATGGAACAGCACATCGGCGACCTGGACGGGTCGTCGGAGTCCACGGTGGCATGAGATGAGACGCGACGACCGGCAGCAGCAGGGGGGCATCCCCGACGGCCTGCTGATGGGCATACTCGGGTTCCTCCTCGGCATGACGCTGCTGGTGTGGACGGCCACGGGCCTGGCCGGCCTCCTCTCCCACGGCTCCTGGCCGACCGGCGTCACCTTCACCCGCACCCCCCTGGCCATGCGCCACCTGATCGGCCGCCCCCACGACCTCACCGGCGCCTGGCCGGACGCCCCGCCGGCCCAGCTCTCCGGCTACGGCCTGTTCTGGGGCCTGGTCATCGGCCAGCTGATGATCCTGGTCGTCCTCACCATCTTCGTGATGGGCACGCTCGCCAGGTGGCGCGCGGTACGGGCGGGACGACGTGCGGAGCGGACAGCGGCTATCGAACGGGCTACGGGGGCGATCCAACGGGCGACGGAGGCGCAGGGTGCGACGGAGGCGAAGGGCGCGACGATGCCGCCGGAGCCCACGGAACGCCAGAGCGCGCCGCCGACCGCACCGGCCCCGCACGACTTCCCACCCCCACAAAGCCACGGCACCCCACCCCACCACGAGGTCCCGTCCCCCAGACCCACCCCGGACCCGACGGCCCCCTCAACGCCGACGGCACCCGCGCCTCAGCCCCACGCGTTCACCTCTCCGGTCGGCGGCGAACAGGTGGGTGGATGGGAAAAGATCCTCGTGGCCCCAAGGGAAAGCCGCTACACCACCGCGGCCCAGGCCGTACGCGACGCGCCAGGCCCAGCCCTCGTAGTCACCTCCAACCCGGCCCTCTGGCAGGACACGAAGGACGCCCGCTCCAAACTGGGCCCCGTCCTCCTCTACGACCCCACGCACCTCTGCGACACCCCCGCCCGCCTCCACTGGTCCCCCACGGCCGGCTGCGAGGACAAGCAGACGGCGGTACAGCGAGCGGCAGCCCTCCTCACCCCCGTCCGCCCCACCTCCCGCCTCGACCAAGCGGTGAGCGACACCGCCGAGACACTCCTGCGCAGCTACCTCCACGCCGCCGCCATCGACGGCCGCACCATCCGCCACGTCCACCGCTGGTCCCAGGGCACCCAGATCCAGGACGCCGTACGCACTCTCCGTACGAGCCCCAAGGCCGCCCCCGGCGCGGCGGGCGAACTCGAAGCCGCACTCACCGCCCACCCGGAACGCCGGGACATGGCGCACGAGTTGACGACCCGTGCGCTGTCCGCCCTCTCCACGGTGAACATCCGCGAAGCCTGCACCCCGAACCGAACTGATGCCCTCTCCCTGGATTCCTTCCTGCACGAAGGGGGCACGCTCTATGTGGTCGGTGAATCCATCGAGGACCCGAGGTCGAACCCCGGCGCGATGCCGCTCCTGACGGCCCTCGTCTCCAGCGTGGTCGAGCGCGGCCGGCGCATGGCCGAACGGTCATCCTCCGGTCGCCTCGACCCACCACTGACCCTCGTCCTGGACGACGTCGCCGCAGTGGCTCCGCTTCCCCAACTCCCGGAGCTGCTGGCCACCGGGGCGGACCGGGGCCTGCCGGCCCTGGCCCTCCTCCGGTCCCGGGAACAGGGCCGCGCCCGCTGGCCGCACGACGAACTCCCGGTGTAGCCCCCGGCTGCCGGGCCGTCAGCCCTTCTCGAGTACGAACTCCAACTCGCACTCCTCGTCCCCGTCCGCCAGCGGCACGGTGACCCCGCTCGGCCCGAATCCCACCTTGCGGTAGAAGCCCTGGGCCCGCCCGTTGTCCTCGTGCACGATGAGCCGCACCCGCTCCGCACCGCTCTCCCACGCCCACTGCACGCCCGCGGCGAACAGCGCCTCGGTCAGCCCGCTCCCGCGGTGCTCGGGCCGCACGTACACCCCGACGACATGCCCCTGCCGCCGGTCGACCGGGAACCCGGCCCAGTCCGTCGTCCCCGGCTCCTCGATCAGCACGGTCAGCGTCCCGGCCCACGCCCCGTCCGCCCCTTCGGCCACGAACTGCCGCGCGCCGGCCCCCGACTCACCACTCCTGGCGGCCCGTTCCTGCCAGAAGGAGTCCGGCCGCCCGAGGGCCTCCTCGTACGTCTCCATATAGGCGATCGATGCCACCGGGTCCCGCAGCGCCAGCAACCGCAGCTCCTTCACGGCCGCCCACTCCTCGGCACGTATGGAACGGACGACATGACTGACATGACCCTGGGCGCTCACGGTGCTCATGTCGGCCACCGTAGTACCCAGGTACGACACCCTCACCCGATATACCGCCGCCGACCGACGCCGTACAGCGAAGCGAGAGCCCACCATGGACAGCGTGCCGAAGGAGCAGACACCCGAGCCCCTCACCGAGTACGCCCACCGCCTCATGAGACGTGTGCGCTCCTTCGACGAGCGGCGACCGCTGGTGTGGGACCTGCTCCTCACGGGCTTCTGGGTGACGGCCGCCCTGGTCGACTACAGCGGCGGCTGGCGCAACGTCGCCCGCGACACCGACGCCCCGAACTGGCTTGTCCTCGCGATGAGCCTCGGCTTCTCGGTGCCCCTCCTCTGGCGACGCAGCCACCCCCGTGCCGTGCTCCTCGCCATCGCGCCGGTCTCACTCGTCAATGGCTGGTCCGGCACCGCCCTTCAGGCCGCCCTGCTCCAGCTGCTCGTCATCTACCACATCGCGCTGCGCCGACCCCAGCGCGCGCTGTGGTGGACGGCGGCCCTGGTCCTCACACCGTTCACCGTGATGGCCGTCCGCCACCCGCAGGGAAGCATGGACAAGGACATCGTCCCGGCGCTGATGTCCATCGTCACGGCCGCCGTCATCGGCATCGCGGTCCGCACCCGCCGCAACTACACCGAGGCCCTGGAGGACCGCGCCCGCCGTCTGGAGATCGAACGCGACCAGCAGGCCCGCCTCGCCACCGCGGCCGAGCGCACCCGCATCGCCCGCGAGATGCACGACATCATCGGCCACAACCTCTCCGTCATCACGGGCCTGGCGGACGGCGGCCGCTACGCCGCCACGAAGTCCCCGGAACGCGCCGCCCAGGCGCTCGACGCCATCGCGACCACCAGCCGCCAGGCCCTGGGCGAGCTCCGCCGCCTCCTGGACGTCCTGCGCGACGAGTCCCCCGCCGACCTCGAGCTGACCCCCCAGCCGACCCTCACCGACCTCGACCAGCTGCTCGACGGCGTTCGGGCCGCGGGCCTTCCGGTCACCGCCACCGTCAAAGGCACCCCGGCCATCTCCCCGGGCCGGCAGCTCACCGTCTACCGCGTCATCCAGGAAGCCCTCACCAACACCCTCAAACACGGCGGCCCCGACGCCACGTCGGACGTCATCCTGTCCTACGACCCCCTCGGCGCCGTCACGGTCACCGTCACCGACACCGGCCGGGGCGGCAGGCTCGACGACATCCGGGGCCGCGGCCTGCCCGGCATGCGCGAACGCTCCGCCCTGTACGGCGGCACACTTGAGGCCGGCCCTCGCCCGCACCCCGAACTGGGGTGGCGCATCCATCTGCACCTACCGGAGGAAACCCCGCAGTGACCACCGTCCTCATCGCCGACGACCAGCCACTCCAGCGCTTCGGCTTCCGCATGCTGCTGGAGAGCCAGGACGACCTGACGGTGCTGGGCGAGGCAACCGACGGCACCGAAGCGGTCCGTATGACAGCCGAGCTCCATCCCGACGTCGTCCTGATGGACATCCGCATGCCCGGCCTGGACGGCATCGCCGCCACCCGTCGCATCATCTCCGCCGGCCACCGCACCCGCGTCCTGATCGTCACCACCTTCGACCTCGACGAGTACGCCTACGCGGGCCTACGCGCCGGTGCCTCGGGCTTCCTCATCAAGGACGCGCTCCCGGAGGACGTCCTGTCGGGCATACGTGCCGTGGCCTCGGGAGACGCGGTGGTGGCCCCGAGCCTGACCCGCCGCCTCCTGGACGCCTACGTCGAGCTGCTGCCGACCGGCCGCCAGGACGCCTCCCCGCACACCGACCCCCGCCTGGCCTCGTTGACGGAACGCGAGCGCGAAATCCTCACCGTCATCGGCCAGGGCTGGACGAACAGCGAGATCTCCACCCGTTTCCATCTCGCCGAGTCGACGGTGAAAACCCACGTGAGCCGCATCCTGGCGAAAACCGGCTCCCGGGACCGCATTCAGGCGGTGATTCTGGCGTACGACACGAGACTGGTGCGGGCGTCCTGAAACGCAGAAAACCCCGTGCCGAATGGCACGGGGTTTTCTCAAAGATTGTTCGGCGGCGTCCTACTCTCCCACAGGGTCCCCCCTGCAGTACCATCGGCGCTGTGAGGCTTAGCTTCCGGGTTCGAAATGTAACCGGGCGTTTCCCTCACGCTATAACCACCGAAACACTATGAAACTGTCAGCCGCACCACGTGTGGCACGTGGGGCTGTTCGTGGTTTCAGAACCAACACAGTGGACGCGAGCAACTGAGGACAAGCCCTCGGCCTATTAGTACCGGTCACCTTCACACGTTACCGTGCTTCCAGATCCGGCCTATCAACCCAGTCGTCTACTGGGAGCCTTACCCTCTCAAGGAGGTGGGAATACTCATCTCGAAGCAGGCTTCCCGCTTA